>JBDHQQ010000069.1:0-12428 GCA_039807145.1 Pseudoxanthomonas sp. | reverse complement strand
TTGGTGGTACCGGTGGGATTGACGAAGGCATTGAACACATCCTCGATGGGTCTACGGATGAGCATTGTTGCTCGCGCTACGGGTGGCTTTATGAGTGTCATTTCAGCTCCCGGAAATCTGTGTGTGGCACCTAACGCCTGAATTAAGCCGAGCCGCGAAGCGGCTTCGGCTTGAATGAATTGTTAGGCGCCACCCCGTGAAGTACGGAATGGGGCCTCTCAAGTTGCCTACGAGTTTGAGCTGATCTCTGGGATCAGGTCTAGCGCTGCACGAGAGAACCGCTCAAATTGGTGTTGCTCAATCCAGTGCGCGTAACCCGCCGCGGCCCAGCCAGGGAACGAAAGCTCTGGGTGGGGAGCGAATAGTGATGCGGTGTGATGTTCCGCAAACTCGCGGCCGGCAGTAAGCGCATCGGCCTCGCTTTTGGCGCGAATCCAGACAGCACCAGATGACTCATCGTCGGTGCCGGAGTGGCGATTGGTCTCCCACTCGCTGGGCGACTCGTAGCCGTAGATGAACAAGAATTTGGTCATGATGCTGATGTGGCGCCTAACGCCTATTAGACCCCGAAAACGGGGGATAGTGCGGAGTATCAGGGGGCCGAACAAAACGGTCAATCGGAAAATTCCTACATGGATTCAATGGTTTGACGGATGGCGATTGCCGGGCCGGGCAAGGATGCTGGGTTGCATATCTTGGGGAACGAGGCGATATGTCTTATGCATCCGAAAACAAGGTGATATCCGTCTCCGGCATGGCGGCCGGGTCGCGTCGGCCACGCCTGTTCGACGAAGTGCGGGGCTGCCTGCGGGCGCGACACTACAGCCTGCGCACCGAAGCGATCTATCTGGGCTGGATTCGCCGCTTCATCCTGGCCAACGGCAAGCGTCATCCGCGCGAGTTGGGCGCGGCCGAAGTGGAGGCGTTCCTCAGCCGGCTGGCGGTACACGATAACGTCGCGGCGAGCACGCAGAACCAGGCGCTGTCGGCGCTGCTGTTTCTGTATCGGCAGGTGCTGGGGATCGATCTGCCATGGATGGAGAATGTGGTCCGGGCCAAGCGTCCGCGGCGGGTGCCCACGGTGCTGTCGCGCGACGAGGTGGCTTGCCTGCTGGCCGTACTGGAAGGGCGTCCGCGGTTGCTGGCCGGGCTGCTGTACGGGAGCGGGCTGCGGTTGATGGAGGCGTTGCGCTTGCGGGTGAAGGACGTGGATTTCGCCCGCAACGAAATCCTGGTGAGGGACGGCAAGGGCGGCAAGGACCGGCGCACGGTATTGCCGGGGAGCCTGGCCGGTGCGCTGAGGCAGGAAGTCGATCGCGTGCGCGTGTTGCATGCCGCCGACCTGGAGGCGGGGTTCGGCGCCGCATGGTTGCCGCACGCGCTGGCGAGGAAGTATCCGGGCGCGCCGCGCGAGCTCGGTTGGCAATACCTGTTCCCGTCCGCCCGCCGCGCGCGCGATCCGCGCGACGGGGTCGAACGACGGCATCATTTCGGCGACGGCGCCTTGTCGCGGGCATTGAAGGCGGCGTGCGCGCGTGCGGGCATTGCCAAGCCGGTATCCGCGCACACGCTGCGACATTCGTTCGCCACGCATCTGCTGGAAAGCGGCGCGGACATCCGCACGGTACAGGAACTGCTGGGCCACAAGGACGTGGCCACCACGCAAATCTACACGCACGTGCTCAATCGCGGTGCCGGTGGCGTATTGAGCCCGCTGGATCGCTAGATCACGTAGGGCGGGTCTTGACCCGCCGCCAAGACGGCGTGGCGCTGGCTTCATCCGGTTGCGTTTGCCGTGCCGACGAAGGGCAGCCGAATGAATTCGGCTCTGCAAGACGATGGTGTTGGACGGCTTCGCACCCTTGACCAGCCTTCGGCTGTTGCAAGGCGCTTGGAAAAGGGGGCAGGCGCCCGCATGGCGGGCGGCGTGGGATTTGCGCGGTGTGGCCGGAAAAGCAAATCCCCCTTTCATCCCCCTTTTTCAAAGGGGGAAAAAGAAACCGTAGCCCGGGTAAGGCCACGGGCCGCACCCGGGAGTTTTTCGTCACAAGGTGAGGCCGTCGGTGCTTGCGGAAGAGCCCCGGGTGCGCTTCGCTTACCCGGGCTACGCCTGTTGCGGACAGGACAAAAAAGCGGGAGCGGCCTTGGCCGCTCCCGCTTTTGCTTGCGCGACGATGTCGTCGAAGCCGGTCAGCGCGCGTGCGAGAACATCCCGGCCGTCACCGGCTGCGGAGCTTCGCCTTCGCGGCCCATCTTCAGCCACAGCGCGCTGCCGCCGCCGCCCTGGAAATAATCCAGCTCGATGCGGTGCAGGCCCGGCGCCAGGCCGATGCTGCCGTAGGACTCGCCGGGACTGCGCCCGCCGTCGCGATCGACCACGACTTCGCCGTCGATGCGCAGCACCGCGCCGTCGTCGCTGTTCAGCACGAAGCGGTAGATCGCGCCCGTCGGCACGTGCAGGTAGCCATTGAAACGCAGGCCGAAGGCCTCGGCGCGCGCGTAGTCGGGAAGGCCCGGCGTCGCGGCCACGTCATCGCGTAACGCGGGAAGCGCTTGCAGCTGCGCCACCTTCAGCACGCTGCCCTCGTAGTAGCGGCGTTGCAGGCCGGGCTGCAGATGGCGCGCATCGACCTTCGCCACGGGACGCAGCGTGGCCTGGCGGAACTCGGCGCTGGTGACGACGCTGGCGCGGCCGTCCGCCAGGAAGGCGCGCGCGCTGACCCGCGTGCCGGCCGGCACCAGCGCCAGTTCCACCGGGCCGGTGTATTGCGGCGACTGCGCGGTCGGCTCGCTGCCGTCGATGGTGTAGCGGATCGTCGCATTCGGAATGGGCGTGGACAGCGCCAGCGTCGCCTTCGGCTGCAGGCTCAGCACGTCGGCCTCGAGACCGCGCACTTCGGGAATGCGGTAATTGACCTTCATGCGGTCCAGCGTCGCCAGCTGCGCGCCCATGCGCCGCTGGAAGCCGTCCCAGTCGCGCGCCGACGGCGCGGCCCAGGCGACGTCCGCGACGGCCAGCGCACGCGGCCAGTACTTGGCCTCGACCTGCTCGGTGCGGGTCACGTACTCGGTCCACAGGTTGGCCTGGCCGCCGAGGATGTGCTTCGCCTCCGCGGGCGTCAGCGATGGCGGCACCGGGTCGAACGCGTACACCTGCTTCAGCGGCAGGTAGCCGACGACGCAGTCCGGTTCGCGCGGCGGCTTGCCTTCGCAATAGTCCAGGTAGGCGTAGTCGGTCGGCGACATGATCACGTCGTGGCCCAGCTTCGCGGCCTTGATGCCGCCGGCCACGCCGCGCCACGACATCACCGTGGCGGTGGGCGAGGGCGAACCGTCGAGGATCTCGTCCCAGCCGATGATCCGGCGGCCCTTCGCATTGACGAACTTCTCCACCCGGCGCAGGAACCAGCCCTGCAGCGCGTGTTCGTCCTTCAGGCCCTCGCGGCGGATGATCTCCTGCGCCAGCGGGCTCTGTTCCCAGCGGATGGTCGGCGCTTCGTCGCCGCCGACGTGGATGTACCGCGACGGGAACACCTGCATCACCTCGTCCAGCACGCCGGTGACGAAGTCGAAGGTCTGCTCGCTGGGGCACAGCACGTCGTCGGACACGCCCCAGACGGTCAGGGTTTCGAACGGACCGGGCGTGCAGCCCAGCGCCGGGTACGCGGCCAGCGCGGCGACCATGTGCCCGGGCATGTCGATCTCGGGGATCACGGTGATGTGCAGCCGCTTCGCGTATTCGACGATCTCGCGCGCCTGCGCCTGGGTGTAGTAGCCGCCGTAGGGCTTGCCGTCGCCGACGTACGGATCGAAGTTGCGGCCGACCACGGTTTCCCTGCGGTACGCGCTGACCTGCATCAGCTTCGGGAAGCGCTTGATCTCCAGCCGCCAGCCCTGGTCGTCGGTCAGGTGCCAGTGCAGCGTGTTGAACTTGTAGCGCGCCATCAGCTCGAGCTGGCGCTTGATGTAGTCGATCGGCTGCAGGTGCCGCGCCGAATCCAGGTGCAGGCCGCGGTAGCCGAAGCGCGGCGCGTCGTCGATGCGCAGCGCGGGAATGCCGGCTGCGCGGCTGGCCGGCGTGGCCAGCTGGCGCAGCGTCTGCAGGCCGTAGAACAGGCCGGCGGCGGTCGGCGCGGTCAGGCGCAGGCCTTGCGTACCGACTTCCAGCGCGTAGCTTTCGGCGTCGGCCTGCGGATCGGATTGCAGGGTGAGTGTCAGCGTCGCCGGCTGCGGGCCGCGCTGCGCCGCGACCGGCACGCTCCAGCCTTCGCGCAGGACCGATGCGGCCAGCTCGCCGAGCTCGCGCGCATCGGCCTTGCCGGCGCCGACGACCGCGATGCTGGCCGTGTCGCCGGGCTGGAAGCGGCCTTCGCGCAGTTCGACGCGCTGCGGCTGCGGCAGCAGGCCCAGCGCCTGCGCGTTGATCGAGACGTCCTGCGCAAGGGCAGGCGTCGGGGCAAGGACCGGCAGGGCCAGGCAGAAGGCCAGGGCAAGCGGAACGAAGCGCATCGGGTGTCCTCAGTAGCGGTCGTCGAGGGCGAAGATGCGCTTGCGCGCCTGCCATTGCCCCTGGGTGAAGTCGGGGAATTCCAAGGTGCGGTTGCCGTCGGCGATGGACTGTTCGGACAGCGGCGTGATTGCGCTCCACGCCACCGCGTCGTAGATGTCGATGGGCATCGGCTCGCCGCGCTTCAGCGCCTCGACGAAGGCGTGCAGCACGAAGAAATCCATGCCGCCGTGGCCGGCGCCTTCGGCGGCGCTGGCGTACTTCTTCCACAGCGGGTGGTCGTACTTGTCCAGCCACGGCTGCGCCGGTTCCCAGCGGTGTTCCTTCGGGCTCTTGCCTTCCAGGTAGATCGACTGGTTGACGTCCATCCACAGGCCCCCGGTGCCCTGCACGCGGAAGCCCAGCGAATACGGCCGCGGCAGCGAGGTGTCGTGGGTCAGCAGGATGGTCTCGCCGTTCTCGCAGGCGATCTGGGTGGTGACGATGTCGCCCAGCGCGAACTTCACCTGCGCATTGGGATGCTGCGCGCCGCCGTTCCTGACCACGTAGTCGTGCAGGCCGCGCGCCTTGCTGGCGTAGCTGGTCAGGCGGACGAAGCGATTGCCGCGGTGGATGTCCAGCCACTGCGCGCACGGGCCGATGCCGTGGCTCGGGTACAGCTCGCCGCTGCGGCGCACCGAATGCGGCGTGCGCCACTTCGCTTCGGACCAGCCCTTGTCGCCGAATTCGACGCCGCCGCCGTAGGCCTCGCCCGGCTTGCCGGCGTTGAACTTGACCGCGCGCAGGTCGTGCTCGTAGCCGCCTTCGACGTGGACCAGTTCGCCGAACAGGCCCTGCCGCACCATGTTCAGCGTGGCCAGCACGTCGCGGCGGTAGCAGACGTTCTCCAGCAGCATGTACGGCGTGCCGGTGCGCTGCTGCGTGCGCAGCACTTCCCAGTGGTCGTCCAGGGTGATGCCGGCGACGACCTCGCAGCCGACCGCGACCTTCGCCTGCATCGCGGCGATGGCCTGCGGCGCATGCCATTCCCACGGCGTGGCGATGACCACGGCATCGAGCTTGCCGTCGTCGAACATGCGCTTCCACGCGTCGTCGCTGCCGGTATAGACGCGCGGCCTGGGCCGGCCGGCGTCGGCGACCTGCTTCAGCGCCGCGTCCAGCATGAACTGCTCGATGTCGCACAGCGCCGCGATCTCCACGTCCTTGCGGTGCAGCAGCAGCGACAGGTGCGACTGGCCGCGCAGGCCGGTGCCCAGCACCGCCACGCGCAATCGGTCGCGCGGCTTGCCCAGCGCGTTGAAGGCGGGCGCGGCGGCGAGCGCGCCGAGCACGGCGCCGGTCTGGAGGAATTCGCGGCGTTTCATCGAACGGGCTCCGTGCGGGAAGAGGGAAGGCGTGACGGGATGGAAAGGCGGCGACGGGACGGGATTTTCCGCGCGTTGACACGCGCGGGAACGCGGCCAAGAATGCAATGGTCCAACCATTCGGAAGGCTAGAGCGATGCTCGCCGAGGGTCAAGCGCGAATGCGGAAAAACAGGCCTTTCCCGCGCGCCGGCGGAAACGAAAGCTGGCTGCGCCTGCTGTTTTCGATGCTGCTGTTGTTGCAGGCCGGCATCGCCGCCGCGGCCGATGCGGGCATCCGTCCGCAGCGCAACGTGGTGCTGGTCACGCTGGACGGTGTGCGCACGCAGGAAATCTTCGGCGGGCTGGACGTCGAACTGCTGCGCGGCCGGCTGCGCGCGGGCCAACGGCTGCAGGACCATCCGCTGTACCTGCGCTACGGCGCGGAAACGCCGCAGGCGCGGCGCGCGAAGCTGATGCCGTTCTTCTGGGACACGCTGATGCGCGGGCATGGTTCCATCGCCGGCAACGCCGCGCTGGGCAGCCGCGTGCAGGTCGGCAACCGCATGCGCTTTTCCTATCCGGGCTATGCCGAACTGCTGACCGGCCGCGCGCGCGACGAGGCCATCGACAGCAACGACGATGTCCGCAATCCGTTCCCGACCGTGCTCGAGTTCGTCCGCGAACGGCTGGACCTGCCGCGAGGCAAGGTGGCCGCGTTCGGTTCGTGGGACCGCTTCGAAGTGATTCCCGAACACACGCCCGGTTCGATCTTCGTCAACGCCGGCTTCATGCCATACGCCTCGCCCGACCCCGGCGTGCGCCGGCTGGACGCGGTGCAGGACAAGGCGCTGGCGTGGACCGAGGAGCGCTTCGATGCGTTCACCGAGGCCTTCGCGATGGACTACCTGCAGCGCGAGCGTCCGCGCCTGCTGTACGTGGGCCTGGGCGACACCGACGAATGGGCGCATGCCGGCAACTACGAGCTGCTGCTGCGCGCGCTGCACGACACCGACGCGTTCCTGCGCGAGTTGTGGGACTGGCTGCAGTCGCAGCCGGAGTACCGCGGCAACACCACGCTGATCGTGACCACCGACCACGGCCGCGGTCGCGGCGCGAAGGACTGGACCAACCACGCCGCCGACGTCGAGGGCGCGCAGGACATCTGGATCGCCATCGCCGGCCCGGACGACGCGCGCCGCGGCGAGTGGCGCGACAGCGCGCCGCTGCGCCAGGGACAGGTGGCGGCGACCATCGCGCGCGCGTTCGGGCTGGATTTCGCCGAACAGGAACCCGAGGCCTATCCCGCCATCCCGCTGTCTGGACGGCCCGAATAGCAAGCCGCGCAGACCCTATACTTTCGATTCGCGCGGCGCGTTTCGCCGCAGGTTCCACCGGCCACGAGACCATGCCCGTCCAGAGCATCCAGAACCGCCGCCTCTACCAGCAGATCGCCGACCAGCTGCGCGGCATGATCGAGAGCGGCGAATTCCCGCCCGGCAGCTACCTGCCGGCGGAGCGCGAGCTGTCGCAGCAGTTCGGGGTCAGCCGCACGTCGCTGCGCGAGGCGCTGATCGCGCTGGAGGTGATCGGGCTGGTGCGGGTCAAGGTGGGCGATGGCGTGCAGGTGCTCAAGGCCGCTTCCGGCGCCGGCAAGGCGGGCGTGCTGTCGCAGGCCGCGCGCAGCGCGCCGTGGGAGCTGGATCCCGAGCTGTCGGTGGAGCCGGATTTCGACGCCGAGGTGCCGCCGTTCTCGCTGCTGCAGGCGCGCCGGCTGGTCGAGCCCGAAGCCGCCGCGCTGGCTGCGCAGAATGCCAGCGAAGAGGAACTTGCCGGCATCCGCGAAGCCTATGCGCAGAACGTCGCCGACAACGAGGCCGGTTCCACCACCCATCCGGGCGACCGCCTGCTGCACGTGCGCATCGCCGATGCCAGCGGCAACCCGGCCTACGCGCTGCTGATCCGCCACCTGCTGGGGCACAAGTACGGGGCGATGTTCCAGCGCCTGCAGCACCTGTACACGCCGCGCGACATGCCGCACCGTTCCGAGGACGAGCACCGCGCCATCGTCGACGCGATCCACGCGCGCGACGCGGCGGCGGCGCGCAAGGCGATGCGCACCCACCTGGATTCGGTGATCCGGATCTTCTCGCGCGAGAAAGATTGATGACCCGCCCGGTCGTCGATCTTCGCGAAGCCGCCCGCCGGCGCCTGCCGCGCCTGCTGTTCGATTACATCGACGGCGGCGCCTACGACGAGGTCAGCATCCGCCGCAACCGCGAGGACCTGGCCAACCTGGCGTTGCGCCAGCGGGTGATGACCGACATCTCGGCGCTGTCGATGCGCACCGAACTGTTCGGCCGGTCGCTGTCGATGCCGCTGGCGCTGGCGCCGGTCGGCTTCTCCGGCATGTACGCGCAGCGCGGCGAAGTGCAGGCGGCGCGCGCCGCGCACGCGGCCGGCGTGCCGTTCTGCCTGTCCACGCTGAGCATCTGCGGACTGGAGGAAGTGGTGCGCGACGGCGGCGCGCCGATCTGGTTCCAGTTCTACATGCTGCGCGACCGCGGTTTCTGCGCCTCGCTGCTGCAGCGCGCGCAGGCGGCCGCTTGCCCGGTGCTGCTGATGACCGTGGACCTGCCCATCGCCGGCGCGCGCTACCGCGACCTGCGCTCGGGCATGTCCGGGCCGGACGGCTGGCGCGGCCAGTGGATGCGCCTGTGGCAGGGCGCGACCCATCCGCGCTGGCTGTGGGACGTGTGGCTGCGCGGCCGCCCGCACGGCTTCGGCAACCTGCCGGCGGAAGTCGCCGCCGGCGGCGTCGGCGGTTTCGCCGGCTGGATCAAGTCGAACTTCGACCCGACCGTGACCTGGCGCGACATCGAATGGGTGCGCCAGTACTGGAAAGGCCCGCTGGTGATCAAGGGTTTGCTGGACCGCGCCGACGCGCGCGCGGCGCTGGACGCGGGCGTGGACGGCATCGTGGTGTCGAACCACGGCGGCCGCCAGCTCGACGGCGTGCCCTCGTCGATCGCGGCGTTGCCGGAAATCGCCGCCGAAGTCGCCGGCCGCGTGCCGGTGCTGATGGATGGCGGCATCCGTTCGGGCCTGGACGTGCTGCGCGCGCTGGCGCTGGGCGCCGACGCGTGCCTGGTCGGCAAGGCCTGGGCCTATGCGCTGGGCGCGGGCGGCCAGGCCGGCGTCGCGGAAATGCTGGGCACCCTGCGCGCCGAACTCGAGGTGGCGATGTCGCTGACCGGCTGCACCGACGTGCGCAAGGCCGGTCGCGAATTGCTGGTCGGTTGAGGGCCGGGCCGCGCGTCAGCCCGAGGCGTTGCGCCGCACGTACCAGCCGTACCACGCCACGATGGCGAAACACGCGGCGGGGACGATGAACGACGCTTCGGTCCCGCGTGCATCGGCGATGCGCCCCATGAACCACGGCACGATGGCGCCGCCGACGATGGCCATGATGATGAAGCTGGCGCCGAGCTTGGTCTTCCCGCCCAACCCCTTCACGCCCAGGGCGAAGATGGTGGGGAACATGATCGACATGAAGAAGAAGATCGCGATCAGCGCGACCACCGAGGTCCAGCCGCTGCCGAAGATGACCACGCCGCTCAGCAGCAGGTTGATCGTCGCGTAGATCGTCAGCAATCGCGCGGGGGCGATCCGGCCCATCAGCCCGGTGCTGAGGAAGCGGCCGGCCAGGAACGCGCCCAGCGCCACCGCCAGCAAATAGGCGCCGCGCTCCGAATCGATGCTCGGCACGTGTTCGGTCACGTAGTTGATGAACAGCGCGCCGATGCCGACCTGCGCGGCGACGTAGAAGAACTGCGCGACCACCGCGAACAGGAAATTCCTTTGCGCCAACAGCGACTTGTGCGATTCGACCCCGGCCACTTCGTAGTCATGCTGGCGGATGTCCGGCAACTTCGTGCGCCAGATCAGCAGCGCCAGGGCAATCACCACGCAGGCGATGGCGACGTAGGTGATCTGCACGCCATGGCTTCCCGACAGGCCTCGCTCGCCGCCGCCGAAGAACAGGCTGCCGCCGATCAGCGGGGCGACGAACGAGCCCAGCCCGTTGAACGACTGCGACAGGTTCAGGCGTCGTTCCGAGGTTTCCTGCGGGCCGAGCACGGTCACGTAGGGGTTGGCCGCGGTCTCGAGGCAGGCCAGGCCGCAGGCGATCACGAACAGGGCGAACAGGAAGAACTCGAATCGCGCCGAGGTGGTCGCGGGGATGAACAGCAGCGCCCCGGCCGCGAACAGGCCCAGGCCAAGCAGGATGCCGGTCTTGTAGCCGCGGTATTGCATCAATGCCGCCGCCGGCAACGCCATCAGGAAGTAGGCGCCGAAGTAGGCCATCTGCAACAGGGTGGAGCGGGCACGGGTGATGTCCAGGGTTTCCTGGAAGTGCTTGTTCAGCACGTCCAGCAGGCCGTAGGACAGGCCCCACAGGAAGAACAGGCTGGTGACCAGGACGAAGGCGGTGCGGTAGTGCGCGGGATCGGCGTGGGTGCCGATGCGCAGGGGCGAGGTGTCGGGCGGCGGCGTGGGCATCACGGGCTCCAGGTCGAGGGTTCTGCGCGGATCAGGCGTCGGTCAGGCGGAACAGGCGCTGCATCGGCGTCCACTTGGCGCCTTCCGGCGTCCACGGCGTGGCCGCCTGGAATTCCCACATCAGGTCTTCCCACGCGCGCAGGCGCGGGTCGTCGCGCTCGGCGGCGGCCATGCGCGCGGGGTCGAACGTGGCATCGTCGGTGTCCATCACCATCACCATGCGCGTGCCCAGGCGGAAGATCTCCAGCTCGCGCACGCCCTGTGCGCGCAGGTGGGCCAGCACTTCCGGCCACACCTCGCGGTGCTGGCGTTCGTACTCGGCGATCAGCGCCGGGTCGTCCTTCAGGTCGAGGGCAAGGCAGTGGCGCATGGCGCGTTCCTCAGGTCAGCGCGCGGTCGAGGTGGGTATAGCCGCCATCGACGAACAGCCATTGCCCGGTGACGTGGCTGGCGCGCGCGGACAGCAGGAACACCGCGGTGTCGGCGATCTCGTCGTCGCGGGTCATGCGCTTGCCCAGCGGGATGTGGCGGACGATATCGTCCAGCCTGGCCTGCGGGTCGGGGAAGGTGGACAGCCACGACTGGTACAGCGGGGTCATCACTTCGGCCGGGATCACCGCGTTGACGCGCACGCCGTCGATGGCCAGCGCCGCGGCCCATTCGCGGGTCAGCGACAGCTGCGCACCCTTCGACGCGCAATAGCCGCTGGTGTTGCCCTGGCCGGTCAGCGCGGTCTTCGACGACACGTTGACGATGCTGCCGTGCGAGGCCTTCAGCGCATCGACGCACAGGTGCGCCATCACGTAGTAGTGGACCAGGTTCCTTTCCAGCGAGGCGACGAAGGCGTCGCGCCCGGCATCGAGGCCGACGCCGTCGTTGACCCCGGCGTTGTTGACCAGTCCGTGCAGCGCGCCGAATTCGTCCAGCGTCGCCCGCACCGCCGCGCGGCAGGCGGCTTCGTCTTCCATGTGCAGTTGGTGGAAGCGCGCGCGCGGCTGCAGCGCGCGCAGTTCGCGTTCGAAACCGCCATGCAGCGGGCTGCGGCCGAACACCACCGGGATCGCGCCCTCGCGCGCCAGCGCCAGGGTGATGGCGCCGCCGATGCCGGCACCGCCGCCGGTCACGATCACCGCCTTGTCGCGCAGTTCAAGATCCATCAGTCGTTCCTCGCGGTTTCGTCGCGCGGCAAACCATAGCAGCGCACGGCGTTGCCGCCCCACAGCGCGGCATGTTCGTCGGCAGACAGCGCCTGCGACCAGTCGGCGACCAGGCCGGCCACTTCGGCGTAATCGGCGCGCAGCAGGCACACCGGCCAGTCCGACCCGAACAGCAGGCGCCGTGGCCCGAACAGCTCCAGCGCGGTATCCAGGCAGCGGCGGATCGCATCGGCTTGGATGCGTTCGCCGAGCACTTCGGTGACCAGGCCCGACAACTTGCAGGCGACGTGAGGCAGCGCCGCCAGTTCGGCCAGCGCCTTGCGCCATGCGGCGCCTTCGCCGCCACCGATGGCCGGCTTGCCGAGATGGTCCAGCACCAGCCAGTGGCGGTCGTGGTGCGCGCAGAAGGCCGGCGTCGACGCCAGCTGCGCCGCGCCGCGCACCAGCACTTCGTAGACCTGCCCGCGTGCTTGCAGCGTGGCGACGCCACGATTGAACGCCGCGTCGCCGAGCGTCGCGGCGACGTCGGGATCGTCCTGCAGCAGGTGGCGGAAGCCGGCGAGTTTCGCGCGAGCGTCCCAGCGAGCGAGCCGCGCGTGGAGATCGGCCGCGCGCAGATCGACCCAGCCGACCACGGCGGCGATCCAGTCGTGGTCGTCGGCCAGCGCCAGCAGGAAGTCGGTTTCCGCTTCGTCCGCGCGCGCCTGCACCGCGATGCAGGCGTCGATGCCCTGTGCGTCGAGCAACGGCCGCAGGTCCGCTGGCAAACGGTCGCGCTTCAACACGTCCATGCCGTCGCCCATCCACGGATACGCGTCCGCGTCGTAGCGCCAGAAATGCTGGTGCGCATCGATACGCA
>JBDHQQ010000263.1:0-2504 GCA_039807145.1 Pseudoxanthomonas sp. | reverse complement strand
AAGCCTACAACGGCACCAACCGCATGAGAATCTACGTCTTCGCCAACGACGACAAGGCGCAGGCGCTGCTGGTCGCCGTCTACGACAATCTCGGCAAGGGCGCCTCCGGCGCCGCCGTGCAGAATCTCGACCTGATACTCAAGGGCGGGCGCTGAGCCCGCCGGAATACGTCATCGCGCCGGGGCCGCCTGCGCCGGCATTTCGTAGGCGCCCTTGGTGCCGCGCCAGTGGGCGGTGGCGAAGATCAGCACCAGCAAGGCGACGAACTGGTGCGTCAGCGCCACGTCGATGGGCGCCTGCATGAGCAGCGTGGCGACACCGATCGCCGCCTGCACCAGCACCAGCGCCACCAGCAACCAGGCCCGCCGCGCGTGCGTGGAGTCCGGCAGGGCGCGGGATGTCGCGACCGCATGCCAGAGCGCCGCCGCGACCACCGCATAGGCGAACATGCGGTGGATGAACTGCACGGTCTTGGGATTCTCGAACAGGTTGCGCCAGGCGGGTTCGATGGCGAACAGGTCGCCCGGGATGACGGCGCCGTCCATCAGCGGCCATGTGTTGTAGGTCAGGCCGGCATGCAGGCCCGCCACCAGCCCGCCGAGATAGATCTGCACCAGCGCCATCAGCACCAGCACGCCCGAAAAGCGCTGCACGGAGCGCGTTGCCGGCCCTTGCGAATAGGTCGCCAGGCCCCGCGCGATATAGGCCGTCGCCATGATGATGACGCAGGCCATGGTCAGATGCGTGGCCAGCCGGTACTGGCTGACCGAGACGCGCTCGACAAGGCCGGAAGCGACCATCCACCAGCCGATGGCGCCCTGCAGGGCGCCGAGCGCCAGAAGGCCCGCCAGCCGCGGCTTCAGGCCGCGTTCGAGCCGCCCCGCCAGCCAGAAGAAGGCAAGCGGCAGCGCCACCAGGAAGCCCACGCCGCGGGCCAGCAGCCGGTGCGCCCATTCCCACCAGAAGATGTATTTGAACTCGCCCAGCGTCATGTCCTTGTTGATCTGCTGGTACTGGGGAATCTGCTGGTATTTGGCGAACTCCTCCTGCCACTCGGTCTCGTTGAGCGGCGGGACGACACCGTGGATCGGCTTCCATTCGGTGATGGACAGGCCCGAGCCGGTCATGCGCGTGGCCCCGCCCACCATGACCAGCGCCACCAGCACCGCCAGCACCACATAGAGCCACAGGCGCACCAGCGTGCGGTTGCGCCGGTCGTTCTCGGTCAAGGGTCGTGCTGTCTCGGCTAGGGCTGCCATGGACGTTTTTCCCGGCTTCTCGAAGTAGCAGCTTGGTGAACCATGGCGCCGCCACTGGCAAGGCCGGCCGGCGCGGCACGCCGTCGCGCCGCAGCGGGACAGTACCGCTTCCAGATGCAGGCGTCATGGGCTATGAGACCCCGGTGAAAGGATCCCGCCCGTGCCCATTCGCCTGAAGAAGCTGATCGGAACCGTGCTGCTGGTGGCGCTGGTGGTGGTCTATTCCCTAGTGGCCACCATCGTGGCCGTGGCGCAGCTTTCGCAGTCCGGGCCGCTCGTCCATCTGGTTTTCTTCCTCGTCAGCGGGCTTCTGTGGGTGCTGCCGGCCATGGGCATCATCAAGTGGCTGATCCTGGAGCCGAAGCCGAAAGGCTGAAAGGCGAGCCGGCGGCAGACGGCGATTTTCCGCGCCCCGTCGATCATTCGTTCACTTTTCGCGCCTAGGCTGTCCCGGCACAGTTTGCCTTCGCAAAACTCGGGACGACGGCTTCAAAGGCGGGAAAATGGTCGACGCGGCAGCGTCATTCGACGGCAAAGGCCTCGCGCCCGGCAAGGCCATGCCGCCCAAGGTGGCGAGCGGCGTGATCGCGACCGTCGTTTCGACCGCCTCCCCCGAGGCACTTGCAGCCTACGACTCATTCTGCCGCACCGCGCTTTTCTCGCCGGCCCAGAGCGGGCTGTGGGTGCGCCACTGGGCGGATACGCTGCGCCCCGATGCAATCTTCGCCACCGCGAGCCTGGACGGAAGCCCGCTGCTGGCGCTGGCGCTGGAAGTGGAGCGGTCCGGTCCCTTCCGCATCGCCCGCTTCATGGGCGGAAGGCACGCCAACGGCAATTTCGCGCCGGTCGACCCGGCGCGGCCTCAGGCGCTCGCGCGCGGCACCGTGCGGCTGCTGTTCGACGCGATCGCCGCCGCCCGGCCGGATGTGGACCTCGTCGCGCTCCAGCGGCTCGCGCCCGAACTTGAGGACGTGCCCAACCCGCTGGCGGCGCTGCCCGGGTTCGCGAGCCCCAACCTGTCGCTCGCGGTCGATCTCTCGGGCGGTTTCGAGGCCGTTCTGGCGCGCTCCAGCGGCAGGCGCAAGCGCAAGAAGAACCGTTCGCAGATGCGCAAGTTCGAGACAGCCGGCGGCGTCCGCCGCATCGAGGCGACAAGCCGGCAGGAGGTGCGCAAACTGCTGGACGCGTTCTTCGCCATGAAGGAGGCCCGGTTCCGGCGCATGGGAATTGCTAACGTGTTCGGCG
>JBDHQQ010000068.1:0-12694 GCA_039807145.1 Pseudoxanthomonas sp. | reverse complement strand
TGTTGCCGTAGGCGTTGGTGTAGAGCGCGTCTTCGGCATCGGTGCCGGTGTAGGCCAGGCCGACCGAGAAGCCGTTGTCGAAGGCCTTGGTCACGCCCAGCTTCCAGTCGCTGTATTCGAAGGCGCCGTTGCCGCTGCCTTCGATCCACTGCCTGCCGGCATGCGCGGCGATCGTCCAGCCGTCGGCGACGGCGAAGCTGGCGCTCAGGTCGAGGTAGCCACTGCCGTCGGAATCGACGTAACCGAAAAGGTCGGTGGTGGCGTAGGAATACTTCGCGCCGAGGCTGACCTTGTCGCTGGCGGCGAAGGTGAGGCCGGCGTACAGCTCGAGGGTGTTGGCGCTGTTGAAACCGGAGGGGTAACTGCCCGGATACCAGTAGTAGTTCGCGCCGACGTCGTAGCTGACGGCATCGCTGAACTTGCCGCGGTAGCCACCATAGGCGTCCAGTTCCAGGCTGCTGGAAACCGGCGCTTCCGAAACGGAAAGATCGGACAGCCAGCTGATGCTGCTGCCCCACGAGCCGACGTAGAAGCCGTTGTCCGCGGCATATTCGACGCCACCCTGCAGTGCGGGCTTCTGGTTGGCTTGCGACACGCCGCGGAACAGGTAATCGCTGACCAGCGTGACGTTGCCGCTGGCGCCGGCGTGCGCGGCCGAGATGGAGGTGAACGCCAGCAGGAACGCGGCGATGCGGACGGAACGGATGGAATGGAAACGGAATGACATGACACAGGCTCCTCATAAGCGGCGCCCTCCCCGGTCATTGGTTTTAACCATGCGGTGCAGGAACGTTGCGTGCCCTGCCCGCGGCGATCGTGCGATCGCGTTTTCTCCTGGCGTCGATGTTGCAACCTGCGGAACCGCCGCATGCGGCCTGCCCGCCCTCATCCCCGTCGAAGAAGGCGCCGGAGGGCGGACCCGTCGGTCCGCCCTGCCGGCTCCCTGACCGCTCGCCGGGGAGGGAGCAGAGCGAGGGTCAGCCTGCTCGCTCCCGATGCGCACGGCGGCGCATCGTTCCCGAAATCAATGAATCAATTCGCGTAATCAGTTCGCGTAGTACAGCTGGTATTCGAGCGGGTGGGTGGCCGCGCGGAACTTGGTCACTTCCTGCATCTTCAGGTCGATGTAGCCGTCGATCATGTCGTCGCTGAACACGCCGCCGGCCTTGAGGAATTCGCGGTCGCCGTCCAGCGCTTCCAGCGCCTGGTCGAGGCTGGAGCAGACCTGCGGGATCAGCTTCTCCTCTTCCGGCGGCAGGTCGTACAGGTCCTTGTCCGACGGCGCGCCCGGATCAATCTGGTTCCTGATGCCGTCCAGGCCGGCCATCAGCAGCGCGGCGAAGGTCAGGTAGCCGGACTGCAGCGGGTCGGGGAAGCGGATCTCGATGCGCCGTGCCTTCGGGTTGGCCACCCATGGAATGCGGCAGCTCGCCGAGCGGTTGCGCGCCGAGTAGGCCAGCATCACCGGCGCCTCGAAGCCCGGCACCAGGCGCTTGTAGCTGTTGGTGCCGCTGTTGGCGAAGGCGTTGATCGCGCGGGCGTGCTTGAAGATGCCGCCGATGTACCACAGCGCCAGCTGCGACAGGCCACCGTAGCCGTCGCCGCTGAACAGGTTCTGCCCGCCCTTGGCCAGCGACTGGTGCACGTGCATGCCGCTGCCGTTGTCGCCGACGATCGGCTTGGGCATGAAGGTCGCGGTCTTGCCGTTGCGGAAGGCGATGTTCTTGATGATGTACTTCATCGTCAGCAACTCGTCGGCCTTCTTCACCATCGAGCTGAACTTGGTGCCGATCTCGCACTGGCCGGCGGTCGCCACTTCGTGGTGGTGCACCTCGGTCTCGATGCCGACCAGTTCCAGGGTCTTGACCATCTCGGCGCGCAGGTCGTGCAGCGCATCGACGGGCGGCACCGGGAAGTAGCCGCCCTTCACGCCCGGGCGGTAGCCGCTGTTGCCGCCGTCGTACTTGGCGCCGCTGTTCCAGGCCGCCTCTTCCGAATCGACCTTGAAGAAGGTGTTGCCCATGTCGTTGGCGAAACGGACGCTGTCGAAGATGAAGAACTCGGGTTCCGGGCCGAAGAAGGCCTGCTCGGCGATGCCGCTGGCCTTCAGGTAGGCCTCGGCGCGCTTGGCCACGCCGCGCGGATCGCGCGCGTAGCCCTGCATCGTCGCCGGGTCGAGGATGTCGCAGGTCAGGTTGATGGTCGGGTCGGCGTAGAACGGGTCGAGGTAGGCGGTGTCGGCGTCCGGCAGCAGCACCATGTCGGACTCGTTGATGCCCTTCCAGCCGGCGATCGAACTGCCGTCGAACATCTTGCCTTCCTCGAACAGGCTGGCCTCGACGATGCTCACCGGGAAGGTGACGTGCTGCTGCACGCCGCGCATGTCGACGAAGCGCAGATCGACGAACTCCGCCTTGTGGTCCTTGATCAGCTTTTCGACTTTGTCCAGCGACATCGGAAACCTCGGGGTTGGGAAAGTGATGGCATGATCAACGCAAGGCCCATGCCAGTTGCGAGCGAATTTAAGTGGCTGATTTTATTGGATTATTGCATTGCAGTTACCCGCAAATTGCACCAATAAGGTGAATTTGACTGCGTGACGCACCCAACTGGAGCAAATCTGGCCTCATCGCCAGCCCCGGCCTTTCGCAGCCCGTCGCCCGCGCCAAAAACGCTACCCTTCGCAGTCTTTCGCCTCCGTCCACCTTCCCCATGACCGACCTGCTCCAGGCCCTGCTGCTGGGCATCATCGAAGGCATTACCGAATTCCTGCCGATCTCCAGCACCGGCCACCTGCTGATCGCCGAACGCTGGCTGGGCCACCGCAGCGACCTGTTCAACATCGGCATCCAGGCCGGCGCGATCCTCGCGGTGGTGCTGATCTACCGGCAGCGGCTGTGGCAGCTGCTGGTCGGGCTGGGGAAGCCGGAGAACCTCGACTACGCGCTGAAACTGGCGGTCGCCTTCGGCGTGACCGCGGCCGGCGGCCTGCTGGTGAAGAAGCTCGGCTGGCAACTGCCCGACAGCGTGCGGCCGATCGCCTGGGCGCTGGTGATCGGCGCGTTCTGGATGGTCGCGGCCGAGCACTTCGCGGCGAAGAAGGCCGCGCGCGAAGGCGAGCGCACGGCGATTTCGTGGACGGTCGCGGTGCTGGTCGGCATCGCCCAGATCGTCGCCGGCGTGTTCCCCGGCACGTCGCGCAGCGCGGCGACGATCTTCGCCGCCTTGCTGTTCGGCACCACCAGCCGCGCGGCGGCGACCGAGTTCGCCTTCCTGGTCGGCATCCCGACCATGTTCGCCGCGACCGGCTACGAGCTGATCGACGTGCTGAAATCGGGGCAGGCCGCGGACGAGAACTGGAGCGCCTTCCTGGTAGCCTTCGTCGCCAGCGCGGTCACCGCCTTCATCGCGGTCAAATGGCTGTTGCGCTACATACAGAGCCACCGCTTCACCGCGTTCGCGGTGTACCGCCTGCTGTTCGGCGCGACCTTGCTGCTGCTGGTGCCGAGCGGCGGCTGAACCCGCTGCGCGTACGATCACCCCGCTGCACCCACCCGCACGTTCCGGACCACGACCCAACAGGAGAATCCGATGAAACGCTTGCTGTCGCTTGTCCTGCCTCTGGCCCTGGCCGCCTGTTCCGCACCCCCGTCGGGCGAACCGCCCGCAGCGACCGAAGCCACGCCAGCCGCCGCGCCCGCGTTCGACGCCGCGGGGCTGGGCGCCAACCACTGGCGGCTGGCCGAAGCGCACGACGCGCAGGGCAGGGCGCTGGAAGCCCTGCTGGTGCGCGCCGACGCACCAGTGCAGTTGGATTTCACCGACGGCCGTGTCGCCGTCGGCAATACCTGCAACCGCATGGGCGGCGGTTATTCGGTCGAAGGCGACACGCTTAAGTTCGAGCGCTTCGCCTCGACGATGATGGCCTGCGTCGACCCGAAGCTGGCCGCGCTGGACCAGGAAGTCGGCAAGCGCCTCGAAGGCGCGCTGCAGGCGGAAACGCCGGATGCGGCCACGCTGAAGCTGACCACCGCGACCGGCGACGTACTGGTGTTCAAGGGCGAACCGACCGCGGAAACGCGCTACGGCGGCCCCGGCGAACGAGTCTTCCTGGAAGTCGCGGCCGACACCAAGCCGTGCCCGCATCCGCTGATCCCTGACAAGCAGTGCCTGCAGGTGCGCGAAGTGCAGTTCGACGACAAGGGCCTGAAGACCGGCACGCCGGGCGAGTTCCAGAATTTCTACGCCGACATCGAGGGCTACACGCACGCACCGGGCGTCCGCAACGTGCTGCGGGTGAATCGCTACAAGGTCGCCAACCCGCCGGCGGACGCGCCGAACCAGGCCTACGTGCTGGACATGGTGGTCGAGTCGGAGAACGTGAAGAAGTAAGCCGGGATCAATCCGGCAGCGATGCCTCGGCCACTGCCGGTTCCGGCCTGCTCGCCGCTCCAAGCGGACCATCGGCAAACTGAGCGGACAATGACGCGCGCGGCTTTGCTGCCGGCTGGCCGCGCGAACCGCGTACCACCACATATGTTTTCGACAAAGTATCGTGCCAGCCGCGGCGCACATCATCGTCGCTCATCAGCAGCGAGAGCGCGTTGAACGGAATCAGTCGGCACAGGCTGCGCAATGCTGCGCGACCGAACGAAAGCCCGTTGCCTCGCTCGTCGACCACGCGGGTATTGGTGATGAGCTTGCCGATGCTGAAACCGAACAGGCCTTCCAATAGCGTGTAGTAGAAGAAAGTCGCCGAGTAGGTGATCGCGAAATCCGTCGGCGTGTCGATGTTCTCCGCCCAGGCGGTCACCGCCTCGCCGCCGAAAACGACCGCCGCGACGATGGCGACGAAGACCAAGCCGTAGATCGCCAGTCGGTCGATCAGCCAGTTGAAGAACCGACGGGTCTTGCTGGCCGCCTCGATGTCCCAGACCACCGTGGTATCGACCAGCGCCGCCTCGGACGCCCGATAGGGGTTGTCGATGTCGCTCATCCGGCCCGCGCGGGGCTGGCATGCAACGAATACGTGCCGTAAACCAGCGCCTCGGCCAGCACGTGGCCGTGCATCGCCCGCAGCGCGTCGCCGGCGGTGAAGCGCTGGGGCAGATCGAGCTTCGCCACGTCCAGCGCGAACAGGCGGAAGAAATAGCGGTGCGTGCGCAGGTCGTTGAAGGGCGGGTAGGGGCCGTCGTAACCGAAATAGTCGCCACCCATGTCGGCGTCGCCGGCGAACCAGCCGGTGTAGTCGTTCAGTCCCTGCCGCGCGCCAACCGGGCCGGGCGGATTGCGCTTGCCCTTCGCGGAGATGCCGTCGCTGCAGCTGCCGGTGGCGATCTCGCGCACGTCGGCGGAAATGTCGACCATGGCCCAGTGCACGAAATCGCCGCGCGGCTGTTCCACCGGGATGTCCAGGTCCTCGCGCCCGACCGTTTCCGGCACCGTCGGCGCGTCCGGGTCGATGCACAGCAGCGCGAACGAACGCGTGCCCTCGGGAACCTCATCCCAGGCCAGGTGCGGATTGCGGTTGGGGGCGAAGCCATCGCGCCGGCCCATCGCGAATTCGGCCGGGATCGGCTGGCGGTGGCCGAAGCTGTCGCTGTGGATGCGCATGGTCTTCTCCACGTGATGGTGCGCGGATTCTAGCCGCAGGAGCGCTCTCGAGCGCGACCGGGAGAATGGCGCTACGCGGAGAAATCCGTCGCCGGAGCGTTCCCGGTCGCGCTCGGGAGCGCTCCTACGGAACGGAGGCCAGCCGTTCCGCGACCCAGCGCTCGGCGAAACCGTCGCAGGCGGCGTTCTCGATGAAGCCGCAGTGGCCGCCCCAGCGCGCGACTTCCAGGTGCGCCGCGACCGGCGGCTGCCAGTCGCGGAAGTCGGCGTAGGGAATCACCGGGTCGTCGCGCGACATCAGGATCTCGGCCGGCACCGCCAGCGTGGCGAGGCGTTCGCCGGCGATGCTGTAGCCGTCGAAGTAGTCGTCGATGGTGTCGAAGTCGGTGTGGCGCTCGACCATCCATTCGGTCAGCGCGCGCACGCTCAGCGCCAGCGTGGCGTCATCGTAGTCGTGGCGCTCGGGGAACAGCTCGCGCTTACGTTCCAGCGAACGCCGCCACTTGCGCTGGAAATACCAGTGATACAGCGGCAGGCCATGCTCCATGCCCATCATCGCCGAAGCCGGGTCCAGCAGCGGGCACACCGCCGCGACCCGCGCCAGCGGCAAGCCCGCCTGCGGCGCGCGAAGCGCCAGCCGCAGCGCGAAGTTGCCGCCCAGCGAATAGCCGGCCGCGACGAAATTCGGCGACGGAAAGCGCCGCGCGACGTCGCAGGCGGCGTTGACCACTTCGTCGAGGCGGTTGGAGTGGAATATTTCCTCGTTGAGGTGATGGGTGCCGCCATGGTCGCGGAAGTTCAGCCTGACCACATCGAAGCCGGCTTCCAGCATCCGCACCGTGGTCATGCGCATGTAGCTGGATTCGCTGCTGCCTTCCCAGCCGTGCAACAGCAGGGCCAGCCCACGCGGCTCGCGGCCGGGCAGGGTGCTGTGCCAGCCGAGCAGGCGCACGCCGTCGCCGCCGTCGAAAATGTGCGCGCTGGACGTCGCGCCGACCTGCTTCAGCCGATGCAACCCGCGACGCTGGCGCAGCGTGCTGGAACTGAGCACCGACTGCAGGTGCGGGTTGCGCAGCCATTTCGGCGGCTGGTAGTCGGCGGCGGAGAGCATGGGGGGAATCGACCTCCTCCCTTGCGCGAAGCGCAGGGGAGGGTTGGGGAGGGGTGCCTTCGATCTTGCCTTTACTTGGGTTGCAAATCAAAACAACAACAAAAGCACCCCTCCCCAGCCCTCCCCTTTGCCCCCGCCTTCGCGGGGACAAAAGGGAGGGGGCGATTATTCCTGTCGCATCGCCTCCGTGATGCGGCTGCGCGCCAGTTCGGCGATCTGCCGGCGGCCTTCCGCCTCGCCAGGGAAAATCGGCTGCAGGAAACATACCGCTGTCGCGCGCGGCGGCTCGCCGAGCAGGCGCACGAAGTTGGCGAAGAAGCTTTCGCGCGGCGCGAACGCGACCACGTGCTGGGCGTCGCCGCGCGGCCCGTAGCGCAGCGCGACCGGCTGCACCGGCACCTGCGCCTCCACCGCCGGCAGGAAGATGCGCGCGTGGAACGGGCCGAGTTCGCGGCCGTTGCGGGTGCCGCCTTCGGGGAACACGCCGACCGCGCGGCCTTCGCGCAGGCGTTCGATCATCGCCTGCATCACCCCGTCCAGCGATTCGGTGCTGCCGCGCCGGTGGAAGATGGTTTCGCCGCGCGCGGTCAACCAGCCGACCACCGGCCAGCCGCGGATCTCCTGCTTGGCCACGAAGCCCATCATGCGCTGGCTGTGCATCACCTCGATGTCGACCCAGCTGACGTGGTTGGCGACGAACATCACCGCCCCCGGCAGCGGCGTGCCGACGCGACGCAGGCGGAAGCCGAAGATGCGCATCAGCCCGGCCGACCAGGCGCGGATCGCGCGGTGTTCCAGCCGCTCCCGGCCCCACGGCAGCCCGGCCCACAACGGCACCATGCACAGCAGGGTCAACGGCAGCAGCACCAGGATGTGGATCAGCAGCAGCGGCACGCGAATCGCATAGCGGAACGCACGCGCCAGGCCGCCGGCGGGGGAGGGGGAGGTCATCCGCTCACGATACCGGATGCGCGGCCGTGCCGGAATCGGCGCCGATGCCTTGGCTTGCCGGCGCATGAACGATGCGGGCGGGGCATGACCTCCGACACGGAGTCGGCGGCATCGATCGCCACAGGCTACGCGGATACTTCCAGTCGAATGCACGCCATGCGCCTTTTCCTGCTCCCCCTCGCGGCGCTTTTGGCCATGGCTTGCACGCAAAGCGCATGCAGCGTGGCGGAACTGCGCATGCCGGAGACTTTTCCGGCCGTTTCCGACCGTTATCCGGTCAGCGGCCGTTCCCCGCGCTGGCATGGCCAATCCATCCGCTTCGGCCCCTACAGCGCGTTGGAAATGCGCGAAGGCGACCGCTTCGGCTGGGCGATCCCGCTCGGAGCGCCACAACTGGAAGGATTGAGCCAACGCTGGAGCTATACCCAGATCGCACTCCACCAGGCGCCCGTGCAAAGCCAATGCCGTGCCCGGACGCGAACGTTGCGCCACGACGGATTCGAGGCCGACCTGAACCGGCTGGGCGATCCGCTATTGGCTTGCGGCTTCCGCGCCGATGGCGAAACCATCCTCGGCCTGCAGTTGGCGCGTCGCGGCGACCGTCTCGAAGGCCAGATCGACAGCCGCGATGGCGATTACCTGATACGCAGCCTGCACGGCTTGCAGGGCACACCGATCCCCAGTGGTTCGCCGACCGGTTACGAAATCCTGCGCAATGGCCGCGCCGTCATGGTGGTCGACCGGGTCAATGCCGGCAGCGTTGCGTTCGATGCGCACCTGGCTGCGGAACGCCGCGTCGAGCTGGCCGCGGTGGCGACCGCACTGCTGCTGTTCGATCCCGGATTCGGCGAAGACTAACCCCGGCTCAACGCCGCGGCACCACCGCCAGGGTCAGCCGGGAGACACAGACCGGCCGACCCGCTTCGTCCTCGATGCGGATCTCCCAGACCTGGGTGCTGCGGCCGACGTGCAGCGCACGGGCGGTGCCGGTCACCGTGCCTTCGCGCACCGCGCGCAGGTGGTTGGCGTTGATTTCCAGCCCGACCACCATGCTCGTAGCCGGATCGACGCAATAGCCGCCGGCCATGCTGCCCAGGGTTTCGGCCAGCGCCACCGAAGCGCCGCCGTGCAGCAGACCGAACGGCTGTCGGGTCCGCGCATCGACCGGCATCGTTCCGCGCAGCCAGTCGCCGCCGGCTTCGGTGACGACGATGCCGAGATGGTCGATCAGGGTGTCCTTGCGCAGCGCGTTGGCTTCGGCGATGTCGATGGGTTTGAGGAAGGCCATGGGATTCGTGATTCGTGATTCGTGATTCGTGATTCGTGATTCGTGATTCGTGATTCGTGATTCGTGCAGAGCATAACGCCTTTGCTCGTCATCCCGGCGAAAGCCGGGATCCATTTGCTCTTGCTGGTGCTTTTCGAAAAGACCAAGAGCAACGCCAACATGGATCCCGGCTTTCGCCGGGGTGACGAGTAAAAACGAAAGCCCGCCTTTGCGAATCACCAATCATCAATCCCGGTTTGCAACGGCCGAACGGCCGGTCATCACGGCCTTTCAGAGAATCGGCACCAGCCCCGCGCCGAACGCGGTCAGGATGCGCACGTACAGCCGCTTCGGACCGACCTTGACCTCGGGGAAATCGCCGACGTCGCGGTAGCACTTGGCGAAGTTCGGGTCGTTGGTCGGCAATGGCGCCGGGCACTCGGGACCGGGCACGAATTCGTAGCTGGTCGAGTAGCGCCACGGCCACAGGTCGAACAGCGGCAGTGCGCTGGAGATCTTGTCCAGGCTGTAGTTCAGCCCCGAGAACAGCGGCGGCTTCGCGCGCGGGCCGATGGTCCACGAGTTCTCCGGCTCGATGTCGCGACGGATGCTTGCGGCCAGCGCGCGCGCGAAGGCCTCGTCCTCGATGATCACCACCGCCTCGGTGTTGTAGTTGTCCGAGCGCGGATCGAAATTGTCGGTGCCGATCACCCCGACCCGTTCGTCCACGACCAGCGACTTGGCGTGCAGGCCGATGCGGATGCCGGCGCGTTTCAGCCGGATCGGCCGGTTGGCGGCCTTGCTGCCGAGGAACGACGGACGGGTTTCCCCGCGCAGCAGCTCGCGCTGCTCGCCGCCGTCGCCGGCCGGCGTATCGGCGGCTTCCTCTTCCAGCGCCAGCGGCGGCGCCTCGGAGCGCAGCAGCGCTGCGTAGTCGATCGGCGCGTCGGCGGGGAACGGCTTCATCTCGAATATCCGGAAGCCGAAGTCGCGCAGGTAGCGCCGCTTGTACTTGAACGCCAGCGAATACACCACCGGGTTGTCGGTCGCGGCCAGGCTGCTGGTCGACACCACGACGCGCGGCGGCGACGGCCGCGCGCGCATTTCGCGGAACATCTCCTGCGCCGGCTTCGAGATCACCAGGTACGGCGTCTGCAGCAGCACCTCCTTCTGCGCGCCCACGATCAGGTCGCGCAGCTCCGGCGCGGCCACCGTGCCATGTTCCTGGCGCGAGCGCCGATGCTTCTGCGGCAGGTCGGCGACGTACTGCACCGGCCCCACCGGCAGGGCCTGTTCGGCGAAGCGCACGCGCTGCAGCTCGGTGTCTTCGGCTTCGCGCTTCACTTCCTCCACCCGCGCCGGGCGGCGGAACTGCGCCGGCGGCATCTGCGGCGCGCCTTCGCGCAGCAGCAGCCGGCCGACGTCGTTGAGACGCTCGGCCGGCACGCTGCGCCGCGCCTCCCAGAACGCATCGAAGTTGCGCTGCATGTCCGCCGCCGCCGGTCCCGCGATCAGCACGTCGCGGTCGCGGAAGTTGTATTCGGCGTCCCAGTCGTAATAGTCGTCCTGGTAGTTGCGCCCGCCGGCGATGCCGACCTCGCCGTCCACCAGCAGCAGTTTCGTGTGCATGCGCTGGTTGAAGCGGCGGAAGCAGCACAACACGCTGGCCGCGTAGTCGAAGTAGTGCAGCTTGGCCTTGCCGAAGGTGGGGTTGTAGATGCGCAGGGCGAAATTGCGGTGGCTGCTGGCCAGCGCGCCGAGGATGTCGAGGTCGCCTATCGCCGAAAGCTGGTCCACCAGCAGGCGCACGCGCACGCCGCGCCGCGCCGCCGCCAGCAGCTCGTCCAGCACCAGCCGCGCGCTGTCGTCGGTGTCGAAGATGTAGGTTTGCACGTCAATGCTGCGACGCGCGCCGCGGATCAGATCCAGCCGCGCCAGCAGCGCGTCGCTGCCCTGGTCGAGGATCAGCGCGTAATGGCGCGGCTGGTCGGCGGTGGATTCCCGCAACGCCTGCTCGCCCAGCTCGCGCAGCGGCGACGGCTGCGCGCAGGCGTCGTCCCGATTGCAGCCGACCAGCTGCGAGCGCGCGCTGTCGGCGATGTAGGCGGCGCGATCGCGCTGCGCCTCGCTCAGGCTGGCGCAGCCGCTCCCCGCCAGCGCCAGCAACATCGCGGCCAGCCAGCGCGGCGCGTTCACGGCGGCGTCTCCAGCGGCGCTTCGCGCAGGCGCGAGCGCAGCACGAACACCACGTTGTCGCCCATCGCCAGGCCGAATGCATCCATGCCGTAGTCGCTGCGCCTCACCGTGCCGGTCACGACGACGTCGCAGTCCAGGCCCGCGCGCGCGCAGTCGGCCCGCTGCACGGTCAGCGTTTCCGGCCGGGTCACGCCGCGGATGCTCAGGCTGCCGGCCAGCGGGCCGCCCGCGCGGATGACCGCCGGGTCGTAAGGCCGCGACACGAACACCACCGCCGGCCAGGCGTCCGCGGCGAAGAAGCGTTCGCCGCGCGCCCACCTAGTATAGCGCGGATGGCCGACGATCTCGACGTCGCGGGTGTACATGCGCAACTGCACCTGCTGCTGGCCATCGGCCAGCGCCACGACCTTGCCGTCGAAGCGCGGGAAGCGGCCCAGCAGCTGCTGCCCCCAGCGCGTGTCCAGCTCGAAGCCGAACTCGGAACGCGTCATGTCGAAGCGCAGTTCGCCGGCGTGCGCGCACAGCGCGGCGCACAGCGCCATGCCGCCCAGCCACCACGTTTTGATCCGCATCCGCATAGGGGAACGGATTCTAGCGATCACGCGCTCAAGGCCACCAGAACGAGGTCAGTTTGGCGATGCCCGGCTCGATGGCCGCATCGGCCGGCAGGCCCAGCACCGCGACGCCACCCGGCGGCATGCCGCGGTAATCGCCGGACTGGCCGCTGTGCAGCAGCGCAGCGAGGTGTTCGAAGCCCGGGTTGTGGCCGACCATCAGCAGCCGCTGCGCGTCGCGATGGCCGTCGGCGATGTCGGCCAGGGTGCCGGCGGTGGCTTCGTAGATGCGCTCGTCGAGCCGCTGGTCGACGTAGCCGACGGCGGCCAGCACCGCTTCCAGGGTTTCCCGCGTGCGCCGCGCCGGCGAACACAGCACGCGGTCCGGCACCAGTCCGTGTTCGGCCAGCCAGCGTCCCGCGGCTTCGGCCTCGGCCAGCCCGGTGGCCGACAGCGGCCGGTCGATGTCGGCCTGCCCCGGCGCGCTCGGTTCGGCGTGGGCGTGGCGCAGCAGGATCAGTTCGCGCATGACGGGCTCGCGGGAAGGGGTGGCCGACAGCTTAGCGCAGGGTTGGTGGGGAAGTGGGGGGCGAATGCGGAATCGCGCGGCGCGTCAGGGTCGTACCGGCGGGTCGTATCTGCTGCGTTGCAGCGACGTAAATGACGGCTACTATCCGATATGACGGCAAAGATGCCGTGTAAACGATAGTTGGACCTGCGCACATGCCTTCTCGCAACGTCCAGAAAGATCTACTCGGAAAGCCGATCAGACAGCGTCGTCCAAAGTATGAGGCGGCGCTAGAGCGGCATGAGCTGCAAAACGTTCCAGAGCGTGCTGAGCGCATACGCTGGCTAAGCACCATTATTCCCAAGGGCAGTGGGGGTTCTACCCCGCTAACACGGACACTTCAAAGAAGCCTCATCATGAGGCAGGAGGAGTGTCATGGCGCAGCGAAGAAAGTTCAGCGAAGAGTTCAAACGTGAGGCGGTTGGCCTGACGCG
>JBDHQQ010000262.1:0-2530 GCA_039807145.1 Pseudoxanthomonas sp. | reverse complement strand
TCGACCAAGACCGGCTCGATCACCTCGATCCAGGCCGTGTACGTCCCTGCGGACGACTTGACCGACCCGTCGCCTGCCACCACCTTCCTGCACCTGGACTCGACCGTCGTGCTGTCGCGTGACATCGCCGCGCTGGGTATCTACCCCGCCGTCGACCCGCTCGACTCGACCTCGCGCCAGCTCGACCCGCAGGTCGTCGGCCCGGAACACTACGACGTGGCCCGCCGCGTGCAGCAGACGCTGCAGCGCTACAAGGAACTGCGCGACATCATCGCGATTCTGGGCATGGACGAACTGTCGCCGGAAGACAAGCAATCGGTGTCGCGCGCGCGGAAGATCCAGCGTTTCCTGTCGCAGCCCTTCCACGTCGCGGAAGTGTTCACGGGTTCGCCGGGCAAGTACGTGCCGCTCAAGGAAACCATCCGTGGTTTCAAGATGCTGGTGGACGGCGAATGCGATCACCTGCCCGAGCAGGCGTTCTACATGGTCGGTTCGATCGACGAAGCCTTCGAGAAGGCCAAGAAGCTCCAGTAAGCGGGGTCTTTCGCCTTCGCGCGGGCCGCGCGCATGCCGTGGACGGGGATTGTCCGCGGCGCGCGCGCCGGCCGGAAGGTGGGAAACCTGCTTCCTGGCAACGGGAAGCCAACGCTTTCTGGAACAAAGGAATTCACATGGCAACCATTCTTGTAGACGTCGTCAGCGCCGAAGCGTCGATCTTCTCCGGCCAGGCGAAGTTCGTGGCGCTGCCGGGCGAGTCGGGCGAGCTGGGTATCCTGCCGGGCCATACGCCGCTGATCACGCGTATCCAGCCGGGCGCGGTGCGCATCGAGAAGGAAGACGGTAGCGAAGAGTTCGTGTTCGTGGCCGGCGGCATTCTCGAAGTGCAGCCCAAGCACGTGACCGTGCTGGCGGACACCGCCATTCGCGGCAGCGATCTCGACGAAGCCAAGGCGCAGGAAGCCAAGCGCGCGGCCGAGGAGCTGATGCAGAACCAGAGCAGCGACCTCGACCTGGCACGTGCCCAGAGCGAGCTGGCTGTTGCGGCCGCGCAACTGGCGGCCATCGCGCGCCTGCGCCGCAAGCGCTGAGCAACGCGGCACCGGGCGCAGTACGCGACGGCTGTTGTTTTTTGGCTGTGGCGACAAAAAAAGGCAGCCGCGAGGCTGCCTTTTTCACGATGCTGCGACTATTCTGACGGCTCAGCACAAAAAAAAGCGCGCGGGCCGGGGAGGCACCGCGCGGACGGGAAAATCCCTTCGAGGGGTCAATTCGAAGGAACGGGTAAGGTCCAGGTCATTCAACAGGCGCCGGCCACTTTCCAGTCGGATCATCGCATCCGGCAAGGTGGTTCAGCATCCGGTCAGGCGGCACCGATCGCAATCAGACGATCCAGCCAGCCGGAACCGAAATGCGCCAACAATCTTCACAACCTGGTACACCGACCGCGGGCATGGCTCGCGATCCGGTCAAACTGGGTGGGAATTGCTTCCAAAGGCTTTCTTCACGACGCCCTCCCTTTCTGTTTGGGGGAGGGAACGCCTTTCACAAAAACTGATTGTGTTAAAGCATTGTGGGGGAAACTTTTGGCAATGGCAGTAACAAAATGTATCGGTTTGCAATAAGTTGAAAGCGCCGTAACCGAAACGTCGTTCAAATAGGCTTCATCGTCCGCATATTTCCGCCTTTGCCGCAAGGCGGCGGGAACACCACCGGGCGCCGCCGGTCCCATAGCTTTCGCTTGCCAGCCATCCGCGCCGCGGTCTGGCCGCCGACCGCCATGCCGCTTCCTTCCGCCATTCCCCCGCTTCGCCGTGAATGCGTACAAGTCCGAAATGGCCTTGTCCAGCTTGGCCTCGCCGCCGTTCTCGGCGCCGCGCCGCCGGCCTGCGCGCTGGCGCTTGCGGACGGACCGCCGGCCATCGCCGGCACCTTCTGGCAGGGCGAGCCCGGCGAGTCCGGGCAGGTTTCGCTGACGCTATTTCCGCGTCCCGGCACCGAGATGGTCGAAGGAACCCTTCGTTACGATTCAAGGCTCGCGGCCACCCCGCGTCAACTGGATGGCCAATTGACAGCCGACGGCCGCCTGAGCCTGCGCGAGCGCGACGCGCCGCCGACCGCCGCCAGCGATGCGCAGGCATCCGGCAACGTCCGCTTCGAGGGGGCCGTCGCCGCCGACGGGCGCACCGCCACCGGCGTGTGGACCGGCGCGGACGGCAGCGCCAGGCAGTTGATGCTCACGCGCACGGCGGTCTATCGCGAGCGCGGGGCGGAGGTGCGCACGCGGTTGCCGACCGGGTCCAGGTCGAACGTGAAGGCGCCCTCGGGTGTCGCGACGCCCGTCAGCCGCCCGAGCGCGTCGCGCCCGTAGGCGGTGGTCGACGCGGGGGCGCCCAGCGCCGCGAGCCGGTCGGTGGCGTCGCGGGCGTAGGTGACCACCTCGCCGGTGGGGTGCGTTACCGACGCGAGCCGGCCCGCCGCATCGTAGGCGTAGACGGTCGCGCCGAGCGCATCGGTCACCGAGGCGCGCTGG
>JBDHQQ010000261.1:0-2547 GCA_039807145.1 Pseudoxanthomonas sp. | reverse complement strand
CACGTGCTGGTTGCGCGCAAGGGCGGCGACGTGTCGCTGCTGCCGTTCAACCAGCCGGCGCTGGACCTGTCGGAATTCGCGGTGGCCGGGCGCGAGAACGCCTGGTTCGACGTGTTCGCCTGGTCCGGCCGCGACCTGTACCGGCCCGGCGAGACGGTGCGGATCAACGCGCTGCTGCGCGACAACGACGGCAAGCCGACCAAGCCGCAGCCGATCTTCCTGCGCCTGAAGCAGCCAGACGGCAAGGTGTTCCGCGAAACCCGGCTGGAGCCGGGCGCGCAGGGCTATTTCAGCTTCGCGCAGGCGATCCCGGTCGAAGCGCCGACCGGGCGCTGGCAGGTCGAGTTCCGCACCGACCCGGCCAGCAAGGAAGCGGTGCAGGGCATGACCCTGCGCATCGAGGAATTCCTGCCGGAGCGGATGAAGCTGGACCTCGACGCCGCGCAGCCCGTGCTGAAGCCGGGCGAAGCGCTGCGCCTGAAAGCCACGGCCGCCTATCTGTACGGCGCGCCGGCCGCCGGCAACCGTTTCACCGCCAAGCTGGCGGTCGCGGTGGAACAGCATCCGCTGGAAAAGATGCCCGGCTGGTTCTTCGGCGACCCGACCCTGGACCTGCCGAGGGAAGCCAAGGACATCGTCGATGCGACCTTCGACGACCATGGCGTTCACGAGGAAGCCATCGTGCTGCCGGCCGAGGCGAAGCCGGTCACGCCGATTTCCGCCATCGTCAGCGGCAGCGTCTACGAAACCGGCGGGCGCACGGTCAATCGCACGCTGAAGCGGGTGATGTGGCCGGCCGCCGCCCTGGTCGGCGTGCGTCCGCTGTTCGACGACAAGGACGGCGCCGATGCCAACGGCACCGCGCGCTTCGAAATCACCCGCGTCGATGCCGAAGGCAAGCCGCAGCCGGCCAAGGGCCTGAAGGCCACCCTGGTGCGCGAGCGCCGCGACTACCACTGGAACTACGACGAGGACGGCGGCTGGGATTACAACTTCACCCAGCGCTTCGAGAACCTGGAAACCAGGACCCTCGACGTCGGCGCGACCGTCGCCCGGATCGATTACCCGGTGGAGTGGGGCGGCTACCGGCTGGAGGTGTTCGATCCGGCCACCGGCCTGACCGTGCGCTATCCGTTCAACGCCGGCTGGAGCTGGGATGACCAGAACCGCGGCCTCGACGCGCGCCCCGACAAGGTCAAGCTGGCGCTGGACAAGACCGGCTACAAGGACGGCGACCTGTTGAAGGTCACGGTGACGCCGCCGCACCCGGGCAAGGGCCTGCTGATGGTCGAAAGCGACCGCATGCTGTACGTGCAGGACGTGGACGTGAAGCCCGGCAGCACGTTCGAGATTCCGGTGACCCGGGATTGGGAACGCCACGACGTCTACGTCACCGCGCTGGTGTTCCGCGGTGGTTCGGCGCCGAGCAAGATCACCCCGGCGCGCGCGGTCGGCGTGGTCCACGTGCCGATGGACCGCAAGGCGCGCCGCGTCGCGGTCGGGCTGAAGGCGCCGGCGCAGATGCGCCCCGGGCAGGACTTGCCGGTGACGGTCAGCGCGCCGGAACTGGCCGGCCGCGAGGCCTGGGTGACCGTGTCGGCAGTGGACGTGGGCATCCTCAACATCACCCGCTTCCCGGTGCCGGACGCCAATGCGCACTTCTTCGCCCAGCGCCGCCTCGGCGTGGACGCCTACGACGTGTACGGCCGGGTGATCGAAAGCTTCGAAGGCGACAGCGCCAGGCTGCGCTTCGGCGGCGACATGGCGCTGGCGGCGCTGCAGCAGGCGCGACGGCCGACTTCGCGCGTGCAGACCGTGGACCTGTTCGCCGGCCCGGTGAAACTGGACGCGAAGGGCAACGCCCGGGTGGCGCTGCCGGTGCCCGACTTCAACGGTACGCTGCGCGTGTCGGCGCTGGTGTATTCGGACGAACGCTACGGCAACCGCGACGTGGAAACCCTGGTGCGTGCGCCGATCGTCGCCGAAGCCAGCCTGCCGCGCGTGCTGGCGCCGGGCGACCGCAGCACGGTGACCCTGGACGTGCAGAACTTCACCGGCAAGCCGGGCGAATTCGACGTGAAGGTCGATGGCATCGGCCCGCTGTCGGTGGCGCAGTCCGGGCGCAACGCCAGGCTGGGCGACGGGGCCAAGACCACGCTGAGTTTCCCGATCGTCGCCGAAGAAGGCTACGCGACGGCGCAGGTGCGCGTGCGCGTGGACGGCAACGGCTTCAAGGTCGACCGCAAGTACGACCTGCCGGTGCGCGCCGGCTGGCCGCAGGTGGTGCGCGCGCAGACCCGCGTGCTCGACAGCCTGGTGCCGGTGGCGATGGACGGCGACTTCACCGGCGGGCTGATGAACGGTTCGGTCAACGCGCGCATCGTGGTCAGCGCGCTGCCGCCGATCCCGTTCGCCAGCGCGCTCGAAGGCGCGCTGAAGTACCCCTACGGCTGCATCGAGCAGACCACCAGCAAGGGCTACGCCGGGCTGATCCTCGACGAACCGACCGCGAAGATGCTGGGCATCGAGGGCCTGGACGCGAAGAAA
>JBDHQQ010000260.1:0-2569 GCA_039807145.1 Pseudoxanthomonas sp. | reverse complement strand
AGGGCGCGCATTTCATCGAACTGTGCAACCAGCGCGGCATCCCGCTGCTGTTCTTGCAGAACATCACCGGCTTCATGGTCGGCCGCAAGTACGAGAACGCCGGCATCGCCAAGGACGGCGCGAAGATGGTCACCGCGGTCGCCTGTTCCAGCGTGCCGAAGTTCACCGTCGTCATCGGCGGCAGCTTCGGCGCCGGCAACTACGCCATGTGCGGCCGCGCCTACGGCGCGCGCTTCCTGTGGATGTGGCCGAACGCGCGGATCAGCGTGATGGGCGGCGAACAGGCGGCTTCGGTACTCGCGACGGTCAAACGCGACGGCATCGAGGCCAAGGGCGGCAGTTGGGGCACGGACGAGGAAGAAGCCTTCAAGGCGCCGATCCGCGAGCAGTACGAAACCCAGGGCAGCCCTTGGTACGCGACTGCGCGGCTGTGGGACGACGGCATCATCGACCCGGCCGATACCCGCCGCGTGCTGGGGCTGGCGATCTCGGCCTCGCTGAATGCGCCGATCGAGCCGGCGCGGTTCGGCGTATTCCGCATGTAGGCGCGGGTGGCGGATTCGGTTCCATGTGAAAAACCGCGCGCAAGTGTTTGCCTGGAAAGCGGTTTGGTGATACCCGTCACGTCGCCTTGTCGCCAGTCGCGCGATATTGGCGGGCCATTCGCCCGGAGAGTCACCGATGTCCATGTGGAAAGACCAGAGCAGCGCCAAGAAGGACGCTCCCCTGCCGCCCGCGCCCGAAGTCGAGCGCGACGTCCCGGCGGCCGCCCAGTTCACCCCGACCGTCACCGCGCCGCCCGCCGCGGCCGTCGCCCGCGACGCCAAGGAATCGCTGATCTCGGCCGACCTGGCCATCGAGGGCAAGATCGAGGGCGCCGGCCATGTCCGCATCGCCGGCAAGTTCAAGGGCGACGTCAACGTGCAGGGCGACCTGACCATCGAGCGCGGCGCCAAGGTCAACGGCAGCGTCAAGGCGAAGAAGGTCACCATCGCCGGCGAACTGGAAGGCAACATCGATTCGGCCACCCAGGTCGACCTGCTCGCCTCGGGTGCGCTGATCGGCGACGTCAAGGCCGGCACGTTGACCGTCGCCGCCGGTTCGCGCATGCGCGGCCAGGCCGACTTCGGCTGGGACGATGCCAAGTCGTCCTCGCGCAACGGCTCGGGCCACGACACCGGCGCATGAGCACGCCACGCCCGGGCAGCGCAGGCGCCACCCGGGTCTGCCCGCACTGCAAGGTCGTCATCCTCGAGACCGCGGCGGTCTGCCCGTCGTGCAAGCACCACCTGCGCTACGACGAAACCGCCGCCTCCCGGCGCATTTCGCCGGTGGTCACGCCGCTGCAGGTCGAGGGCACGGTGCAGCACCCGCCGGACGGCGGGCCGTGGGAATACACCGTGGTGCTGACGATCCGCAACGACGCCGGCAAGGAGATCGCCCGCCAGGTGGTGGGCGTCGGCGCGATGCACCCCGGCGAACAGCGCAGCTTCTCGCTGGCGGTGGAAGTCGTGCAGCGCGACGATCTGGCAGGCAAGGCCCGCCGGCACTGACCATTGCCGGCTGCGCGCCTAGCCGCAGCCGTTGCAACCGCCGCAGTCCTTGCCACCGCCCAGGCGGCTGCCGGGCGGTGCGAGCCAGCGGCCCAATCCGCGCTGCCATGCCGGCTTGCCTTCGCGCAGCAGCGGCACGGCCAGCGCCACGCGCAGTTTCCTGACGCTGCCGGGAAACTGCTTCTTCGCCACCACCCACGCGCTGGCCAGCACGGCGGCCGCGACGATGGCGTATTGCAGCCACAGCGCCACGTCAGCCCGCCCCCAGCGCCTTCGCGACCTGGTAGGTCAGCAGCGAGGCGAAGTACGCCAGCGCGAACAGATAAACCGTCGCCACCAGCATCTTGTTCCACGAATTGGTCTCGCGCTTGATCGTCGCCAGCGTGGAAACGCACATCGGCGCGTAGATGTACCAGACCAGCAGCGACAGCGCGGTGGCCAGCGACCAGCCGTCGGAGATCAGCGGCGCCAGCGCCTGCGCGGCGGCATCGTCGTCGGCCGCCGACAGCGCGTAGACCGTGGCCAGCGACGACACCGCGACCTCGCGCGCGGCCATGCCGGGGATCAGCGCGATGCAGATCTGCCAGTTGAAGCCCAGCGGCGCGAACACCGCCGTCATCGCGTGGCCGATGCGCCCGGCGAAGCTGTAGTCGATGGCCGGCCCCACCGCGTCGGCAGGCGCGGCCGGGAACGACAACAGGAACCACAGCAATATCGTCAACGCCAGGATGATGCCGCCCACGCGCTTGAGGAAGATCATCGCGCGCTCCCACAGGCCGATCAGCAGGTCGCGCGGGTGCGGCAGGCGATACGACGGCAGTTCCAGCAGCAGCGGGTGCTCGCCCTTGTCGCGGCGCCACTTCTTCATCACCCACGACACCGCCAGCGCGCTGACGATGCCGGCCACGTACAGGCCGAACAGCACCAACCCTTGCTGGTTGAACACGCCCCACACGGTCTTCTGCGGGATGAACGCGCCGATCAGCAGCGCGTACACCGGCAACCGCGCCGAGCAG
>JBDHQQ010000067.1:0-13046 GCA_039807145.1 Pseudoxanthomonas sp. | reverse complement strand
TCTTCAGCTTCGCCTCGCGCCACCGCGTCTGCCAGCTGGCCTACCGCAACACCCTGGCCGACCTGCGCCGGCGCGCCGACGTGCTGCTGCTGGTGCTGGCCGCGCTCGGCATCGGCCTGCGCGAGGAGATCGTCAACGACGCGCAGCGCTCGATCCTCGACGGCCTGGATGCGCGCCCGCGCATGACCGAAACCACCGCGCGCCTGCACCGCGCGCTGGACGACGTCGACCGGTTGGTCGCCAGGCATCCGCGCCGCGCGTGACCCTGGCGTCGGCGCATGGCGGTGCACAGCCATGCGTGCCGCCCGCACCACTGGTGTGAAAGCTCTAGACAAGACGGCGAATCTGCAGCCTCCTCAAACTCCCATCGCCAACCACCATGGCCAAGCTGAAGAAAACCGCCAAGAAGACCGCTTCCGCCGATGCGGCCCACCTGCAGGCGCAGGCCGAGCAGCTCTCCAAGCGCCTGAGCGAATCCGCGCAGCAGATCTGGCTGGCCGGCCTCGGCGCCTTCGGCCGCGCCCAGGCCGAAGGCGGCAAGCTGTTCGAAGCCCTGGTCAAGGAAGGCCTGTCGCTGGAGCAGTTGACCCGCAAGGTCGCCACCGGCCGGGCCGACGCGGTGCGCGACGTCGTCGAAACCAAGGTCAGCCAGGCGCGTGAGCGCGCCTCCGATACCTGGGACCGCCTCGAGAAGGTGTTCGAAGACCGCGTGCAGCGCGCCCTGCGCCACCTCGAGGTGCCCAGCCGCGATGACCTCGGCGCGCTGATCGACCGCGTCGACGCCCTGAATGCCGAACTGCGCAAGCTGGGCGGCACCGCCGTCAAGCCGGCCAAGAAGACGGCCCGCAAGGCGCCGGCCGCCAGGAAGCCGGCCGCCAAGAAGGCGACCAGGAAAGCCGTCAGGAAATCGGCCAAGTAAGCGCCTTCGGCGCAGGCTGCCTTAACCTTCGCCCAGCAGGCCGTAATCGTTTACAAATTATTGTTGCAAAGCAGCATCCAAAAGCGTAAATAGAAATCGGGCCTGCCAGTCCGCACGAAGCACGTATGCTCCCCTCCCCTTACGGCTTCGGACTGGCAGGCCTTTTTTTGCGTGCGGATTCCGGAACCGTCCGGCCGCAACGGCATTGCCGGCCGGCCGCGTTTGCGCCACGATTCGCGGCCGAATCCCGTCCGGGGTTCATCCATTCAAACCTCGTCTTCAGGGAGTAGCCGATGCCGAATTGGACTCTGGCGCTTGCAATCGGCGCGACGGCGACACTGCTCGCATCGGTCTGGATCTGGCTGTTCGAGCGGCCGCGCCACGAAACCCGCAACGGGCTGAAGGCGCTGGCTTCGATGAGCTGGCGCGAGTTTTCCGGCGTCGTGCTGGCCGCGTTGCGACAGCGCGGATTCACGGAAGCCGTGGAGCCCGAAGCCCGCTCCGCGCCGGAGACGCAGCCGGAGCGCCTGCTGGTCCACGGCGACGAGCAATGGCTGCTGGCCTGCAAGCATGGTTCCGCCTACCAGGTCGGCGCCGAAACGATGGCCGAGTTGACCGAAGCGGCCCGCCTGCGCGGCGCGTCCGGCGCATTCCTGGCCACCCAGGGCCAGGTGGACCCCAACGGCCTGCGCGTCGCACGCGAACGGGGCATCGAGGTGCTCTCCGGTGCGCGGCTCTGGCAGTCGGCCAAGCCGCAAATGCCCGCGATCCTGCGCAACGGCGTGGTGGACAATGCGCGCCGCCGCGCGCTGCGCCACACCGGCATCGCCGCGCTGGCCGGTGTCGCCCTGTTCGCAATCGTCGCGTTCCTCGCCCCCGCCGACACGGACGCGCCCGCCACGCCCACCGCCCGGCATGTTTCCCCTGCGCCCGCGCAGGCATCGCAAGCCGCTCAGGCCGCCGGAGAAATCGCTCCCTTCGTGACCGATGAAGCGTCCCTGCAGCACCAGCGCGAAGCCGTCAGCAAGGCGCTGACGGCATCCCCGGGCATCATCCGCGGCTTCTGGATCAGCAAGCTGACCCTGGTGATCGACCGCAGCGGCGAGGATGCGACGGTCTGGGCGCAGGTGTGCCGCGAACTGGAGCGCTATCCGTCCCTGCGCACGTCGCGCGTGCAGCTCAACCCGCGCCCCGGCACCGACGACCTGGTGCGCTGGCGGCAGTGCAAGACGTTCTGAAGAACGCGGGACCGCCCCCTGGCGGTCCCGGACTCCGGCGCAGGCCGCGCTACCAGTGCACGCCGCGCATCAGCGCGGCGAACGCGATCTGCTCCTGGCTGGGCGTCTGTTCCTTCAGCTCCTTGCGGTCGCCCTTGGCCGCGGCCGAATCGGGGAACAGCTCAAATGCGGTGTTCATGACCACCTCGTAGGCCTTCGGCGCGACCGCATTGACCAACGCGCTGAAGATGCCAAGGCGGGTGGCGATGCGGCTGGGCTTCTCGATGACGCCCTTCACCACCAGGTCGGCCGCCTCTTCCGGACTCAGCGTCGGCACGCTGTCGTACATCTTGGTCGGCGCGATCATCGGCGTCTTCACCAGCGGCATGTTGATGGTGGTGAAGCTGATGCCCTTGCCCGACAGCTCGCCCTGCGCGCAGCGGCTGAACGCGTCCAGCGCGGCCTTCGATGCCACGTAGGCGGAGAAACGCGGCGAATTGGCCAGCACGCCGATCGAGCTGATGTTGATGATGTGCCCGCGGCGGCGCTGCACCATGGTCGGCATGAAGCCCATGATCAGGCGCAGGCTGCCGAAGTAGTTCAGCTGCATCGTGCGCTCGAAGTCGTGGAAGCGGTCGTAGCTCAGTTCGATCGAGCGGCGGATGGAACGCCCGGCGTTGTTGACCAGCACGTCGACATGACCGTGTTCCTTCAGCACCGTCTCCACCAGCTTGTCGCAGCTGGCCATGTCGGCCAGGTCGGCGGTATAGGCGAACACCTTGCCGCCCTTCGCCTTCATCTCGTCGCGGGCCTTGAACAGTTCCTCCTGCCCGCGGGCGACGATCACGGTGACCGCGCCGGCCTCGGCCACCCGCTGCGCGGTGGACAGGCCGATGCCCGACGAACCACCGGTGATCACCACGACCTTGTTGCGCACCTTGCCCTTCAGGCTGCGGTCGACGAACAGGTCCGGGTCGAGGTGGCGCTCCCAGTAGTCCCACAGCCGCCATGCGTAGTCGTCCAGGCGCGGCACGGCGATGCCGCTGCCCTTCAGCGCGCGCTCGGTTTCGCGGCTGTCGAAGCGCGTCGGATAGGTGATGAACTTCAGCACTTCCTTCGGGATCTTGAAATCGCGCAGCAGCATGCCGACGAAGCGCTTCACCGGCGGCAGGTTGCCGACCGCCATGCGGATGCCGCCGGGCACGAAGGCGAACATGCGCGCGTCGATGCGCATGGTCATTTCCGGCGCGTGGCCGGCGCGGCAGAACGTGTTGAGCACCTCGCCCACGCGCATCGGCTCGGGGTCGGTCAGGTGGAAGGTGTGGCCGTCCAGCTTCGGCTTGTGCGCGATGTGGTCCATCGCGTCGGCGACGAAATCGACCGGCACGATGTTGATGCGCCCGCCCTCGATGCCCAGCACCGGCACCCATTGCGGCAGCACTTCACGCAGTTTCTTGATCAGGGTGAAGAAGTAGTACGGGCCGTCGATCTTGTCGATCGCGCCGGTCTTCGAGTGGCCCACCACCATGCCGGGACGGTAGATGCGCCACTTGACGCGCTGCTCCTGGCGCACCAGCCCCTCGGACTCGTGCTTGGTGCGCAGGTACGGATCGTCCAGGCCCTCGGCTTCCTCGAACATGTCCTCGCGGAAGATGCCCGGGTACAGCCCGGCGGCCGCGATCGAACTGGCGTGGTGGAAGCAACCGGCCTTGGCGGCGGCGGCCAGGTCCAGCGCATGCCGGGTGCCGTCGACGTTGGCCGCATGCTGGCTTTCCGCGTCGGCGGTCAGGTCGTAGATCGCCGCAAGGTGGAAGAAATGCTTCACCGTGCCAGACAGCTTGCGCACCTGCGCGGCGGTCAGCCCGCACTTCGGCTTGGTCATGTCGCCGTGCACCGCCACCACGCGCTTCGGATCCCAGCCTTCGCGCTTCATCAGCGCGTCGAACTTCTTCTGCGAATCCTTGCGCACCAGCACGTGGATCACGCCATTGCGCTTTAGCAGGTTGCCGATCAGATGGCGGCCGATGAAGCCGGTGCCGCCGGTGACGAAGTAGCTCATGGTTCCCTTCCCGATATCCGGTGGGCGCGGCCCCTCCGACCGGCCCCGCGGCCAACATGCCAGAGAAGCCGCGGCTAGACAATCCGCCGGCGTATTGACCGGTTCCGGCCCGCGTGGTGTCATGGTCGCGATCACTGGGAGGGATCATCCATGGCCGACCTGCAAGCCGCCTTCGAGAAGGCATCCAAGGACATCCAGGGCCTGTCGGAGCGCCCCGACAACGACACCCTGCTGCGCCTCTACGCGCTGTACAAGCAGGGCTCGGAAGGCGACGTCAACGGCGACAAGCCGGGATTCTTCGACTTCGTCGGCACCGCCAAGTACGAGGCCTGGGCCAAGCTGAAGGGCACCAAGCGCGAGGATGCGCAGAAGAAGTACGTCGACCTGGTGAAGAAGCTGACCGCCTGACGCACATGGCACGCGACACCCGCCAGCGCATCCTCGACGCCTCGCTGGCGATGTTCAACGCCCAGGGCGAACCGCACGTCACTACCAACCACATCGCCGACGAGCTGGAAATCAGCCCCGGCAACCTGTACTACCACTTCCGCAACAAGGACGACATCATCGAGCAGCTGTTCGTGCGCTACGAGGAGCGCATGGACGCCGCGCTGACCGCGCCCAGCGGACGCCTGCCGGGGCTGGAGGACATCTGGCTGCAGCTGCACCTGGTGTTCGAGTGCATCTGGGACTACCGCTTCCTGTACCGCGACCTGGTCGAGATCCTCAGCCGCAACCGGCGCCTGCGCCTGCGCTTCGCCCGCATCCTGAAGCGGGCCGACGACAGCGCGCTGGAAGTGATGCGCGGCCTGTCGCAGGCCGGGGTGATGCGCGCCAGCGCCGCCGAGCTGGCCGGCACCGCGACCAACGTGCTGGTCATCGCCACGTTCTGGCTGAACTACGCGGCCGCCCGCGGCGACAAGGACGAACAGGTGGCGATCCGCCGCGGCATCGTCCAGGTGATGATGCTGCTGGCGCCGTTCCTGCGCGATGGCGAGCGCGTGCACCTGAACACGCTGACCCGGGCCTACCAGGAATGAGCCGGCAAGCGATCCGTGGACGGCCCCTCGTCCTCAAGAAGCCGCCCTTTCCCCGATAGCCCGCGCAGCGGGCCACCGACTCCCGACTCCCCGACCGCTTCCGCCCCTGGCGGTTAACGCTTTTTGCACGCATCCCGGCGTGGGCGTAGAATGCCGGACTTTCCGGCCCGCCGGCCGGGCCAGTTCCCATAGGTTCCAATGTCGAAAGACGATTCCATCGAGTTCGAAGGCACCGTTACCGAAACGCTGCCCAACACCATGTTCCGGGTCAGGCTGGAAAACGGCCACGAGATCATCGCCCACATCTCCGGGCGCATGCGCAAGAACTACATCCGCATCCTCACCGGCGACAAGGTCAAGGTCGAGATGACCCCCTACGACCTGAGCAAGGGCCGCATCACCTACCGCATGAAGTAGGCGCGCCCCGCAGGGGCGCGAGCGCATCCTGTCATCCGGTCGCGCCCCCGCGGTGCGTTCCTACAGGTGGATTCGCAGCTCGCTGTCCGGGTCGAAGAAGTGCATCCGCTCCGGCGGGTAATGCAGACCCACCCGTTCGCCCGGCGCGGGCAACCCGCGTGGCTGCATGCGCAGCACGATGTCGTGGCCGGCACAGGCCAGGTTGACGAAAGCCTCGTTGCCGACCGGCTCCACCGCTTCAACCTGCGCCGGCAGGCCTCCGCCATCGGCAGACCCGAGGGCCAGGTCCTCGGGCCGCAGGCCGACGGCCAGACGCCGCCCCACCCGGTCCCACAGCGCCGGCTCCGCCGGTAGCGGCATTTCGACGCCCTCGGTGATGCGCAGCGACAGTTCCACACCGGTTTCGCGCACATCGCCGGCCAGGATGTTCATCTTCGGGCTGCCGAGGAAGCCGGCGACGAACAGGTTGGCCGGCCTTTCGTACAGCGCCATCGGCGTGTCGATCTGCTGCACCCGACCGTCCTTCAGCACCACGATGCGCTGGCCCAGGGTCATCGCCTCGATCTGGTCGTGGGTCACGTAGATCATGGTCGTGCCCAGCCTGCGATGCAGGCGGGCGATTTCCGCGCGCATGCTGCCGCGCAGCTTGGCGTCCAGGTTCGACAGCGGTTCGTCCAGCAGGAACACCTGCGGCTGCCGCACCAGCGCGCGACCCAGCGCCACGCGCTGGCGCTGCCCGCCGGACAGCTGCGCCGGCTTGCGCTCCAGCAGGGTCTCCAATTCCAGCATCTTCGCCGCCTCGCGCACCCGCGCCTCGCGCTGGCCGCGATCCAGGCCCTGCAGCTTCAATGCGAAACCGAGGTTCTCGGCCACGCTCATGTGCGGGTAAAGCGCGTAGGACTGGAACACCATCGCGATGTCGCGGTCCTTCGGCGCGAGGTCGTTGACCGTGCGCCCGCCGATCTTCAGGGCGCCGCCGCTGATCTCCTCCAGCCCGGCGATCATCCGCAGCAGGGTCGACTTGCCGCAGCCGGACGGTCCGACCAGCACCATCAGCTCGCCGTCGTGGATGTCGAAGCTGGCGCCGTGCACGGCGACCTGGCCGTTGGCGTAGACCTTGCGCAGTTGATCGAGTTCGACCGTCGCCATAGCGCTCCCGTTGTCGGGCCCCCTCGCGAACGCCGGATTGCGCGCGCGGTCATGGCAAGCCGGCCACGTTCACGCTATTCTGCCATGTAACCGTTTTCACAACGCAACCGCCCGCACCACGACAGCCGGAGGGGCCATGTCGAAGTCGTACGCCTTCCCCAGGGATTTCATCTGGGGCAGCGCCACCGCCGCTTACCAGATCGAAGGCTCGCCGCTGGCCGACGGCGCCGGCCCCAGCATCTGGCAGCGCTTCGCCCACACGCCGGGGCGGATGCTCAACAACGATACCGGCGACGTCGCCTGCGACCACTACCGCCGCTGGCGCGAGGACATCGCGCTGATGAAGGCACTGGGCATGCAGGCCTACCGCTTCAGCGTGTCGTGGAGCCGCGTGCTGCCCGAGGGACGTGGCCGGGTCAATCCGAAGGGCCTGGATTTCTACGAACGGCTGGTCGACACGCTGCTGGAAAACGACATCCAGCCCGTGGCAACGCTGTTCCACTGGGACCTGCCGGCGGCGCTGGACGACCGCGGCGGCTGGCTGAACCCCGACATCGCCGACTGGTTCGCCGAATACAGCGAGGTGATGTTCAAGCGCCTCGACGGCCGCGTGCGCCGCTGGGCCACGCTCAACGAGCCGTGGGTCGTCACCGACGGCGGCTACCTGCACGGCGCGCTGGCGCCGGGCCACCGCAACCGCTTCGAAGCGCCGATCGCCAGCCACCACCTGATGCGCTCGCACGGCAAGTCGGTGCAGGCCTATCGCGCGCTGGGCAAGCACGAGATCGGCCTGGTGGTGAACATCGAGCCGAAATACGCGGCCAGCCAGTCGCCGGAAGACCTCGCCGCGACCCGCCGCGCCGAGGCCTACATGAACCGCCAGTACCTCGACCCCGCGCTGCTGGGCAGCTATCCGGAGGAGTTGCGCGAGATCTTCGGCGAAGCCTGGCCGGAATGGCCGCAGGCCGACATGGACCTGATCAGGCAGCCGCTCGATTTCATCGGCATCAACTACTACACCCGCAACGTCTCGAAACACGACGAATCGAACTGGCCGCTCAAGGTCGCGCCGGTCCGGCAGCCGCAGCATACGTATACGGAAACCGGCTGGGAGGTATTCCCGCAGGGCCTGACCGACACGCTGACCTGGGTGAAGGAACGCTACGGCAATCCGAAAGTGTTCATCACCGAGAACGGCGCGGCGTTCTTCGATCCGCCCAAGGCCGAGCACGGACGCGTGCGCGATCCCTTGCGGATCAGCTATTTGCGCCAGCACCTGCGCGCGGTGCATGCGGCCATCGAAGCCGGCTGCAACGTCGGCGGCTATTTCGTGTGGTCGCTGCTGGACAACCTGGAATGGTCGCTGGGCTACTCGAAACGCTTCGGCATCATCCACGTCGACTTCGAAACCCAGACCCGGACTCCGAAGGACAGCGCACGCTATTATGCGAAGGTCGTCGCCAGCCACGGCTCCGCCCTGTCCGACGAACAAGACTAGCCACTCCGCACACACACGACAGAGGGAAGGGATGTCGATGCCAGTGTCCGTCCGCGACGCCGCCCGGCAGCGCCGCGCATGAGTTCCGCAACCGATGGCGCGTGCCGCTCGCTGCTGGCCGACATCGGCGGCACCAACGCACGCTTCGCGCTGGCCGACTGCGCCGCCGCCGCGCCGCTGCTCGACGACAGCGTGCGCGAATACGCGGTGGCCAACTTCCCTTCGCTGGCCGACGCCGCCAGGCACTACCTGGACCAGACCGGCGAGAAGGCCGCGCACGGCGTGTTCGCCGTGGCCGGCCGGGTCGACGGCGACGAAGCGCGCATCACCAACCATCCGTGGGTGATCTCGCTCGCGCGCACCCGCGACGCGCTGGGTTTCAAGGACCTGAAGCTGGTCAACGATTTCGCCGCGCAGGCCATGGCCGTCTCGCTGCTGACGCCGACCGACGTGGTCGCGATCGGCGGCGCGCAGTGGTCGCCGGCACCGCTGTCCGCACCGCGCACCTATGCGGTGATCGGCCCCGGCACCGGGCTGGGCGTCGGCGGCCTGGTGATCCGCGACGGTCGCCGCTATCCGCTGGAAACCGAAGGCGGCCACGTCAGCTTCCCGCCCGGCACGCCCGAGGAAATCGAAATCCTCGAGCACCTGTCGGCGCAATTCGGCCGCGTGTCCAACGAACGCCTGATCTGCGGCCCGGGCCTGGTCAACATCCATCGCGCGCTGAGCGAGATCGCCGGCGAAGACCCCGGCCCGCTGCAACCGGCCGACATCACCGCGCTCGCCGCCGCCGGCGACCTGCGCTGCATGCGTACCCTGGACGTGTTCTGCGCGGTGTTCGGCGCCATCGCCGGCGACCTGGTGCTGACCACCGGCGCATGGGACGGCGTGTTCCTGACCGGCGGGCTGGTGCCGAAGCTGCTGGCCAACCTGCAGCATTCCGGCTTCCGCCAGCGCTTCGAGCACAAGGGCCGTTTCTCCGCGGCGATGGCGCGCACGCCGACGCTGGCCATCATGCACCCGCGCCCCGGCCTGCTCGGCGCGGCGGCGTTCGCGGTCGAAGCGTTCGGCGGAAAGGCATAACCACCGAACCTTGCCGTGGAGATGGATTCATTCGGCTGCGTTCGTTTTTCTGACATGCGACGAGAAAGCAGCCGAATGAATCCATCTCCACAAAGCCAAAAGCAGACCATTCCTGCATGAAACCATCGGCGGCAAAGCGGCGCATAATTGCGGGGTTTCCAGCAGCCACGCCGCTTCCGCCATGAGCCTGCACCCGCACATCGAACAAGTCACCGAACGCATCCGCAGGCGCAGCGAATCCTCGCGCCGCGCCTACCTCGAGGGCATCGAAGCGGCGGGCCTGCAGGGTCCGCATCGTGCGCGGCTGAGCTGCGGCAACCTGGCCCACGCCTTCGCCGCCTGCGGCCCGACCGACAAGGGCCGCCTGCGTGCCGACGTTGCGCCCAACCTCGGCATCGTCACCGCGTACAACGACATGCTGTCGGCGCACCAGCCGTTCGAGCACTATCCCGAACGCATCCGCAAGGTGGCGCGCGAACTCGGCGCGACCGCGCAGGTCGCCGGCGGCGTGCCGGCGATGTGCGACGGCGTGACCCAGGGCCGTCCCGGCATGGATCTGTCGCTGTTCTCGCGCGACGTGATCGCGCAGGCCACCGCGGTGTCGCTGAGCCACGACATGTTCGATGCCGCGCTGTACCTGGGCGTGTGCGACAAGATCGTGCCGGGGCTGTTGATCGGCGCCCTCGCCTTCGGCCACTTGCCCGCGGTGTTCGTGCCTGCCGGGCCGATGACGCCCGGTATCCCGAACAAGCAGAAAGCTGCCGTGCGCGAACGCTACGCCGCTGGCGAGGCAACGCGCGAGGAACTGCTGCAGGCCGAATCCGACAGCTACCACGCGCCGGGCACCTGCACCTTCTACGGCACCGCCAATTCCAATCAGGTGCTGCTGGAGGCGATGGGCCTGCAGCTGCCGGGCGCTTCCTTCGTCAACCCGGACACGCCGCTGCGCGACGTGCTGACCGACGCGTCAGTCGAACGCGCACTGCGCATCACCGCGCTGGGCGCCGATTACCGGCCCATCGGCCGATTGATCGACGAGCGCGCCATCGTCAACGCGATGGTCGCGCTGATGGCCACCGGCGGCTCGACCAACCACACCATCCACTGGGTCGCGGTCGCGCGCGCGGCCGGACTGTGCCTGACCTGGGACGACATCGACACGATTTCGCAGACGGTGCCGCTGCTGGCGCGCGTGTACCCGAACGGCGATGCCGACGTGAACCGCTTCGCCGCGGCCGGCGGCACCGCGTTCGTGTTCCGCGAACTGCTCGACGCCGGGCTGATGCACGACCTGCCGACCATCGTGCCCGGTGGCATGCGCGCCTACTGCGACGAACCGCGGCTGGACGGCGGCCAGTTGGCCTTCGCGCCCGGCGCGGCGCAGAGCGCGGACCGCGAAGTGGTCCGCGGCGCCGCCGAACCGTTCGAGGCGCAGGGCGGCCTGCGCCTGCTGCGCGGCAACCTGGGCCGCGCGCTGATCAAGACTTCGGCGGTAAAGCCGGAATACCGGCGCATCGAAGCGCCCGCGGTGGTCGTCGACGATCCGAAGGCGCTGAACAAGCTGCACGCCGCCGGCGCGCTGCCGCACGATTTCATCGCCGTGGTGCGCTACCAGGGCCCGAAAGCCAACGGCATGCCCGAACTGCATTCGCTCGCGCCGCTGCTGGGCCTGCTGCAGAACCAGGGCCGGCGCGTCGCGCTGGTCACCGACGGCCGCCTGTCGGGCGCCTCGGGCAAGATCCCTGCGGCGATCCACGTCACCCCCGAAGCCTCCGCCGGTGGCGCCATTGGACTGCTGCGCGAAGGCGACATGATCCGCCTCGATGCGGAAGCCGGCACGCTGGAAGCGCTGGTCGACGCCGCCGAATGGAAATCGCGCACGAACGCGCCGAACACCGCGCCGGCCGGGCACGACCTGGGCCGCAGCCTGTTCGGCTACAACCGGGCCAGGGTATCTCCGGCCGACCAGGGCGCGCTGTCGATTTCCTGCGGCCCGCCCTCGCCCGAAGGCGGCTGGGATTACGACGCCGAATACGAACTGGGCCACGATGCCGCCGCCGCGAAGGCGCCGCACGAGGCCGTGGACGCTTAATTTCTCCTGCTTCTTTCGGGAGAATGAAAAATCAGGATCGGAAAAGACCCGCCATGACCATCGAAGCCCGCCAGCAGAAAGCCGAACGACTCCTCCACGCCGCCGGCATCCTGCCGGTGGTCACCGTCAACTCCCTGGATGAAGCGCGCAAGGTGTCCGCCGCGCTGCTGCGAGGCGGCCTGCCCGCGATCGAACTGACCCTGCGCACGCCGGTCGCGATGGAAGCATTGGCAATCCTGAAACGCGAACTGCCGGACATCGTGATCGGCGCGGGCACCGTGCTCGGCGTCGAACAGATCGAACAGTCCATCGCCGCCGGCGCGGATTTCCTGGTCACGCCGGGCACGCCGGCGCACATGGCCGACGCGCTGGCGCAGGCCGACGTTCCCGTGGTGCCGGGTGCGGCCACGCCCACCGAACTGCTTTCGCTGATGGCGCGCGGCTTCCGCGTGTGCAAGCTGTTCCCGGCCACTGCGGTCGGCGGGCTGGCGATGCTGAAAGGGCTGGCCGGCCCGTTGTCCGAGCTGAAGATCTGCCCCACCGGCGGCATCGGCGAAGACACAGCCGCCGATTACCTGTCGCAGCCGAACGTGGTCTGCATCGGTGGTTCGTGGATGGTGCCGAAGCACTGGATCGAAGCCGGCCAGTGGGACAAGGTCACGGAGAGTTCGGCCAAGGCCGCGGCGATCGTGCGCAGGGTGCGCGGCGGCTGACCCCGCATTCCCGACGTTCGCTTCGCGCACTGTCATTCCGATTTCCGGGGCCGCTTCACGGCACCGCGATGTCCACCTTCGCCGGCAACATGCCGATCTGCAGCTCGCGGTTCCGCCATTCGGCCGGCTTGCCGTTGACCGTCGCCGCGCCCGGCTCGCCGGCGTAGGGCCACGGCAGCACCAGCCCGCCCTCGGGCAGCGACAGGCCGGCCGGCACGTCCAGTTTCAGCACGTCGCCTTCGCGACGCAGCGAATAGGCCAGCGGCCCGTTCGGCGTGCGCAGGCCGGAAACCGCCACGCCCTCGCCCTGCAGCCAGTCGACCGGCACGCCCGCGGCCAGCACGATGCTGTCGTCGGACTCGCGCGAATACGCGAACATGTCCAGCGCCGCGCGCACGAAATCGGACGCGACCCACGCGTGCGGCAGGTCGCCGACGAAGAACGGCGTGCGCGGCGTGCGCGAAACCACCTCGGCCCACTGGTTCCACGGCTGCGGCGCGCGGTCCTTGAAGAAGAACTGCGCCGCTTGCCATGCGCGGTCGCGCCAGCCCAGGCGCACGAAGGCCGAGACGTTGCGCCATTCGTAGGGCGTGTAGTCCTTCCATTCGCGCTTGCCGTCGCGGCGCTGCACGAACTCGCTCCAGTAACGGCCGAAAGTCCTGTCCAGCACTTCGCGCGGCAGGCGGCGCTGCTCGCCGCCCGGCGCCAGCGCGATGGTGGTCGATGTCGGGTCGAAATCGCCCAGCTCCGCGGCGCCCGGCAGATAGTCGATGCCATGCCGCCGCATCGCCGCCTGCAATGAGGCATACAGGTCGGCATGGAACTGGTCGCGCGCCGCTGCCATGCGCCGCGCCTCGTC
>JBDHQQ010000259.1:0-2587 GCA_039807145.1 Pseudoxanthomonas sp. | reverse complement strand
GGCAGCACCGCGTCTGCGCTGGCCTCGTCGACCGGCGACAGGTCTTCCGGCCGGATGCCCAGCACCACGCCCGCGCGCGACCCCTGCCCCACGCCCGCGACGCGCAGACCTGGTGCCACGAACGCGCCATCCACCAGGTCGCCCGGCAGCAGGTTCATCGCGGGACTGCCGATGAAGCCGGCGACGAACAGGTTGGCGGGGCGATCGTAGATCGCCTCCGGCGTGTCCAGCTGCTGGATCACGCCCTTGTTCATCACCGCCACGCGGTGCGCCAGCGTCATCGCCTCGATCTGGTCGTGCGTGACGTAGATGGTGGTGATCTTCAGCTCGTGCTGCAGGTGCTTGATTTCGGCGCGCATGGAAACGCGCAGTTTCGCATCCAGGTTGGACAGCGGCTCGTCCATCAGGAACACTTTTGGCCGCCGCACGATGGCGCGCGCCAGCGCCACGCGCTGGCGCTGGCCGCCCGAGAGTTCGCGGGGGCGCCGGTGCAGCAGCGGCTCCAGCTCGACCTTGCGCGCGACCTCGGTCACCGCGGCCGTGCGTTCGGCCCTCGCCTGGCCACGCACCTTCAAGGGATAGCCGATGTTCTCGGCCACCGTCATGTGCGGATAGAGGCCGTAGTTCTGGAACACCATCGCCACGTCCCGGTCGCGCGGCATTTTTTCGGTCACGTCCTGGTCGCCGATCCAGATCGCGCCGTCGCTGGGGTCTTCCAGGCCCGCGATCATGCGCATGGTGGTGGTCTTGCCGCAGCCCGAGGGGCCAAGCAGCACGATGAACTCGCCATCGGCCACCTCCAGCGACTGGCGGGCCACGCCCACCACGCTGCCCCAGCGCTTTTCCACGTCGCGCAGACTGACCGATGCCATGCGAGGGTTCCTATCGCACCGAACCCGCGGTCAGGCCGCGGACGAAGAAGCGCTGCACCAGGCGCGAAATCAGCAGCATCGGCCCGATGATGACCAGGCCGATGGTGGCCATGATCTCCCAGGCATCGCCCTGCTCGGTGCGCGCCGACGTCGGCGCCACCGGCAACGTGGTCGCCTGGCCCCGGGTCAGGATCAGCGCGTAGAAGAACTCGTTCCAGGCGATCACGAAACTGAAGATCGCCGCGGTCGCCACGCCAGGAAGAATGACGGGCACCACCACGTCGAAAATGATGCGCAGGCGGGTGGCGCCGTCGATCGCGGCGGCTTCCTCCATGTCGTGCGGCAGGGCGTCGATGAAGCCCTTGATCATCCAGGTGGCATAGGGCAGCACGAAGGACAGGTTCACGATCACCAGCGCAGCCCAGCTGTCGATCAGGCCGAAGCCGCGGAAGGCGATGAACAGCGGGATGATGATGACGGCGGCCGGCACGAACTGCGTCGCCAGGATGCCGATCGACCACACCGAGCCGCCGGGAAAGCGGTAGCGCGACAGCGCATAGGCCGATGCGGTGGCGACGGGCAGCGCCACCAGCAGCGTCAGGCCCGTGACCATCGCGCTGTTCAGCAGGCGCGACCCCAGCCGGTACTGCGGGCCGAAGGCGACGGCGAAGTTGTGCAGCGTGGGTTCGAACAGCAGGTTCAGCGACAGCACCTGCGCCGGGGTCTTGAAGGCGGTGGCCACGATCCAGGCGACGGGCGCCAGCCACAGCAGCGCCACCAGCCAAATGCCGATCCGCCGCGCCGGCGTGATCGACCCCCGCGGCCGGCGACGGCGCGCTGCGGCGCTCATGCCTTCTTCTCCAGCACCATGCGGGAATAGACATAGGCCAGCAGCATCATCACCGCGGCCAGCAGATAGGCCATGGCCGCGGCGTAGCCCATGTTGAACCAGCGGAAGGCGACCTCGAAGATGGTGTAGGCCAGCGTGCTGGTGGCGGTGCCCGGCCCGCCGCGCGTCATGGTGATGACCTGGTCCAGCATCTTCAGGCTGAAGATCACCTTCAGCAGCACGGCAATCAGCAGCACGGGGCGCAGCTGCGGCAGGATGATCTCGAAGAAGGTGCGCGTCTTGCCGGCGCCGTCCACCTCGGCCGCGTCCAGCGTTTCAGACGGCAGCGCGGCCATGGCGCCGACGAAGGTCAGCATGAAATAGGGCGCCCAGTGCCAGACATCGACGAACACCATCGCCGCCATGGCGAAGATGGGGTCGGCCAGCAGCGCGGTGCCGCGCAGCGGCGGCACCAGGGTTTTCAGCACGGCATCGGCCGCGCCGAATTCCGGGTTCAGCAGGAAACGCCAGGAGACGCCGATCAGCGCCGGCGCCATGGCGAAGGGAATCACCAGGAGCGTGCGGGCATTCACCTCCAGCGGGCCGGATCCCGCCATCAGCACCGCCAGCGCCAGCGACACGGCCAGCGTCGCCGCGGTGGAGATGGCGGTGAAGACCAGCGTCACCCAGGCGCTGTGCCAGAAATCCGGGTCGTCGGTGAACAGCAGCTGGAAATTCTCGAGCCCCACGAAGGGGCCCAGCGTGGCCTGGCGGCCAAGGTTCCAGTCATGCAGCGAGAACCACAGCGCCTGCGCCAGCGGATAGAGAAGGGTGGCGGCAACCACCGCCACCCCCGGCGCCAGCAGCGCGTATTTGAAAAGGCCCC
>JBDHQQ010000066.1:0-13131 GCA_039807145.1 Pseudoxanthomonas sp. | reverse complement strand
TCGATTCCACTCATCCGGAAACTTTCCGCCTATCGCGGCATCCACCGCATCCCATGCGCCATCCTGCGGAAATCATCCCCACAACCGGTCACAGCGCATCCGCGTCCAGTTCGCCGGTGCGTATGCGCACCACGCGCTCCAGCGCATGCACGAACACCTTGCCGTCGCCGATCTTGCCGGTGCCAGCGGACTTGACGATGGCCTCGACCACGCGGTCGACCTGATCGTCGGTCACCGCGATCTCCAGTTTCACCTTGGGCAGGAAATCGACCACGTACTCGGCGCCACGGTACAGCTCGGTGTGGCCCCTCTGCCGGCCGAAGCCCTTCACCTCGGTCACGGTGATGCCGGTCAGGCCCGCGTCGGCCAGCGCCTCGCGCACATCGTCCAGCTTGAACGGCTTCACGATGGCGGTGATCATCTTCATGGGGCATCCTCCGGCAGGCCGTGCAGGATAACGCGGTTGCGCGGCGGCCGTCCGCTCGGTTCCAATGACCGGGGTCAGGTTTTTCCTACCTCGTCTTGCAGCTTCGCCCGATGGCGCCGCGCCGCCCGCGCATGCAGTCTGGCCACGCCATCACAACGGATCGGGTGCCGTAATGATCGACCTCAACCACATCGACGAACTGGCCCGCCGCCTCAGCGACCTGGTGCCCCCGGGCCTGCGCGAAGGCCGCGAAGAACTGCAGCAGACCTTCAAGGGCGCGCTGCAGTCCGGGCTGGCGAAGCTGGACCTGGTCACGCGAGAGGAGTTCGACGTGCAGCGCGCGGTGCTGCTGCGCACCCGCGAGAAACTCGATGCGCTGGAACGCGCGGTCGCCGCACTGGAAGCGGCGGCCCCGCCGTCCGCGCCGCCGCTGCGTTCGCAACCCCACTGAGGCCGCCGCCATGGGATTGGCGCTGGTGCACAGCCGTGCACGGGCGGGCGTGTCCGCGCCGCCGGTGCGGGTCGAAGTCCACCTGTCCGGCGGTCTGCCGCAGACCCATATCGTCGGCCTGCCGGAAGCGGCGGTGCGCGAATCGCGCGACCGGGTGCGCGCGGCGCTGCTGTGCGCACAGTTCGAATTCCCCGCCCGACGCATCACCGTCAACCTGGCACCGGCCGACCTGCCGAAGGACGGCGGCCGCTTCGACCTGCCGATCGCCCTGGGCATCCTCGCGGCCAGCGGACAGATCGACCGCAACGCACTGGGCGAATACGAATTCCTCGGCGAACTCGGGCTGACCGGCGAACTGCGCGCGGTCGACGGCGTGCTGCCGGCCGCGCTGGCCGCCGCGCGCGCCGGGCGCAAGCTGGTGGTACCGGCCGGCAACGGCGCCGAGGCCGCGCTGGCGCGCGATGTCGAGGCACATACCGCGCGCACCCTGCTGGAAGTCTGCGCGATGCTCAACGGCACCCGCGCGCTGCCGCCTGCCGAAGCGCCACCGCCGCAGGCCAGCGCGATTCCCGACATGGCCGACGTGCGCGGCCAGGCCCATGCGCGCCGCGCGCTGGAAGTCGCCGCCGCCGGCAACCACCATATCCTGCTTGTCGGGACGCCCGGCTGCGGCAAGACCCTGCTCGCCTCGCGCCTGCCGGGCCTGCTGCCGGAAGCCAGCGAGGCCGAGGCGCTGGAAACCGCGGCCATCGCTTCGGTCAGCGGTCGCGGGCTGGATCCGGCGCGCTGGCGACAGCGGCCGTACCGCGCCCCGCACCACACCGCCAGCGCGGTGGCCCTGGTCGGCGGTGGCGCCGATCCGCGACCGGGCGAAATTTCCCTTTCCCACAACGGCGTGCTGTTCCTTGACGAATTGCCGGAATGGGACCGCCGCGCGCTGGAGGTGCTGCGCGAACCGCTGGAATCGGGCACGGTCACCGTGTCGCGCGCCGCGCGCAGCTCCGAATTCCCCGCGCGCTTCCAGCTGGTCGCGGCGATGAACCCCTGCCCCTGCGGCTGGGCCGGCGACCCGTGCGGGCGCTGCCGCTGCAATCCGGAGGCGATCCGCCGCTACCGCGCGCGCATCTCCGGTCCGTTGCTCGACCGCATCGACCTGCATATCGAAGTACCGCGCCTGCCGCCGCAGGAACTGCGGCCCGACGCACCGGCCGGGGAAAACAGCGCCGCCATCCGTACCCGCGTCGAACACGCCCGCGCCGTGCAGCAGGCCCGCGCCGGCAGGGCCAATGCACAGCTGTCGCAGTCGGAAACGATGGCCGCCTGCCGGCTGCAGGCGAAGGACCAGTCGCTGCTGGAAACCGCGATAGAGCGCCTGCAACTGTCCGCACGCTCCATGCACCGCATCCTGCGCGTCGCCCGCACCATCGCCGACCTCGACGGCGCCGAATGCATCGCCACCGCGCACCTGACCGAAGCGCTGGGCTACCGCCGCCTGGACCGCGGGCCGGCGCGGCAGGCTGCCTGAGCCATCGCGGCCTCCGGCCTGCGGTCCTGACATCGGCGGCACACACCGTTGCACCGGCAGACATGTCGGAAATATGTCAAAACGGCGTTAGAATTGTTTGCCATACCAAACAGTTCATTAATTCTGCCATGAACGCTCCGACCACTGGGGGCAATGGCCGGGTCGCCAAACGGGCCGAAACCGCATTGACCCCGGTGAAGTACCTCAAATTCGGCACCCGGTTGCTGGAACCCCATGTCTACATCACCCCGTACCAGGGCCGGCCGGTGGTGGTGAAGGACTACCAACGCTACCAGGGCACGCCGCTGGCGCCGGCCGCCCGCCTGCTGGTCTGGCGCGAAGCGCGCATCCTGCGCGCCCTGTCCGGCTGGCCCCACGCCCCGGCCTTGCTGGGCAGCGCCGGTCTGCTGCTGGGCCTGGAACTGGTGTCCGGCGTGCCGCTGTCCGAGACCGCGCCCGAATCCAGCCCGGCGCTGCTGCGCCAGCTCGGCGGAATCGTCGCGCGGCTGCACGCCGGCGGCGTACTGCACAACGACCTGCATGCGTCCAACCTGCTGGTCAGCGCCGGCACCCTGGTGCTGCTGGACTATGCATCGGCCATCCGCCTGCCGCGCTGGGCCCTGCGCCTGCCGATAGTGCGCGAACTGCGCCGCGCCGACCTGGGCAACGTCCTGCGCATCCGCCGACGACTCGGCGGCGACACCTCCCCGGCTCCGCGCGCGCTCGTCCGCCGCGGCTGGGTGGACGCCATACAGCGCAACTGGAAGCGCTGGTACGCGTGGGCGAAAAGCTGAGCCGGTTCCCGTTCCCGGGCTTCGGGTCGCGCCCGTCGTTTCAATCGGGACACACCGCGAGGCGCATGGAGCGTTGATCGATCACCAGCACCGACTGCTGCAGGGCATGCGCGCCGACCAGCAACTCCGGGTAGCGTTCCGAAACACGCGCCTCCATGTCCGAAATCGCGAGGCCGCCGATGCGCAGCGGGCCGTGCACGGTCGTGCGCCAGGTTTCGATCGCGCCATTGGCCAGTTGGCCGCGCCCGGCCGCCTGCAACGGACCGGCATCCAGCCGGTCGTACAGCGACTTCGGCACGACGATGCCCACGTTGGCGCCGGTGTCGAGATTGCCTTCGACCCGCAGCGTTCCGATGGAAACCGGCACGCGGAATGCCCGCTGATAGGCGAGCGCGCCTTTGTCGCCGGGTGACAGCGACTGCGCCCGACTGAAAGTCAGGACACGAGCCGGGTAGTCGATGACCAGCAGACCGTCTGCGAAGAATTCGCGGGCGAGGATGCCGTCGAACGCGCCCTCGGGCGAGGAATGGCTGCGGTAATCGCGCGTGATCGCCTCGACGCCGCTGCGGCCCAGCGTGCCGAGTTGCAGCGTGTCGAAGCGAACCGTATCGACCTCGGCGGCCTTCATTCCATCCGAGTTCGTGTCCGTGCCATGGACCGGCAACTTCAGCGCCGATACCAGCCGCGCATCGGCACGCGCCAGACCGCTGGCGCCGGTGTCGACGGCGAAGCGGAACGGCCCCTGCCCATTCACGCGCGCCTGGACGTAGATCCGCCCGTCGACCAGGTCGAACGGCACGCGCATCGCGACATCGGGGACATTGCGCAACCGGCACGCATCCCGTTCCACGGGTTGACTGTCGGCGCGGCCGGCGATGGCCAGCGCGACCGCCATCCAGGCGATCGCGACGATTCCGGCCGCATTCGCCACAGGCAAGACAGCCTCAGCGCAGCCTGCGCGAAGCGCCGTAGAAGGCCAGGTTGCCCAGGCCCACCGCGCCGACCAGCACGGCGATCACGCCGGGGGTGATTTCGGTCCAGCCGGCCGCCTCGACGATGCCGAAGCCGATCGCCAGCGCGACCAGGGTGATGCCCCAGCGCAGCGACGACAGGCGTCGATTCACCTCGTCGCCTTCCAGGATGCTGCGCACCAGGTCGGGCGCGCCGTTGCTGGACACCAGCTGCCGGCGCACGCGGGCGTCGACAACCGCCTTGATCGAATAGGCGATGCAGACGAACAAGGAAATCGGGATCAGCAGTTCGAAGTTCATGGGGTTTCTCGCGGGTTGGGCCGGACCGGATTCGGTACCGTTCGGGGCAAGGGATACGACGGCCGCACGAGCGGTTGCAATCGCCCGTCCGAAAGTTCTTGCAACCGTTCGCCCTGCCGGCGTATCCCATGGGCCATGGATGCCGACCGCGCCCTCGTCGAAGCCGTGCTCGCGAACCGCCCCGGCGCGTTCGAGCGGCTCGTGCGCGACTACCAGGGCCTGTGCTGGCACGTGATCCAGCGCATGGTCCGGCACCCGGAGGACACCCGCGAGCTGTGCCAGGAGGCCTTCCTGCGCGTGCATCGCTACCTGCACCAGTACCGCTTCGACAGCCCGCTGAAGTCGTGGATCGGGCAGGTCGCCTATTCGGTGGCCCGCCGCCACCTGGAACGCCGGCGCATCCCGCTGGCCGAACATGCTTTTGCAAGCGAGGCCGGTGACGAGGACGGCCCGTCGCTGCTGGACAACCTTGGCGACGGCACCGATCTGCAGGCCGAGCACGCCGACGCAGAGGCAGAACGCGAACTGCACGCCGCCATCGAAGCGCTGCCGCCCTTGCAGCGCACGCTGCTGACCCTGTACCACCTGGAAGAGCTGCCGATCGGCGAGATCGCGTCGATCACCGGCCTGGCCGAAGGCACGATCAAGAGCCACCTGTTCCGCAGCCGCAAGCAACTGCGCGAGATACTCGAATCGCGCATCGGAGTCGCCGCATGAACCACCGCAACCACGAAACCGACGAACGCCTGTGGCAGGCGCAGGAACGCGCGCGCATCGCGGCGCGCGACGATCACGCCGACGCCGATGCCACCGAACTGCGCATCGCCCGCGCGCTGCGCCGCGCCCCCGCCATCGACCTGCCCGCGGATTTCGCCGCGCAGGTCGCCGCGCGCGCGGGCGTGCAGGCAGAGGTCGATGCGAAATTCGAACAGCGCCTGCTGCGCGGGCTGGGCATCGCGTTCGGCGTGTCGGCCGCCGCGACCGTGGCCTGGTTCGGCCGCGGCTGGGTCGCCGCGCTGTCCGACGCGCTGCCGGGCGGTTCCGCCGCGGCAGGCTGGAGCCTCGCCGTCGCGTTGTGCCTGCTGGCCAACTGGGGCTGGGACGCGCTGCGGCGACTGCGCGAAACCTGAAGCCGCCCGGAAAGGAAACGCCGGGCGATGCCCGGCGTTTCCTCCCCATGCCGAAGCGACGGCCTACGCGGCGACCTTCTCGCCGTGGAACTGCGCTTCCTCGGTCGAGCCGGTCAGCGCGGTGACGCTGGAGTTGCCGCCCTGGATCACCGTGGTCACGTCGTCGAAGTAACCGGCGCCGACTTCCTGCTGGTGCGACACGAAGGTGTAGCCCTGCTCGCGCGCCTTGAACTCGGGTTCCTGCACCTGCTCGACGTAATGGCGCATGCCTTCGCCGCGCGCGTAGTCGTGGGCGAACTTGAAGGTGTTGAACCAGTTGATGTGGATGCCGGCCAGGGTGATGAACTGGTAGCGGTAGCCCAGCGCGGCCAGTTCGTCCTGGAAGCGGGCGATGGTGGCGTCGTCCAGGTTCTTCTTCCAGTTGAACGAGGGCGAGCAGTTGTACGCCAGCAGCTTGCCCGGATGCGCCTGTTGCACGGCCTGGGCGAATTCGCGGGCGAAGCCCAGGTCCGGCGTGCCGGTCTCGCACCACACCAGGTCGGCGTAGGGCGCATAGGCGACGCCGCGGCTGATCGCCTGTTCCAGCCCGTTCTTCACCCGGTAGAAGCCTTCCGCGGTGCGCGAGCCGGTGACGAAGGGCTGGTCGTTCGGGTCGAAGTCCGAAGTCAGCAGGTTCGCCGCCTCGGCATCGGTACGCGCCAGCACCACGGTCGGCACGCCCAGCACGTCGGCGGCCAGGCGCGCGGCGACCAGCTTCTGGATCGCTTCCTGGGTGGGTACCAGCACCTTGCCGCCCATGTGCCCGCACTTTTTCACCGCGGCCAGCTGGTCCTCGAAGTGCACCGCGGCGGCGCCGGCGACGATCATGTTCTTCATCAGCTCGTAGGCGTTGAGCACGCCGCCGAAGCCGGCCTCGCCGTCGGCGACGATCGGCAGGAAGAAGTCGATGGCGTCCTCGGCCTTCAGCTTGCCGTCGACGATGTTCTTCCACTGGATCTCGTCGGCGCGCTGGAAGGTGTTGTTGATCCGGCGGACCATCGTCGGCACCGAGTCGTAGGCGTACAGCGACTGGTCCGGATACATGGTTTCGGAGGTGTTGCCGTCGGCGGCGACCTGCCAGCCGGACAGGTACACGGCTTCCAGCCCGGCCTTGGCCTGCTGCATCGCCTGGCCGGCACTGATCGCGCCGAAGGCGTTGACGTAGCCCTTCTTCGATGCGCCGTTGACCAACGACCAGAGTTTCTCGGCGCCGCGCCGTGCCAGCGTGCATTCGGGTTGCAGGCTGCCGCGCAGGCGCACCACGTCGGTGGCGCTGTAGTCGCGCTTCAGTCCGTTCCAGCGCGGGTTGCTGTCCCAATCCTTCTGCAGTGCGGCGATCTGTTGCTGTGGGGTGGTCATGGTGGCGTCTCCGTGGGGATTCTGGGATGTAGTGGCGTCGTTCCGGACGCAATGAGGAATCCGGTTGCCTTGTCGGCGGAGCAACAACCGGTCCCTCGCTGGCGCTCGGGATGACGACAGGGGGTCAATCGATGCGTTCGTAGGCCGGCAAGGTCAGGAACTCGGCGAGTTCGTCGCTGCGGCTCAATGCGTCGAGCAGGGCGATGGCTTCGTCGATCTTCGTTCCGCCGGGAATCGCGGCGCGGTCGCCGAGCCTGGCGGGCAGGTCGCGCAGCGCGGCGTCCAGCAGCGCGAAGTCGACCGCGGTGCCGTCGTCCAGCCGCACGCCGTCGTTGTGCAGCCACTGCCACAGCTGGGTGCGCGAGATTTCGGCGGTCGCCGCGTCCTCCATCAGCCAGTGGATCGGCACGCAACCGTTGCCGTCCAGCCATGCGGCCAGGTAGCGCACGCAGACTTCGACGTTGCCCTCGAAACCGGCCCGGGTGATCGTGCCGGTGGACGGCGTGATCAGGTCGTCGCGGCCGACCAGCACGTCCTCGCGCAGCACGTCGCGCTGGTTCGGGCGCGGCATGCGTTCGTCGAAGATCGCGCGGGCGATGGGAATCAGCGCCGGATGCGCGACCCAGGTGCCGTCGTGGCCGGCGGTGACTTCGCGCAGCTTGTCGGCGCGCACCCGCGCCAGCGCCTGTTCGTTGGCCGCCTCGTCGCCCGCGATCGGGATCTGCGCGGCCATGCCGCCCATCGCGTGCGCGCCGCGGCGGTGGCAGGTCTGGATCAGCAGTTCCGAATACGCCTTCAGGAACGGCTGGGTCATCGTCACCTGGCCGCGCTCGGGCAGCACCTTGTCGCGATGCCGGCGGAAGGTCTTCAGGTAAGAAAAGATGTAGTCCCAGCGTCCGCAGTTCAGCCCGGCGATGCGGTCGCGCAGCGCGTGCAGGATCTCGTGCATCTCGAACGCCGCCGGCAGCGTCTCGATCAGCACCGTCACCTTCATCTGCCCGTGCGGCAGGCCCAGCGCGGCCTCGATGTGCGACAGCGCGGTTTCCCACAGCGCCGCCTCTTCCATCGACTGCAGCTTGGGCAGGTAGAAGTACGGACCGCGGTCCTTCGCCGCCAGCGCCTTGGCGTTGTGGAAGGCGAACACCGCCAGGTCGAACAGGCCGCCGGAAATCGGCTGGCCGTCGACCCGCACGTGCTTCTCGTCCAGGTGCCAGCCGCGCGGGCGCACCAGCAGCACCGCCTGTTCGTCGAACGGCTTCAGCGCATAGTGCTTGCCGGGTGCCCCATTGGAGGCGGGCGCGGTGAATGCCAGGTCGCCGCGCACCGCGCCGATCATCGCGCGCTGGCCGGCGATCAGGTTGGCCCAGGTCGGCGAGGTCGAATCCTCGAAGTCGGCCATGAATACCTTCGCGCCGGAGTTCAGCGCGTTGATCACCATCTTCGGATCGACCGGTCCGGTGATCTCGACCCGGCGGTCCAGCAGCGCGGCCGGCAGCGGCGCGACCTTCCAGTCTTCCTCGCGGATCGCGCGGGTGTCCTCGCGGAAATCGGGTACGCCGCCTGCGTCGAAGAAGGCCTGGCGCTCGCGGCGCGCGGCCAGCCGGGCCTGGCGCTCGGGCTCGATGGCACGGTGCAGGGTCACCAGCAGGGCCAGCGCGGCCGGCGGCAGCAGGGCGTCCTGGCCGGCGAGGTTCGCGGTCAGGGCGATGCCGGGAGTGGGACGGGACGGGCGCGCATCGTTGGGCGACAGGGCAAAAGCGGGGGCGGACATGGGGAACTGCTCCTTTGGACAAACCGGCCTTGAGGCCGTGCCCGCACCGTGCGCCGCAACAAATTATTTGACAACACAGTTTTTGCAATCCAATTTATAAGTTGGATTTATAACTATAGAAACCATGCCCGGCAGCAAGGCCGCAAACCCGCGTTTCGCCTACAAATCCGACCGGCTGAAGCCGCTGCGGGCCTTCTGCCAGACGGTGCGGCTGGGCTCGGTGTCGCGCGCGGCCGAGGCCCTGTTCGTCAGCCAGCCGGCGATCACCCTGCAGCTGCAGGCGCTGGAGCGGGAGCTGGGCGCGGTGCTGTTCGAGCGCAGCGGACGCCGCCTGACCCCGACCCGCGAAGGCCAGCTGCTGTACGAACTGGCGCGGCCGCTGGTCGAAAGCGTCGATGCGCTGCCGACCACGTTCCGCGAAAAGGCCAGCGGACTGGACGCGGGCGAGCTGAACGTCGCCGCCAACAGTTCGACCATCCTGTACCTGTTGCCGAAGATCGTGGCGAACTTCCGCACCCGCCATCCCGAGGTGCGCCTGACCCTGCACCCGACCATCACCGCCGACGGCACCGACCTGCTGCGCGCCGACTCGGTGGACCTGGCGGTCGGCTCGATGCTCGACGTGCCCAGCGACCTGAGCTATGCGCCGGCGTACCAGTTCGAGCCGCTGCTGATCATGCCGCCCGACCACTCGCTGGCGCGCAAGCCGCGGCTGGACCTGCACGACCTGTCGCCGTTCCCGCTGATCCTGCCGCCGAAGCGGCAGATCACCTACCGGCTGGTCGACCTGGTGTTCCAGAAGAACCGCGTGCCGTACACGGTGGCGCTGGAAGTCGGCGGCTGGGAGGTGATCAAGCAGTACGTGGCGATGGGCATGGGCCTGTCGATCGTCAGCTCGATCTGCGTGACCGACGCCGACCGCGAACGCCTGGCGGTGCGCCCGCTGCGCGAGTGGTTCCCCGCGCGCAGCTACGGCGTGGTGGTGCGCAAGGGCAAGGTGCTGTCGCCGCAGGCCCGCGCCTTCATCGAGCTGATCAAGCCGGACCTGTTCCATTCGCGCGACCACGACGAGACGGGGCATTCGGAACGATAAGCCGTGGCCCTGAAGGAATGGCCGGGACCTCGATGGACTTCGCCACGGGCATGCCACGCCTGCGCTACGCTCCGTTCCTTCCGAGACATCGAGGGACTTCCGTGAGTCCGACAGCGAAGAAGACGACGAAGAAAACCGAAACCTTCACCGCCGAGGAACGCGCCGCGATGCAGGCGCGGGCGCAGGAGCTGAAGGCCGAAGCCAAGGCCAACCGCAGCCGCGCCGAAGGCGAGCGCGAGGTGCTGGCGAAGATCGCCGAGATGGCCGAACCCGACCGCGCGCTGGCGAAGAAGATCCACGAGATCGTCACCGCCAACGCACCGGACCTGATGCCGAAGACCTGGTACGGCATGCCGGCCTATGCGCGCGACGGCAAGGTGGTGTGTTTCTTCCAGGACGCGGGCAAGTTCGGCAGCCGCTACGCGACGCTGGGCTTCAACGATTCGGCGAAGCTGGACGACGGCAACCTGTGGCCCACGTCGTTCGCGCTGAAGAAGCTGACCGCCGCCGAGGCGGACCGGATCGCAGCGCTGGTGAAGAAGGCGGTCGGCTGACTCCCGGTCCTGTCATCGCGGGCGCAGCGGAGAACGACATCGCGAGGTTCGCCCGTGCCGTCATGACGGTTTTGTCTGCGCAGCGCTTCATCGCCATGCGAACATGCGGCGCATGAAGGACGACTCCCCCATCCGCGTCGCGCTTGTCGGCTACGGCTACGCCGGCAAGGCCTTCCACGCGCCGCTGATCGTTTCGACGCCCGGCATGGAGCTGGCCTGCGTCGTTTCCAGCCGGCCCGGCGACGTGCACGACGACCTGCCCGATGTCGAAGTCGCCGCCGATCCGGCGCACGCCTTCGAACGCGACGGCATCGACCTGGTGGTGATCGCCGTGCCGAACGCACAGCACGCACCATTGGCCGCCGCCGCGCTGCGCGCGGACAGGCATGTCGTGGTGGACAAGCCGTTCACCCTGACGCTGGCCGAGGCGCGCGAGCTGCGCGCGCTGGCGAACCGGCGGGAACGCCTGCTTTCGGTTTTCCACAACCGCCGCTGGGACAGCGATTTCCTCGGCGTGAAGCAGGTCATCGACGATGGTCGCATCGGCGAGGTCGTGCACTTCGAATCGCACATCGACCGCTTCCGCCCGCAGGTGCGTACGCGCTGGCGCGAGAGCGCGCAGCCGGGCGGCGGCATCTGGTTCGACCTCGGCCCGCACCTGATCGACCAGGCGCTGCAGCTGTTCGGCCTGCCGCAGGCCGTGCAGGCCGACCTGGCCGCGCTGCGCCCCGATGCGCAAACCGACGACTGGGCACACGCGGTGCTGCATTACCCGCAGCATCGCGTCCTCCTGCACGCCAGCATGCTGGTCGCCGGCGGCAGCGCGCGCTTCACCGTGCACGGCACGCGCGGCAGCGTGGTCAAGCCGCGCATCGACCCGCAGGAAACGCAGCTGCTGGCCGGCCTGAGGCCCGGCGATCCCGGCTGGGGCGAGGACGACGACGCGCTGCTGCTGTACCCGGGCGACGCGCCAATGGAAACGTTGGCCGCACCGCGCGGCGACCAGGCGCGCTATTACGCCGGCATGCGCGACGCGATCCGCGGCCTCGCGCCGCCGCCGGTCACCGATGCGCAGGCGCTGGCGGTGATGGCGGTGCTGGAAGCGGGCGTGGAATCCGCTCGCACGCAATGTGCCGTTGCACCTGCGCTCGACGCCGAAGAACGCGAGAGTTTCAGCCGCGTCGCAAACTGAAAGCCATCATCCCGGCGAAGGCCCGAATCCAGCATCCGCTCCCGCCCGATTCCCGTCCTCCGCCAGAGAAGCAAAGGCTGGATCCCGGCTTTCGCCGGGAAGACGAGCCATTGGTGAACGTCAACCTGAAAACCCAACGGCCCGCAAACGGAGCCGCGCCGATCAGTACGCCGGCAGCGGCAACTCGTCCGTCTTGTAGATCGCCACGTGCGGCACGCCGTCGGCGCCGATCCAGCCGCGGTACATGCCGCCGGTGTTGAACGGGAACGCGGCCACGCCCTGCGCGTCCAGCGCGATGGCGCCGCCGTCGCCGCCGGCCTTGGGGATGTCGCGGTTGATCACGCCGTCCCCGGCGCGGCCTATGCTCTGCCCCGACAGGCGCACGCGCGCGCAGATCTCGTGCGCGGCGGCGGTGCGGATGTAGAACTCGCCCCAGCCGGTGCCGGACACCGCGCAGCGCGCATCGGCCCAGGTGCCGGCGCCGATGATCGGCGAGTCGCCGACGCGACCGTAGCGCTTGTTGGTCATGCCGCCGGTCGAGGTGCCGGCGGCCAGATGCCCCTGCGCGTCCAGCGCCAGCGCGCCGACGGTGCCGAAGTAGGCCTTGCCGGGCAGTTCCAATGGAACGTTGTTGGCCTGCGCCTGCGCTTCCTTCTGCAGCGCCTTCTGCAGCTGTTGCCAGCGCTTCTCGGTGCGGAAGTAAGAAGGATCGACCAGCTCGACGCCCTGTTCCCTGGCGAAGATCTCCGCGCCGTCGCCGACCATCATCACGTGCTTCGACCTGTCCATGATCGTGCGCGCCAGGGTGATCGGGTTCTTCACCCGGTGCAGGCCCGCCGCCGCGCCGGCCTTGCCGGTCGCGCCGTCCATGATCGAGGTGTCCAGCTCGTTGCGGCCATCGTGGGTGAACACCGCGCCGCGGGCGGCGTTGAACTGCGGCGCGTCCTCCATCACGTTGATCGCGGCGACCACGGCGTCCACCGACGAACCACCGGCCTTCAGCCTGGCATGGCCGGCGCGCAGCGCGGCTTCCAGGGCCTTGCGCACCGCCGCTTCCTCTTCCCGGGTCAGGTCGCCCGGCTCGACGCCGGCGCCGCCGTGGAGCACCAGCAACGGTGCGTCGAGCGCGGTCAGCACCCCATCGCGCACCGCGTAGCGGCGCTGGAACACCGGCCGCTCCACGCGGCCGGCCGGCAGGTGCAGCACCGACGACGGGCCCGCGCCGACGGTTTCGACGCGGTCCAGCTGCATCGCCTCGTCTTCCACCTGTTTCGCGAAACCGCCCTTCACCACGGTCGCGCCGGCCATCGGCGAAGTGGCATACACGCGCGCGGTGCCGTCGCCTTCCACCGCGATCGCGGCGTCCTCGTCGACGCCCAGGCCGATCAGCGGATGGCCGGCCAGCGATTCGGCCTTGGCGACGAAGGCGATCAGCCGGCCCAGGCGGTTGCGCTCGCTGAAATGGGTATCGGTGACCACGCCCTTCAGCAGGTCCAGCTGCAGGAAACCGGTTTCGATGGTGTTC
>JBDHQQ010000002.1:0-52924 GCA_039807145.1 Pseudoxanthomonas sp. | reverse complement strand
GCCTGGACGTGTCGAAGTCCAGGGTCACGGTCTGGTTGTCGGCCGGCGTCCACGCCAGGCTGAAGCCGCCGTTCCGGTTGGTGTTGTCGACGGTCTTGCCGCCGCTGCCGAAGCCCAGCGACCGGGTCTGCTCCGTGCCGGCGGGATCGGTGAAGGACGCGTACCTGGGATTGGACGCATCGCGCTTGTACCAGCTGGCGCGGGCGCTGAGGTTCAGCACGCCCGGCACGACCGGGCCGGTGACGAACAGGTCGGCGGTGGCGTCGTTGCCGAAGTCGTCGTTGGTTTCATGGGTACGGCCCAGCGTGAGCGAGCCGGACCAGGTGTCCAGGGTGCGCTTGGTGATGATGTTGATGACGCCGCCCATCGCGTCGGCGCCGTACAGCGTGGATGCCGGGCCGCGGATCACTTCGATGCGCTCGATCGCGTCCAGCGGCGGGATGTGGTTGAACTGGTTGCCGCCGAAGTTGTTCGGATAGATGTCGCCGTGGTTGTTCTGGCGCTTGCCGTTGATCAGGATCAGGGTGTAGTCCGAGCCCATGCCGCGCATCGAGATGGTGCCCTGGCCGGTCTTGTCGCGGGTTTCGCCGATGTCCACGCCCTCCAGGTCGCGCACGGCGTCCAGCAGGCTCATGTACGGGCGCCTGGAAAGTTCTTCCCGGGTGATGACGCTGATGCTGGCCGGTGCGTCGGTGATCTTCTGCTCGAAGCCGGCGGCGGTGACCACGAGGGTGTCGAGGGTCTTGGCGTTGGCGTCGGGACCGGTTTGCGCGAAGGCGGGTGGAACCATGCCGATGGCGAGCGCGCTGGCCAGCAGGCGGCGGCGGGGGAGGCGGACGTGCGAGGAAAGTGTGTTCATGGGATGGAATGTCGAATAGGGGGACCTGCGCAGCCGGAGGGATCCGGGCGCGAAGACGGAATCTGGGGAGCATCGATGGGTCGCGCCGAAGGCCCGCGATGGCGGGCGCAGGCGCGCGGAAGCGGGTCAGGCGCGGGCGGGCGGCGCCTGGCCGCGATGCAGGGCGAGCGCGGGGTCCGCGCGGCGCGGAGCCGTCTGCGCGGGGCTCGGGACAGGCCGGATGGTGGCCTCGGGCGTACCGGCCTGCGGCAACACGGGAGCGCAACAGGCGCCGCCGTGCCGCGCGTGGGCGACCGGCTGGCTGACCGGATTCAGCGGGGCGGAACGCCGCTTCTGCGCAGGCGAGTCGCCGCGCGCCTGCTCGGCGGGCGCCCTGCCGTCTTCGGGAATTGATGGCGCCTTGCCGTCCGCAGCCGCAGGGGCATCGAAGACCACCCAGTGGCCGAATCCATGCGCACGCTCGCCGGCGCGCGGCGCGTCGTTCCAGTGCAGCGACGACAGCAGCAGGCACAGCAGGGTCAGCGCCGTCGCCACGACGTGCGCATGCCGCCCGAGGGCGCGGTCTTCCCGGTGAGAGTGGCGAACCGGCTGCAGCAAGGAACTGTTTCCCAGTGGAAGGAGCGAGCCCTGTCAGGGCGCGTCGTCGCCGGGAATTATATGAGAATAATTCTCAATTGCATACAGCGGATTGAGGCGGATGAAGGCGCCGATACCGTGGGCGTGTCCGCTCAGACCTCGGCCCACTGCCGCAGCAGGTTGTGATACACGCCGGTCAGTTGCAGCACCGCGTCGGCGTCGGCATTGCCGCGGCGCAGGGTGTCTATCGACGCGTCCATTTCGAACAGCAGGCGTCGCCGGGCATCGTCGCGGACCATGCTCTGCACCCAGAAGAACGATGCCAGGCGCGCGCCGCGGGTCACCGGCGTCACCCGGTGCAGGCTGCTGGACGGGTAGACGATGATGTCGCCGGCCGGCAGCTTCACCTCGTGCTCGCCGTAGGTGTCGCTGACCACCAGTTCGCCGCCGTCGTATTCGTCCGGCTCGTTGAGGAACAGCGTGCACGACACGTCCGAACGCAGTTGATCGCCGTGGGAAAGGTTCATCACCGCGCCGTCGACGTGGAAGCCGTATTCGCCGCCGCCGGCATAGCGGTTGAAGCGGGGCGGCAGGTATTTCAGCGGCAGCGCGGCGCTGAAGAACCGCGGGTTCTTCGCCAGTGCGACCAGGATGGTTTCGCCCAGCTCGCGCCGCAGCGGCGAGGCGTCGGGCAGCTGCAGGTTGCGCTTGACCTGCGCGCCCAGCGTGCCGACGGTCTCGCGGCCGTCGGTCCATTCGGCGGCTTCCAGCTTGCGGCGCATTTCCGCCACCTGTTCGCCGGTCAGCACTTCGGGGATATGCAGCAGCATGCGGGTTTCCTCAGGCGGTCAGGTGCGCGACCAGTGCGCGGATTCGCGGGTGTTCCGATGCGGCCAGCTCGGGAACGATGTGGGCCATGAACGACGGGCTGCCGTGCGCCAGCGCCTGCCGCAGCAGTCCGACCGCCTGTTCGACATCGCCCCGCTGCAGCAGGATCGAAGCATAGTTCGCCTGCCCGCGGAAATCGCCGGATTCGGCCGAACGCCGGTACCAGTCCAGCGCGGCCTGCGGATCGCGCGCGATCTCGATGCCTTCTTCCAGATGCCGCGCCAGCAGGTTCATCGACTTGGCGTGGCCCAGGTGCGCGGCCTCGGTGTAAAGCGCCAGCGCCCTGGCGAGGTCCTTCGCCACGCCGCGGCCGGTGGCCAGCAGGTTGGCGTGGTTGTACATGCCCCAGTCCAGCCCGGCTTCCGCGGCGCGGCGGTACCACGCGGCGGCCAGGGTGAAATCGACCGGCGTGCCTTCGCCCAGCTCGTGGCAGCGGCCGAGCAGGTTCATCGCCGACGCGCTGCCGTTGTTGGCCGCGACCGAATACCACAGCAACGCGGCCTGCGGATCGCGCGGGGTTCCCTTGCCTTCCATGTGCATCTGCGCCAGCAGCAGCTGCGCTGCCACTTGCCCGGCCTGCGCGGCTTCCTTCGCGGTATCGAACGCATCCTGCGGCGACGCGCGCAGCTGCGCGGCCAGCGCATCGGCGTCGAAGGAAGGGGCGGGTTCGAGCGTGGTCGGGTGCATCGGGGGATGGGAAAGAAAAAACGGCGGCAGGAAAACCTGCCGCCGTGCGTTTCCTGCCTGCTCGATCAGAACTTCACGTTGAAGGCCAGCGTGGCCGAACGGCCCGGGGCGATGCCGGCGAAGTGCGCCGCGTAGGCCTTGTTGAAGTACAGCTTGTCGGTCAGGTTCTGCACGTTCAACTGCACGCTGTAGCGCTCGCCGAAGGCGTAGCTGGCCATCGCGTCCCAACGGGTGTAGCCCGGGATCCACTGGGTGTTGGCCACATTCGCGTACTGCCTGCTGGCATAGGTCGCGCCGCCGCCAAGGGTCAGGCCGAACGGAAGCGCGTACGTCGTCCACAGGTTGGCGCTGTGCTCGGAGGTGTTCGGGAACACGTTGCCGTTGTTCGGCGACGACACGTAGATGCCGCTGGGGCAGGTACGCCCGGACACCGCGCAGACATAGCCGTTCTTGCTCAGCTCCGAATCCAGCCAGGTGTAACCGCCGTAGATGCTCCATTCGCGGGTGATCTGGCCGGTGAAGCCGATTTCGACGCCGTCGATCTTCTTCTCGCCCGCGTTCTGGGTGGTGCCGTTGTCGATGGTGACGCGGGCGTTGTCCATCACCGTGTGGAATACCGCGCCGCTGAGCGACAGCCGGTTGTCGAACACGTTCCACTTCACGCCCAGTTCGATGTTGCTGGTTTCCTGCGGTTTGAGGTCCTGGATCGCGGCGCTGAGGGCGCCATCCAGGCCGTCGCCGCCGTCCATGCCCGGCGGGCTGGAGGAGGTGCCGTAACTCAGGTAGATGCTGCCGTTCCCGGTCGGCTTGAACACGATGCCGGCCTGGTAGTTGAGGAAGTCGTTCTTGTTGTGCAGCACCGTGGCCGCCGCCGTGGCCGAGGGCGTGATCATCTCGGCTTCGTAGTCATCCCAGCGCAGGCCCAGGTTGACCAGCCATTTCGGGCTCAGCTCGATGGTGTCGAACGCATACACCGAGGCGGTCTTGTTCTCTTGGCGAATATCCAGCGCCGGGTTGCTGCGGGTGATGGTGTGGAGCGAGGTCCAGGGATCGTTCGGGTTCGGGTTGGTGAAATCGGTGCAGTTGTAGCCGGAAGCCGCGCCGACCCGCGACGGCGAGCAGACCGTGTTGTTGTAGTTGGTCGTCGGGGTGAAGCTGTACGAACCGCGACGGGTCTTTTCGTTGCTGTATTCGGCGCCGATGCTGTAAGCGTGGTTGATGCCGCCGGTGGCGAAGGCGCCGCTCAGGCTCAACTGGTCGGCCAGGCTCTTGGTTTCCGCGTCACGGGTGTTCCAGCGACGCCACAAGGTGCCGTAGGTCAGCGGGTTGTTCTTGCTGTCGTCCGGCTGGGTCCAGATGTAGTCGTTTTCGGTCTTGCCGCTGCGCAGCACGTTGCGCAGCTTGTGCGCGCCGAAGCTGTGGCTGAAATCCAGGGTACCGATGTTGGCCTTGGTCTTCTGGAAGTCGCGGTCCTTCAGCCCGTAGTAGGCGTTGCGGTTGGTCACGTACGGCGAGCCGGTGACGGTGGTGGTTTCCGGGTCGCCATACGGGAAGCCGCCGGCATCGGGCATGTCGTTGGTTTCCAGGTGGTAGTAGCTGGCGATCAGCTGCGTGTCGCCGTTCAGGCCGAAGCCGACCGATGGCGCGATGCCGAAGCGGCTGAAGTTGGCCACGTCGCGTCCGGCGATGTCCGAATCGTGCTTCATGATGTTCAGGCGCGCGGCAACGCCGTCGCCGAGCACCGCATTGGCGTCGACCGTGGCGCGGTAGTAGTTGTCGGTGCCCGCGCCCAGGCTGACGCGTGTTTCATCCTTCAGCTTCGGGGTCTTGCTGACCAGGTTGATGCTGCCGCCGCCGGAATTGCGGCCGTCGTAGGCCGAGGACGGGCCTTTGACGACTTCGACCTGTTCCAGGTTGAAGATTTCGCGGGTCTGCATACCCACGTCGCGCATGCCGTCGATGAAGGTGTTGCTCTGGCCGTCGAAGCCGCGGATGAACGGGCGGTCGCCGGTGGGGTTGCCGCCTTCGCCGGCGCTGAAGGCGATGCCCGGCACCATGCGCAGGGCGTCCTGCAGGCTGGTCGCGCCGGTTTCCTGCAATACCTTTTCGGTCACGATGTTGACCGTTTTCGGCGTGTTCACCAGTTCGGCGGTGAACTTCGACGACGCCGGGGCGAACCAGCTTCCCCGCACTTGCACGGCGTCCAGCGTCTGCGCCTCGTCGTTCGGCTTCTTGTCGTCATCGGAAGCTGCGGCGATCGCCGGCAGGGCCATCGCCACGGCCGCGGTGAGGGTGGCGGTGGTCAGGACGGGGGAGGTGCGTTTCGGGGCGTGCTTGCGCGACTTGATGTAGTGGTTCATGGCGTTTCCGTGCAGGGGATCGGACACCCTGGCGACTGCTTGGGGGAAGGTGTGGGGAAGGACAGGGCGCATCGTCGCGAGGGGACGATGCGAGCGCGCATAGTAATGAGAACGATTCGCAGTTACAAGGAAATTTTCACAACTGCCGCCTTCAGGGACTGAAAATCCCTAGGTGAATCAGGCTTTGCCTGATCAGGCCGGCCGGTCCGCGGGCAGGTCCGGGTTCGATTTCCCCGGCGGGCGAGGACGACCCGTCGGGGGCGGACGCTCAGCCCGTTGGCCGGAAGCGCAGCCGGGCGACGGTGCCGCCCTCGGGATTGGCGTCGATGTCGAGACGCCAGCCGAGGTGTTCGCACAGGCGCGCGATCAGGTCCAGGCCGATGCCGCCGCCGTCGCGGCTTTCGCCGCGCGCCAGCCGCGAATAGATCTGCGCGATCTCCTCGGGACTCATGCCGTGGCCGGGGTCGGCGATGGTCACGCTGGCGTCGGCGTCCAGGCGCACTTGCACGGTGCCGCCGTCGCTGTGCTCGATGGCGTTGCGCAGCAGGTTGCCGACGGCGGCGCGCACGATTTCCAGCGGGGCATCGATCTCGCTCTCGGCCAGCGCGTCGATCCGCACTTCGAGCCGCTTGTCGCGGGTCAGGTACCAGTGGTCGTCGACGATTTCCGGCAGCAGCTCGTGCAGGGCGACGCGGTCGGCGGCATCGGCCAGCCGCTTGGGGTCCTTGGCCAGCGCCAGCAGCAATGCGATCAGCCGTTCGACGTGGCGCGCGCTGCGCAGCGCGCGCTGCACCTGTTCGCGGGCGGCGGGCGGCAGGCCTTCCTGCTGTGCCGCCAGCTGGGCGGCGCCGGCGATGGCGGCGATGGGCGTGCGCAGTTCGTGGCTGGCGCTGTCGATGAAGGCGCGCTCGCGCTCGACGAAACGTTCGTTGCGCTGCAGGTAGTCGTTGAAGGCGTCGGCGATAACCTGTTGCTCGTGGCTGCCGCGAGGGCCGACTGCGATGCGTTGGCCGCCGCGTTCCGGGCGCAGGCGGGCGATGTCGTCGGCCATCGTGGTCAGCGGGCGCACGATGCGGCCGATGGCGAACGCCAGCAGCACGCCCAGCAGCAGCACCGCGCCCAGGATCAGCGCCAGCGCGCGCAGGCCGATCGAGGCTTCCAGGCCTTCGAATTCGGTGATGTCCAGCGCCAGGGCGAGGCGTCCCTGCGGCGCGTCGCGTACCAGCACCACGCACAGCTTGCCTTCGACCCAGACATCGTCGTGCAGGCCGGGCGCCAGCGGCGCCACCTCGTCGGGCGGCGGCCCGTCGTTCCAGTGGAACAGGCGCATGCCGTCGGCGTCGCGCCAGTGGTAGCCGGGGTCTTCGGCGCTGCGTTGCAGGTAGTGGTTCATTTCCGTGTTCAGCAGCGAACGCCAGACCATGCGTTCGGCATGCTCGTTGAGCACCAGCCCGGCGACCACCAGCACCAGCGAGAGCAGCGCGACGTAGCACAGCAGCCAGAACAGCAGCCGGTTGCGCAGGCGCGGGCGGGAGCGCGGGTCAGTCGTCATGCGCGGCCTCCCCGGCCACGGCCAGGCGGTAGCCGACCCGCGGCAGGGTGTGCAGCAGCTTGGTCGCGAACGGGCCGTCGATGCTGCGTCGCAGTTCGTACATGTGGGAACGCAGCATGTCGCCGTCGGGCGGATCGTCGCCCCACAGCGCGTATTCGAGGCGTTCGCGGGTGACCGCGGCGGGGCTGGCCTGCATCAGCGCCTCCAGCAGCTTGCGGCAGGCCGGGTACAGGTGCAGCGGCACGCCGGCGCGGCTGGCTTCCAGCGTGGACAGGTCCAGGCGCAGGTCGCCCACCTGCAGCAGGCGGCTGCGGCCGCGACCGTGCGTGCGCGCCAGCACCGCTTCCAGCCGCACTTCCAGTTCGGGCAGGTCGAAGGGCTTGGTCAGGTAGTCGTCGGCGCCGGCGCGGAAGCCGGCGATCTTGTCCGGCAGTTCGTCGCGCGCGGTCAGCATGATCACCGGCACGTCGCTGGCGTGTTCCTCGCGCAGGCGGCGCAGCACTTCGGGTCCGTCCATGCGCGGCAGCATCCAGTCGAGCAGCACGGCGTCGTAATCGCCGTGGCCGGCCAGGTGCAGGCCGGTCACGCCGTCGGGCGCGGCGTCAAGGTGGTGGCCGCCCGCCTCGAAATAATCGAACAGGTTGGCGACCAGGGTGCGGTTGTCTTCGATCACCAGCAGGCGCATCGCGGGTTCCGGCATGCACCGCGGATGCGCGGCGTCGGCGGATTCTCCCACGTCGTCCGCCTGAACGCAGGATGTGCGGCAGGCGCGGCAATGGCCTGTTTCCGACCGTTCTCCGACAGCGCCTTGCGCAGCATCGCACGCCGTTGAAGGGGTGCTCCATGCCCCACGGATTCGTTCGATGCCGTTTTCGTCCCGCAAGGGAAATTTTCCGCTTTCTCCATCGCGGCGGGCGCCGATGGGCTTGCATCTGGCCATGCCGCTGCTGCTGTTCGCGCTGGCGGCGGCGTGGCTGATCCCGCTGCGCGGCGACCTGTGGATCGCCGACCGGATCTACGCCTGGGAAGGCCATGCATGGATGCTGCGCGACGGATTCGTCACCGAATCGCTGATCCATGTCGCGGGCAGGCGCCTCAGCCTGCTGGCGTGGCTGGCCGTGGCTGCACTATATGCAGCCACGTGGCGGGTGGTGCGCTTGCGCGCGTGGCGCCGGCCGCTGCTGTACCTGCTGGTCGCGGTGGCGCTGGGCGCCGGGGTGGTGTCGGCGCTGAAGCACCTCACCAACGTGGATTGCCCCTGGGACATCGATCGCTACGGTGGCCTGCGTCCGTATATCGATCCGTTCCTGCCGCGCCCGCGCGAATTGCCGCGCGGCCAGTGCTTTCCCGCCGGCCACGCCAGCGCGGGCTATGCGTGGGTGGCGCTGTATTTCCTTTTTGTCGCGATGCGCCCGGCGTGGCGCTGGCGCGGGCTGGCCGTCGGTCTGGCGATGGGCGCGACGTTCGGCATTTCGCAGCAGCTGCGCGGCGCGCATTTCCTGTCGCACGACCTGTTCGCGCTGATGGTCTGCTGGACCGTGGCGCTGGTCGCGTACCGGGCGTTCTGGCCGGCGGTGCGGACCTCGGCGCCCGCACGGCTCCCGCTGGCGCAAGAACAGAGGGCCATCACGTGAGCGCGGGCGCGCTGGATGCCGGCGTGCGGATCGGACGCCGGCCGGCGGTCGCCTGGTCCGGCTGGCGACCGGCACTGTCCACCGATGCATTGGTGGTGCTGACCAGCCTGTATTTCGCAGTTTTCAGCAACGGGGCCTTCTGGCGCAACGCGATCGTCGCACCGCTGGCGCAGTGGAAGCTGGCGGCGGCGCTGTTCGTCGTGGTCACCGCGCTGCACGCGCTCCTGCTGGGGCTGCTGGTCCATCGCGCGTACGCAAAGCCGCTGCTGGCCGCAGTGATCCTGGTCGTGGCGGCGGCGTCGCACTACATGTCGGCCTATGGCGTGTATATCGACGCCGACATGATCGGCAACGTGCTGCGCACCGACTTCAAGGAATCGCGCGAACTGTTCACCTGGCCGTTGTTCGCGTCGCTGCTGCTGGCGCTGGTGCCGATCGCGCTGCTGGGATGCGTGAAGCTGAAGCGGCGGCCATGGCGGCGCGCGCTGCTGTCGCGGCTGGGCCTGCTGCTGGGCGCGCTGGCGGCGCTGGCGCTGGCCGCGTTCCTGTCCTACCAGGACCTGTCGTCGCTGCTGCGCAACCATCGCGAGATCCGCTACCTGGTGACGCCGTACAACCTGGTGGCGTCGACGTCGAAGGCATTGTCGTCGACGGCGCCCGGCTCGGGTCGGCCGAAGCTGCCGGTCGGCGAGGATGCGAGCCAGCTCCCGCGTGCGCCGGGCGCGAAGCCGCGACTGCTGGTGATCGTGGTCGGCGAAACCGCGCGGGCGATGAACTGGGGCCTGAACGGCTATGCCCGCGACACCACGCCAGAACTCCGGAAACTCGGCGTGGTCAATTTCCACGACGTGACCGCGTGCGGCAGCGCGACCGAAGTGTCGCTGCCCTGCATGTTCTCCCCGTATGGCCGTCACGACTACGACCAGGACCGCATCCGCAGCCACCAGTCGCTGCTGCACGTGCTGGAACGCGCCGGCATAAAGACCCTGTGGCGCGACAACCAGAGCGGCTGCAAGGGCGTGTGCGACGGACTCGCCTTCCAGTCGCTGGAGAACGCGACCGTGCCGCAATGGTGCGCGGGCAAGCGCTGCTTCGATGAAGTGCTGCTGGACGGGCTGGACGAGGCGATCGCGTCCGGACCCGGCGACCGCGTGGTCGTGCTGCACCAGCTGGGCAACCACGGCCCCAGCTATTACCTGCGCTATCCGTCGCAGTTCAAACGCTTCGTGCCGGCCTGCGAATCCGACGACCTGGGCCGCTGCGACCGCCAGAGCATCGTCAACGCCTACGACAACGCGCTGCTGTACACCGACCATTTCCTCGCACGCGCCATCGAAGGGCTGCAGCGGCGCGACGACTACGACACCGCGCTGGTCTATGTTTCCGACCACGGCGAATCGCTGGGCGAGAAGGGCCTGTACCTGCACGGCGTGCCGTACGCGATCGCGCCGCGCGAGCAGGTCGGGGTGCCGATGGTGATGTGGTTCTCGCCCGGCTTCGCCGCCGACGCGGGACTGGACGCTGCCTGCCTGCATCGCGAAGCGGATGCGCCCGCCAGCCACGACAACCTGTTTCCGTCGGTGCTCGGGCTGATGGACGTGCGCACGAAGGCCTACGATGCGGACCGGGACCTGTTCGCGCGCTGCCGTGCCGGGCGCTGAAATCCGCGGGCGTTCAGCCTAATCGCGGTCGTCGCGGACCCAGACGGCATCGTGTTCCCGCTTGACCGGGAACCTGGGCACGGGCGAGTACGCCGGCGCGCACAGCGCGCTGCCGTCGCGCACGTCGAAGCGCGCGCCGTGCAGCACGCATTCCACGTCGCCGCGCGTGGGGTCGAAATGGCCCGCGGACAGTTCGAATTCCTCGTGGGTGCACTGGTCCTCCAGCGCGTACAGCTCGCCGTCCAGGTTGAACACGACGATCGGCGCGCCGGTGACTTCGTCGAAGACGGACTTCATCTCGCCGGGCAGCAGCTCGGCGGCGGCGCAGACGAAGGTCCAGGCGGGTTCGTTCACGGCAGGCTCCTCACGGCGTAACCCTTACGGTCTGGCCCTCACAGGGTCTTCTCCAGCACTTCGAAGCGCAGGTCGTCGCGCTTCGGCACGCCGAAGCGCTCGTCGCCGTAGGGAAAAGGCTTGCGGATGCCGGTGCGCGCATAGCCGCGGCGCTCGTAGAAGGCGATCAGTTCGGCGCGCACATCGATCACGGTCATGCGCATGGCCGGCAGCTTCCACGTGTCCCGGGCGATGCGTTCGGCTTCGGCGATCACGGCCTTGCCCACGCCGCCGCCTTGCAGGGTCGGGCCCACCGCGAACATGCCGAAGTAGCCGGCGCCGTCCTCGATCGCCACGTGCGCGCAGGCGAGCAGTTCGCCGTCGCGTTCGGCGAGAAATACGAGGCTGTCCGGCCGTTCGATGTCGTGGAGAAGCACTTCCGGATCGACGCGCGCGCCGTCGAGCAGGTCGGCCTCGGTGGTCCAGCCCTGGCGGCTGGTGTCGCCGCGGTAGGCGGAGGTCACCAGCTCGACGATGGCGGGGATGTCGGCCGGCGTGGCGGCGCGGAAAGTCGGTTCGGACATGCCGCGATATTACCCGCGCGCATGCGCTTTTGCCCCCTCCCCTCCGAATGGAGGGGAGGGTTGGGGAGGGGTTGCGTGGTCTCGCGAGGAAGTCCATCGTGCTCCGACTTCACCCCCTCCCAACCTCCCCCTGCCTGTGCAGGGGAGGGGCTATGAGCACAGCAGCTTGCGTGTCTTCTTCAACGCCGCGACGAAGGTCTCGATTTCCTCGTGCGTGTTGTAGAACGCCAGCGATGCGCGCAGCGTGGCGGCAACGCCGAACCACTGCAGCAGCGGATGCGCGCAATGCTGGCCGGAGCGAACCGCGACGCCTTCCAGATCGAGCAACGTGGCCAGGTCGTGCGCGTGCGCGCCTTCGACCAGGAACGAGATCACCGCCGTCTTGTCAGGCGCTTCACCGAAGATGCGCAGGCCGTCGATCTGCTTCAGTTCCTCGGTGGCATGGGCCAGCAGCTCGGACTCGCGCGCCTCGATGCCGGCCATGCCGACGCCTTCCAGGTAATCCACTGCCGCGCCCAAGCCGACGAAACCGGCGATATTCGGCGTGCCGGCCTCGAAGCGGTGGGGCGGGTCGTTGAACACGGTGCCGTCGAAGCTGACCGCCTTGATCATCTCGCCGCCGCCCAGGAACGGCGGCATCGCGGCGAGGTGTTCGGCGCGTGCCCACAACCCGCCGGTGCCGGTCGGCCCGCACATCTTGTGCCCGGTGACCGCATAGAAGTCGCAACCGATCGCGGCCACGTCGAGCGGGCGGTGCGGCGCGGCCTGAGAACCGTCGACCACGGTGACAATGCCGCGCCTGCGCGCTTCGCGGCAGATTTCGCGCACCGGGTTGACCGTGCCGAGCACGTTCGACACATGGGCGACGGCCAGCAGTTTCACCTCGGGAGTCATCGCCGCATACAGCGCGGGCAGGTCGAGCGTGCCATCGGGCAGGATTTCGGCGACCCGGATCTCCGCGCCGGTGCGCTGCGCGACCAGTTGCCATGGCACGATGTTGGCGTGGTGTTCCATCCGCGACACCAGGATCGCGTCGCCGCTGCGCAGGCGCGGCAGCGCCCACGAGTACGCGACCAGGTTGATCGCGAAGGTGGTGCCGCCGCATAGCACCAGTTCGTCGGCGCGCACGTTGAGGAAGCGCGCCAGTTTCTTCCGCGCGCCCTCGTAGGCGTCGGTCGCTTCGCTGCCCAGCGTATGCACGGCGCGACTGACGTTGGCGTTGTGGCGACGATAGAAGTCGTCCGTCGCCTCGATCACCGACGCCGGCTTCTGCCCGGTGTTGGCGCTGTCGAAATACACCAGCGGCTTGCCGTTGACCTGGCGCTGCAGCAGCGGGAAATCGGCGCGAACGCGCGTCCAGTCGATGCCTTCCACCCCCTCTCCTGCATGCAGGGGAGGGATGGGGATGGGTGGCGTGGTCGAAGCGGAATTCATCATGCCTCCAGCCCGGCCAGCGCCGCATCGATCTTCGCGGCCAGCTGCGTGCGCAGGGCGTCGTCGCCGACCACCGACAGCGGTTCGCGACAGAATGCGGCGGTCAGCAGCTTGCGCGCCTGCGCCTGCGGCAGTCCGCGCGAGCGCAGGTAGAACAGCGCATTGGCGTCCAGCCGGCCCACCGTCGCGCCGTGCGCGGCCTTCACTTCGTCGGCGTGGATTTCCAGCACCGGCTGGGTGTCGATCTCGGCGTTTTCCGACAGCAGCAGGTTCTTGTTCGACAGGCTGGCGTCGGTGCCGTCCGCGCCTTCGCGGATCAGGATGCCGCCGTGGAACACCGCGCGCCCGCGCCCCGCGCCGAGGCCGCGCCAGACCAGTTCGCAGGCGCTGTCGCGGGCGATGTGGTCGATGCCCAGCCGGGTGTCGACGTGGCGGCGGCCGGAAGCCAGCAGCACGCCGTTGGCGTGCAGGCGTGCCTGTGCGCCTTCGATGCGGACGTTGAATTCGTGGCGGGACAGCGCGCTGCCCAGTTCCAGGTCGATGCGGCGGTATTCGGAATCACGCGCCAGCACCGCGTCGGTGCGCGCGAACAGGGTCGCGCCGGCGGCTTCTTCCTGCACCCGCGCGTGGCGCAGCGCGCTGCCGGCGGCCAGGTGCACGTGGGTCAGCGCGTTGGCCAGGTGCGCGTGCGCGCCGTGCGCGAAGTGGTGTTCGACCACCGTGGCCGAAGCGTCGCGCCGCAGTTCGATCAGGTGGCGCGAATGCCAGGCCAGGTCGCCGTCGGCCGGAAGCCCGACGAACGCCAGATGGATCGGCGCTTCCACGCGCACGCCCTCGGCGATGCGCAGCACCGCGCCTTCGTGCGCGAGTGCGGCGTTGAGCCGGGCGAAGACTTCGTCGGCGCGGGTGAAGCGGCGCTCGAGGAAATTCGATTCGCGCGGCTCGCCGGCAATGGCCTGCGACAGCGGCAGCAGCTTTGCGCCGGCCGGCAGCCCGCGCGTGTCGGACAGGCCGGGCACGAACGCGCCGTTCACGAACACCAGTCGCGGCGCCGGAATGTCGGCCAACAGATTCGGATCGATGATGGGTGCGGCCGACGCGGGGGCGAAGCTGCGCCTTTCCAGCTGGCGCAGCGAGGTGTATTTCCACGCCTCGCTGCGCGGGCCGGGCAGGCCGTCGCGCAGCACGTCGTCGAGCGCGGCGCGGCGCGCGGCATCGCCGGTGAAAGATGCTGCGAGTGATTCCAACAATGCAGTCATGCCAAATTCTCGAGACCGTCATCCCAGCGCAAGCTGAGATCCATTCTTTTTTGCAGTTGCTTTCGTCCGTGATGCGTGGAAAACAAAGGCAAAATGGATTCCCGCTTTCGCGGGAATGACGAACTGAAACGAGGTGCGGAAGTAGAAGCTGCCATCACGCCGCCTCGGGGGCGATACGGTCCTTCAGCCAGGCGTAGCCGTGGGCTTCCAGTTCCAGCGCCAGTTCCGGGCCGCCGCTTTCGACGATGCGGCCGTCGGCCAGCACGTGCACCACGTCCGGGCGGATGTAGTCGAGCAGGCGCTGGTAGTGGGTGACCACGAGGAAGGCGCGCTCGGGCGAACGCAGCGCGTTGACGCCGTCGGCGACCGATTTCAGCGCGTCGATGTCCAAGCCGCTGTCGGTTTCGTCCAGGATCGCCAGCCTCGGTTCCAGCAGGGCCAGCTGGAAGATCTCGTTGCGCTTCTTCTCGCCGCCGCTGAAGCCCTCGTTGACGCCGCGATGCAGCAGTTCGTCCTTCAGGTGCAGCACGGCCAGCTTCTCGCGCACCTTCTTCAGGAACTGCATCGAATCCAGTTCCGGCTCGCCGCGCGCCTTGCGCTGGGCGTTGAGCGCGGCGCGCAGGAAGTAGGTGTTGTTGACGCCGGGAATCTCGACCGGGTACTGGAAGGCGAGGAACACGCCGGCGGCGGCGCGCTCCTCCGGGGCCAGTTCCAGCAGCGGCTTGCCGTCGAATTCGACCGTGCCGGCGGTGACTTCGTAGCCCTCGCGCCCGGCCAGCACGTTGCCCAGGGTGGACTTTCCGGCGCCGTTGGGCCCCATGATGGCGTGCACTTCGCCGGCCTTCACTTCCAGGCTGAGGCCCTTGAGGATTTCCTTGCCGGCGACGCTGGCGTGGAGGTTTTCGATCTTCAACATTTCGATGTTCCGGTAGGACGGGTCATGACCCGCCATGCTTTTGTCTTGTTTCCGTACGGCGGGTCATGACCCGCCCTACCCGACGCTGCCTTCCAGCGACACTTCCAACAATTTCTTCGCCTCCACCGCGAACTCCATCGGCAGTTCGCGAAACACCTGCTTGCAGAAGCCGTCGACGATCATGCTGACCGCGTCTTCCTCGGAGATCCCGCGCGAGCGGCAGTAGAACATCTGGTCGTCGGAAATCTTGGAGGTGGTGGCCTCGTGCTCGACCGTGGCGGTGGGGTTCTTCACCTCGATGTAGGGGAAGGTGTGCGCGCCGCACTTCTTGCCGATCAGCAGGCTGTCGCACTGGGTGTGGTTGCGCGCGCCCTCGGCGCCGCGGTCCACCTTGACCAGGCCGCGGTACGAATTCTGCCCGCGCCCGGCGCTGATGCCCTTGCTGACGATCTTGCTCTTGGTGCGCTTGCCGACGTGGATCATCTTGGTGCCGGTGTCGGCCTGCTGGCGATGGTGGGTCAGCGCCACGCTGTGGAACTCGCCGGTCGAGTCGTCGCCCAGCAGCACGCAGCTCGGGTATTTCCAGGTGATCGCGCTGCCGGTCTCCACCTGCGTCCACGTCACCTTGCTGCGCGCACCGCGGCATTCGGCGCGCTTGGTGACGAAGTTGTAGATGCCGCCGCGGCCTTCCTCGTCGCCCGGGTACCAGTTCTGCACCGTCGAATACTTGATTTCCGCGTCTTCCAGCGCGACCAGTTCCACCACCGCGGCGTGCAGCTGGTTCTCGTCGCGCATCGGCGCGGTGCAGCCTTCCAGGTAGCTGACGTAGGCTTTGTCCTCGCAGACGATCAGCGTGCGCTCGAACTGGCCGGTGTGGCCGGCGTTGATGCGGAAGTAGGTGCTCAGCTCCATCGGGCAGCGCACGCCCCTGGGCACGAACACGAAGCTGCCGTCGGAGAACACCGCCGAGTTCAGCGCGGCGAAGTAGTTGTCGCCGGTCGGCACCACGCTGCCGAGGTACTGCTTCACCAGTTCGGGATGCTCGCGGATGGCCTCGCTCATCGAGCAGAACACGATGCCCTTCTCGGCCAGTTCCTTGCGGAAGGTGGTGCCGACGCTGACCGAGTCGAACACCGCGTCCACCGCCACGCCGGCCAGCTTGGCGCGCTCGTGCAGCGGCACGCCCAGCTTGTCGTAGGTGTCCAGCAGTTCCTGCGGCACCTCGTCCAGCGACTTGTACTTCGGCCCCTTCGGCGCGGAGTAGTAGCTGATGGCCTGGAAGTCGATCGGCGCGATCTTCAGCTTCGCCCAGTGCGGCACCGGCATGGTCAGCCAGTGGCGGTAGGCCGCGAGCCGCCATTCGGTCATCCATTCCGGCTCGTCCTTCTTGGCCGACAGCGCGCGGACGATGTCCTCGCTCAGGCCGGGCGGCAACGAGTCGGACTCGATGTCGGTGACGAAGCCGGCGTCGTAGCGGCGTCCCAGCTGGGCCAGGATTTCGGCGTTCTGCGCCGGCGCGGTTTCGGGGTTGGCGGTTTCGGTGGCCATTCGGGCTGCCTGTGCAATCAGTTGGCGACGACGTGCGCCGCGATCGGGCGTCGTCGCGGGTCGTCGGCGAGGGGCGGGCGCAGCATCTGCGCCAAGGTCACGCCGCGCAGGGCGTCGGCGACCACGTCGTTGATCAGGCGCCAGTTGGCGCGCGCGCCGCACTGGTGGGCGATGCCGCACTGGCCGTCGGCCTGGCTGCATTCGGTCATCGCCAGCGGGCCTTCCATCGCTTCGACGATGTCGATCAGGCCGATGTCGGCGGCATCACGGCTGAGGCGGTAGCCGCCATGCACGCCGCGCAGGCCCTCGACCAGCCCGGCCTGGGCCAGCGGCTTGAGCACCTTGCTGACCGTCGGCGGCTCCAGGCCGGACTGTTCGGCCAGGTCGGTGGCGCTGAGCACTTCGCCCGGCCGTGCGGCGAGCACGGTCAGGACGACGGTGGCGTAATCGGTGAGTTTGGTGACGCGCAGCATGACGACGGACCGTTAAAGCGTACCGAAATTGTACGCTTTGCGGTCCGCCGATCCAAGTGCCCAGTCAAATCAATCGTTTGGGTCGGGCGTGGCCGCCGCTGGAGCGGCGGGAAGCTGCAAGGTGAAGACGGGCGGCGGCGGCTTCTGGCCGGGCGGAAGCGCCTCCGGCGCGGGCTGGCCCGCATCGCCCAGCGAACGCACGAAGCGGTAGATCGCACGGCGGTCGTCTTCGGTCATCGCCCGGATGTTGAAGTCCGGCATCGGCGGGCGGGCGCGCAGGTTGGCGCTGTAATCCATCCACTGCGCCTCGGTCATTTTGTGCAGGCTCAGGCGCAGGTTGGTCGGATAGGTGGTGCCCCACGGGCCGTGGTAGCCCAGCGGCGAACCGGTCAGCCAGTGCGCCTTGTCCACCTGGCCGCCGCTTTCGGCGTAGCCGGGCGTGTGGCAGTCGTTGCAGCCGCCGATCTTCACCAAGTATTCGCCGCGCGCGACCAGGTCGGGCTCGGCCGGGGCCGGCGAATGGGCCGCAGGCTGGCAGGCGGCCAGCGCCAGCAGCGCCAGCATCGTGACGAACGGGGCAGGGACGGATCCGGGTTTGCGGGCAGACATGGGAAGCCTGGAATGCATCGGGTGACACGATCTGAGACGCGGGCAGGTGCGCCGACAGGCCAGCTTTCGCGCCACCCCTGCCATCGGTCACGGGGAGTTCCGTCATGGCCCCGGTCCGGCCGTGCGAGAATTGCGCGTTCCCTCATTCCGCATTCCGCAATGGCCAACAAGAAGATCGAAGCGCGCAAGTCCGACATCCACGGCAACGGCGTGTTCGCCATCGCCCCGATCAAGAAGGGCGAGTTCGTCATCGAATACAAGGGCAAGCGCCGCAGCCATGCCGAAGTGGACGCGGAAGACGCCGGCGACGTCGAATCCGGCCATACCTTCCTGTTCACCCTCAACGACGAGTACGTGATCGACGCCAACCACAAGGGCAACCGCGCACGCTGGATCAACCACAGCTGCAACCCCAACTGCGAGGCGCTGCTGGACGAGCACGAAGGCAAGAACCGCAAGAAGGATCGCGTGCTGATCGAGGCGATCCGCAACATCAAGCCGGGCGAAGAACTGACCTACAACTACGGCATCACCCTGGACGAGCCGCACACCGCGCGGCTGAAGAAGGTCTGGGCCTGCAAGTGCGGGTCGAAGAACTGCACCGGGACGATGCTGCAGCCGAAGAAGTGAAGACCCTCCACCTGTAAGGAGCGCTGGAGCGCGACCGGCAAGCCATGGTCGCCATGAAGGCCCCGCGCAGCGCCTGGGCACCCCGTGGTCGCGCTCCAGCGCGCTCCTGCAAGGAGGTGGCGCATTGGACTTTGGAACGATGCGCTAACGCGGCTGTTGCGACAATGATGGCGCATCCCCCCGCATCCAAGGAACTCCCATGGCACTCCCCCTGCAAGGCAAGGTCGCCGTCGTCACCGGCGCGGCCAGCGGCATCGGCAAGGAAATCGCGCATACCCTGGCCCGTTCCGGCGCGGCCGTGGCCATCGCCGACCTCAACCTGGACGGCGCGCGGGCCGTCGCCGCCGAAATCGTCGCGGCCGGCGGCAAGGCGCTGGGCGTGGCAATGAACGTCACCGACGAGGCTGAAGTGAACGCCGGCATCGCCCAGGCCGTCGAGCAGCTCGGCCCGGTCGACATCCTCGTTTCCAACGCCGGCATCCAGATCGTCAATCCGATCGAGAACTACGCCTTCGCCGACTGGAAGAAGATGCTGGCCATCCACCTGGACGGCGCCTTCCTGACCACCAAGGCGGTGCTGCCGCACATGTACCAAGGCGACCGCGGCGGCGTGGTGATCTACATGGGCTCGGTGCATTCGCACGAAGCCTCGCCGCTGAAGTCGGCCTACGTCACCGCCAAGCACGGCCTGCTGGGCCTGGCCCGGGTGCTGGCCAAGGAAGGCGGCAAGCACGGCGTACGCTCGCACGTGGTCTGCCCCGGCTTCGTCCGCACGCCGCTGGTCGAGAAGCAGATTCCCGAGCAGGCGAAGGAGCTCGGCATCAGCGAGGAGGAAGTGGTGAAGAAGGTGATGCTGGGCCAGACCGTGGACGGCATCTTCACCACCGTGCAGGACGTGGCCGAGACGGTCCGTTTCCTGTGCGAGTTCCCCAGCGCCGCGCTGACCGGGCAGAGCGTGGTGGTCAGCCATGGCTGGTACATGCAGTAGGCTGCCGGTACGCTGGATTGCAGTCCCGGGCGCAGCGTGGGACTACAGGCAGGGCCGAAGCAGCCATGACGACGAAGCGAATCGCAAAAACGGCAAAACCCGCATCCGCCCGCAAACGGAAAACCGCTTCGCGCATGCCCGAAAACATCGCTTTGGTCCTGCAGGGCGGCGGCGCGCTCGGCGCCTACCAGGCCGGCGTCTATCAGGGCCTGCACGAGGCCGGCATCGCGCCGAACTGGCTGGCCGGCATTTCCATCGGCGCGTTCAATACCGCGCTGATCGCCGGGAATGCACCGGGAAAACGACTGGATGCGCTGCGGGAATTCTGGGACACCGTCTCGCAGCCGTTCTTCTTCCCGGCCACCGCGCAAGGGCAGGAGGCCCACCTGGGCCAACTGCACGGCGATTCGCGCAGCTGGCTGGACGCATGGGAGGCATGGCGTGCGCTGGTCGAGGGCCAGCGCGGCTTCTACGCACCGCGCGCGTGGTTCGATCCGTTCGCGGTTCCCGGCCCCGCCACCGCCAGCTGGTACGACACCCGGCCGATGCTCGACACGCTGGACCGGCTGGTCGATTTCGACCGGCTCAACGACGGCGGCGTCCATGTCAGCGTCGGCGCGGTGGACGTGGCCAGCGGCAACCTGGAGTACTTCGACAACGCGAAGATGCGCCTGGACGCGCGCCACATCCTCGCTTCCGGCGCGCTGCCGCCCGCGTTCCCCGCGGTGGAGATCGACGGGCGCTGGTTCTGGGACGGTGGACTGGTGTCGAACACGCCGCTGTCGCAGCTGTTCGAAGTCGAGCCGCGGCGCGATGCGCTGGTGTTCCAGGTCGACCTGTGGAGCGCGCGCGGCGACCTGCCGCAGAACCTGTTCGACGTGGCCGAGCGCGAAAAGGAAATCCAGTATTCCAGCCGCACCCGCGCGATCACCGACATGCATCGCGTCGGCCAGCACTACCGGCGCCTGCTGCGCGAGCTGCTGGAGGAAATCCCCGCCGAGGTGCGCGCACGCAACCCGTGGTGCCAGCATGCGGAAAGGCTGGCCTGCGACAACCGTTACAGCGTGATCCACCTGATCTACCGCGACCGCGCGCGGATCGGCCATTTCAAGGACTACCAGTTCGGCCGCGTCGCGATCCGCGAGCACTGGCAGGCGGGCCGCGTCGACATCGGCCGTGCGCTGGCGCATCCGGAATGGCTGGAACTGCCGCGGGGCGAGAACGCCTTCGCCACCCACGACGCCACGGCCTGAACGGCGATCTCCCCTTGGGGATGCCGTATCCGTCCCGAAGGTTTACATGACCGACGGCAGGCGCGGGCGACGGTTCCGGCCGACTAGCCTGCGCGCATCCGAAACGGAATTCCGTCCATGCGTCCACTCATCGCGATCGCGCTGTGCGGCCTGGCCCTGCCGGCGCTGGCGACGGAAAGCGCCGGGCCGTCGGTGACCATCGACGGCCGCATCGATCCGGCCGAATGGGCCGGCGCGCGCCACGTCACCGACTTCCGCCAGACCATGCCGTTTTCCGGCGCTCCCGCTTCGCTGCCGACCGAAGCGTGGATCCTCGCCACGCCGGAAGGCCTGGCCGTGGCGTTCCGCAACGTGCAACCAGCGTCGGTGCCGCGCACCAACCAGCGCGTGCGTCGCGACTTCGAGGAGCAGGTCGACCGGGTCAACCTGAACATAGATTTCGACGGCGATGGCCGCACCGGCTACAACTTCTGCGTGTCCTCGACCAACGGCATCGGCGACGGCGTGTTCACCAACGAGAGCAGTTTCAACGCCGACTGGGACGGCAGTTGGCGGCATGCGGTCGGCGAGGACGGCGATGCGTGGACCGTGGAAATCCTGGTTCCGTGGCATATCGCGACGATGCACAAGGCGAACGGCGGCACGCGCAATCTCAAGATCTACGTCGACCGGGTGATCGGTTCCACCGGCGAACGCTCGGCGTGGCCGGTGGCGAGCTTCGAGCGCCCGCGCTTCCTGTCCGACTTCGCGCCGCTGCAGGTGAAGGCCTACAGCCAGTCGCTGCTGGCGATCACGCCGTATGCCTCCGGCTTGTACGACAACGTGCATGGCGGCAGCGACTTCGACGGCGGCGTGGACGTGTTCTGGAAGCCGAGCGGCCAGTTCCAGCTGTCGGGCACCATCAACCCGGACTTCGGCCAGGTCGAGAGCGACGACCTGGTGGTCAATTTCAGCGCCACCGAAACCTTTGTCAGCGAGAAGCGTCCGTTCTTCACCGAGAACCAGGGCCTGTTCGAATACACCACGCCGTCGGACTTCAGCCAGCTGCTGTACACGCGGCGCATCGGCGCGCCGGCCGACGGCGGCAGCGGCGCCGGCGACATCGCCGCGGCGGTCAAGCTCAACGGCAGCTTCGGCGCGACCAAATACGGCGTTTTCTCGGCCGAGGAAGACGGCAGTGCGGGGCGCTCGTTCAACGCGTTGCGCGTGGTCCGTGATTTCGACACGCAGAACCTGGGCGCGATGTGGGTGCGCACCGAGCGCCCGTTCCTGGATCGCGTCGCCGACGTCGCCGGCATCGACCACAACTGGCGGCCGAACGCGCGCTGGAACGTGCGCACGCGGGTGTTCGGCAGCGAGATCAAGGACAGTGGCGAGGCCACCCGCGACAGCGGGGCGACGGTATGGGCCGACTACCAGATGGACCATGGCTGGCGCCAGCAGTGGATCGCCATGCATTTCGGCGACGAGCTGCAGCTCAACGATGCCGGCTACCTGTCGCGCGCCGACCTCAACTACCTGCACTGGGAATTCCGTCGTCGCTTCGACGAATTGCCGAAGGAGTCGCGCTACGCGTCGAAGGAGTGGCGCTGGCGCGGCAGCTACGTCGGCAACGACCATGGCGACCGGCTCAATTACCAGTTCCGCATCAGCCGGCAGAGCAAGCTGCGGGACGGCAGCAACGAATCCGCGCAGGCCAACATCAACAGCGCCGGACTGACCGACAACCTGACCCGCGGCAATGGCGTGCTGCGGTTGCCGGGCAACTTCAACGCGTATTACGGGTACGACCGCCCGCGCAAGGGGCGTTGGGCGCACGGCTTCGAAGCGCAGTTGTACAGCGGCGGCCTGTCCGGCAACGCCAGGGTCGGCGGCAGCCTGCAATACGAGCCGACGTTCTTCGTCAACGACGCCTTCAGCATCGGCCTGGGCGCGTATGCCGACTACTCGCCGGACTGGCTGGTATGGCAGCGCGACAACCTGATCGGCAGCTTCAAGGGCCGCGAGACCCACCTCGAGGCCGGCATGGATTGGTCCATCGGCGACCGCCAGGAACTGCGGGTGAAGCTGCAGGCGATCGCGGTGGACGCGCGCCTGAACCAGGCCTACCGGGTCGAAGGCGGGCGCGCGGTCGCCAGCGACGAGGCGGTCGACGATTTCAGCGTCGCCAACTTCGGTTTCCAGATCCGCTACCGCTACGAACTGGCGCCGCTGTCGTACCTGTACGTGGTCTACGGCCGCGGCGGCTATCGCATGGACGACGTCTCGCAGGGCCGCGGCGCGCTGCTGGGCGACAGTTTCGGCCTGCGCGACGACGAACAGTTGCTGGTGAAGCTGAGCTACCGTTTCGAGCTTTGATCGGGCAGTCGCTCGATCTCGGCCGAATGCAGGCGCCAGCGGCGTTGCTCCGCGCTGGCGCCGTCGGCCACCACCGCGCGCAGGACGAAGTAGCCCCGGTAGCGGCGCGTGCCGCCGTCCTTCTGCGCCGCCTGCAATTCGACCGGGACGAGGATGAAGCGCGAGCCGGCGGCGCCTTCCTCGGCGGTCGCGGCGCCGACCTTGGCCCCGACCGACACGGTGTTGGTATAGCCGTCGCGGAATTGTCCGAAGTCCTGTCCGCTCGCCTTGCCGTCGTCGCTCCACTGCGCGTAGGCCGTGGCGAAGTCGCGGGCATTGATCGCCGCGTAGTAGGCACGAACCACGGCTTCGGCGGCGGCCGGCGAGGCATCGTCCTGCAACGGCGCCAGGTCGGCAGGCATCGCCGCAGGCTTGGCGGGCGCGGCAGTCGCCGGTCCGGCGGTCGGTGCAGCCGTGTCCTGGGACGGCGGCAACGCCGGCGTGCAGGCGCAAAGACCTGCGATGCAGGCGACGAAGAAGCCGCAGGCCGTTCCTCGTTTCATGGCGACAGGCGTCACTGGGTCAGGCGCACGACCACGCGACCGTTCTCGATCGCGGTCGAACCGATGCGCTTGCCGGCCGGCAGCTTGCGCAGCAGGTCGTCGTCGAGCCGATAGACCGGCTCCGACGCGGCGTAATCGGCCAGCACGGTGTTGACCAGGCCACGCGTGCCGCCCTTGAGCAGGCTGCCGGCGCCGGGCACGTCGACGCTGAGCAGTTCCGGGTTGTCCAGGTGCAGGCCGTGCGTGGCCGGGTGGTAGCGCAGCTCGCTGAGCACGGCGAAGTGGCCCGAGCCCACCGGCGTTTCGCCCAGCGCGCTGACCGCGATGTCGAAGTCCAGGCGCAGGCGGCGATCGCCCTGCGGGATGCTCAGGCGTGGGTTGGTCAGCCGCGCGGAAACCAGTCCGCCGAGCTTGTCGAAGTCGCGCGGGAAGCTGTTGTCGAGCGTGCGCTGCAGTTGCGGTGCGGTGAATGCGACCTCGTTGCCGAGCCAGGCCGACACGGCGTTCAGCGTGGTGCAGGCGGCCAGGACGGCGGTCAATGCGATCAGCCATGCGCAGCGGCGGAGCGGGGCGGAGGACATGGGGATACCCGGGGCAGGACGGATGCCGGCTACCTTAGCCGAAGGCGGTGAACCTGCGGTTAGCCGCCGGTGTGACGCTTGCGCTCGGCGGTGTAGTGCCACCACGGATGCGGCGGTGCGCCTTCCATGAAGCGCACCGCGCTGATGAAGGCGTCGATGACGCAGGGGTCGTGGCGTGCGCCGGTGGCGGCACAGAGTTCGTCGTAGAGCCGGTACGGATCGCGGCCGACCAGCTGGCGCGGATGCGCGATGCCCAGCAGGCGGAAATCGCCGGCCATTGCCTTGCCGATGTTGGGCAGGTCTTCCAGCTTCTGCGCTTCGGTGGCGGTGCGGGCTTTCATGGCTGGCAGCATAAGCGCATTGCAGGAGCGCCCGCAGGGGCGCGACAAAGCGCCATGCCGCAGGAAACCCCATCGCGCAATCCGTATTCCGGTCGCGCCCTTGCGGTGCGCTCCTGCGGGTGCGATTCCGGGTCGGGTCAATGCGCGGCTTGCAGGCCCTTGACGAAGGCGTCCAGGTGCGGACGAAGCGCGGTGAACAGTTCGTCGCCTTCGCGGTGGCTCAGCGTGTCCAGCAGGCGCAGGGCCACGGCCAGCGCCGAGCGTTCGTCGCCGCTCAGGCCCGGCTGGCGCTGGATCGATTCCAGCAGGCGCATCCAGTCGATGCGGTCGCGGTGCTCGAACTCGATCGCGCAGCGCCGCAGGCAGGGCAGGCCGTCGGCTTCGATCGGCGTGACGGTGATGCGGTAGCGATGGGAAGGGGAGGTCATGGAGGTGATGGGGACAACTGCGATATCGCAGGGCCACCATAGGCCCGCCGCGATTCCGTGGCGAGGCCGCGGCTGCGATTGAGCGTTCCACCGCCGGCGAGGCGACCACGGCGCCGGATCTCCACCCTGCCCGGAAACGACTCGGGACGGCCGAAGCCGTCCCGAGCGGTGTTGCCTTCGCGAAGTCGCGCCTGGATCAGGCGGCGGCGTCCTTCAGCTTCTTCAGCGGGCGCACCTTGACCTTCACCGAAGCCGGCTTGGCGGCGAACCAGACTTCTTCCTTGGTGAACGGGTTGATGCCCTTGCGCTTCGGCTTGGCCGGCACGTTGACAGCGGTGATCTTCAGCAGACCGGGCAGGGTGAAGCTGCCGGCGCCCTTCTTGTTGACCGAACCATGCACGGCGCTTTCCAGCGCGGCCAGCACGGCGCGCACGTCCTTGGCGGCGACCGAGGCCGCTTCGGCGATGTGGGCGACCAGGCCCGACTTGCTCAGGGCTTCCTTGATCGGCTTGGGAGCGGCGGGCTTGGCGGGCTTGGCGGCCTTCGCTGCCTTCTTCGGAGCGGCTTTCTTCTTCGTTGCCATAACTGTCCTGTGTACCTCGTTAGGTGGATTGTTCGGGCCGGATTCGTCGGTAGGAACCGTCGGCAGGCGAAATGTAGGGCAATCGCGCGCCTTCGCCAAGCCCACGGCGGCATTTTCCAGTGGTTTTTTTGCTCATGAGCAGTGCGGCGCTGCGGAATGAACGTCGGTCACTCGTCCTCGTGCTTCGGTTTCCAGGCGTCGACCAGCTTTTGCTGCACCTGCGCCGGCACCGGTTCGTAGTGGCTGAAGTCCAGCGCGTAGCGCCCGCGTCCGGCGGTGACCGACTTCAGTTCGGCCGCGTAGCCTTCCAGTTCGGACAGCGGCACCTGCGCCTTCACCGTGACTTCGCCGCGTGCCGAATCGGTGCCGTTGATCCGCGCGCGCTTGGCCGACAGGCCGCCGGTGATGTCGCCGACCTGCGCCTCGGGCGCGCTGACTTCCAGGTCCACGACCGGTTCCAGCACTTGCGGTTTCGCCTTCAACACCGCGTCCAGGAAGGCTTTTTTGCCTGCGGCGACGAACGCCACCTCCTTGCTGTCGACCGGATGGTGCTTGCCGTCGTAGACGATCACGCGCAGGTCCTGCAGCGGATGGCCGGCGATGGCGCCGCCGGCCAGCACCTGGCGCACGCCTTTCTCCACCGCCGGCAGGAACTGGCCGGGAATGGTGCCGCCCTTGACCTCGTCGACGAACTCGAAGCCGGCGCCGCGCGGCAGCGGCTCGATGCGCAGGAACACCTCGCCGAACTGGCCGGCGCCGCCGGTCTGCTTCTTGTGCCGGTGATGGCCTTCGGCCTTCGCGCCGATGGTCTCGCGGTAGGCGATGCGCGGCGGCCGGGTCTTCACCTCGACGCCGTGGCGCTCCTTCAGCCGTTCCAGCATCACCCGCAGGTGCAGGTCGGACAGGCCGCGGATCACCGTCTCGTTGAGCTCGGCGTTGGATTCCACCGCGAAGGCCGGGTCTTCCTCGGCCAGCTTGTGCAGCGCGCCGGCCAGCTTCTGCTCCTGGCCCTTGCTGGCCGCCTCGACGGCCAGGCCGAACATCGGCTTGGGGAAATCGACCGGGGCCAGGTGGATGCGGTCTTCGTCGTGGCTGTCGTGCAGCACCGCGTCGAAATGCAGTTCCTCCACCTTGGCGACCGCGGCGATGTCGCCGGGGATGGCCTGTTCGATCTCGGCGTGGTCCCTGCCGCGCAGCTTGAACAGGTGGCCGACCTTGAACGGCTTGCGGCCGTCGTCGACGAACAGCTGGCTGTCGCGCCGGACCGTGCCCTGGTAGACGCGGAACACGCCGAGCTTGCCGACGAAAGGATCGTTGACGATCTTGAACACGTCGGCGATGACGTGCGCATCCGGCACCGGGCGCGCCACGATGGACTCGTCGCCCTTCACGAAAGGCGGCGGGTTGGCTTCGCCGGGATGCGGGAACCACCGTTCCATCACGTCGAGCAGTTCCTTCACGCCGGCGCCGCTGCGCGCCGAGGCGAAGCACACCGGCACCAGGTGGCCTTCGCGCAGGCACTGCTCGAAGGCATCGTGCAGTTCGGCGCCGGACAGGCCGCCTTCGCCCAGGTCCAGGTAGTGCTCCATCACCGTCTCGTTGATCTCGACCACCTGGTCGATGATCTTCTGGTGCCACTCGGCGACCGGGCCGAGGTCGCTGTCGCCCTGTGCCGCGCCCAGGCAATCGGCCACGCGCGCGCCGCCGTCGGCCGGCAGGTTCACTGGCAGCATTTCCGGGCCGAATTCCTCGCGCAGTTGCGCCAGCACCGCGGCGCAGTCCGCGCCTTCGTGGTCGATCTTGTTGACCACCACGACCCGGCACAGGCCGCGCTGCTTCGCGCGCTGCATCAGCCGGCGCGTGCCGTGGGCGACGCCGCTGTCGGCATCGACCACGATCAGCGCGGTTTCCACCGCCGACAGCGCGGACAGCGCCTGGCCGCGGAATTCCGGATAGCCGGGCGTGTCGATCAGGTTGACGTGGATGCCGGCATGGTCGGTGCTGGCGATGGCGGAATCGATGGAATGGCCGCGGCCCTTTTCCATCGGGTCGAAGTCGGACACGGTGCTGCCGCGTTCGACCGTGCCTGCCGTCTGCAGGGCGCCGCCGGCATGCAGCAGGGCTTCGAACAACGTGGTTTTGCCGGCGCCGGGGTGGCCTGCCAGGGCCACGTTGCGGATCTGTTCCGTGCGGTAGGACATGAGCCCGTTCCTCCTTGCGATGGGATGGACGTGGCGTCATGGCTGTCCGCGCTTCGCGCCGGAGCGTGGGCGCTCGGCGGGCGGTCATGGCGGGCGGCCAGCATCGTGGCCCGCCGCGGGCAGGTCAAGTCGCGGCGCGAAATGCCCGCCGCTTGTTGCCTGCCCATGCGCGGGAGCGGGCAAGGTGGCCGGTGTAAGCTGCCATTTCCCCAACCAGGAGCACGGACATGGCATTCAAGCGTTACGCCGATGCGCAGTGGAACGGCGACCTGCAATCGGGCAAGGGCAGCATCGCCACGCCGCAGAGCGGGCTGTTCGACGCGCAGAATTTCTCGTTCAAGACCCGCTTCGGCGACGAGAAAGGCACCAATCCGGAAGAACTGCTGGCCGCGGCGCACGCCGGCTGCTTCAGCATGGCGCTGTCGGCGGTGCTGGGGAAGGAGGGCTTCACCCCGGACAGCATCAACACCCGCGCCGAGGCGACGATGGAGCCGGGCATGGACCCGGGCCCGACCATCACCGCGGTCAGGCTGGTCGTTTCGGCGAAGGTGCCGGGCATCGACGCGGCGAAATTCCGGCAGGCCGCCGAGGCCGCCAAGGCCGGCTGCGTGATTTCGCGCGCGCTGGCGGTGCCGGTGTCGCTGGAAGCCACGCTGGTTGAGTAGGCCGACGCGCCACGCGCTGCTGGTCCACGGCGCTGGCGGTGGCGCGTGGGAATGGAGCGTCTGGCGCGGCGTGTGGCGGGCGCAGGGCATCGAGGCCGAGGCCCTCGATTTGCGGCCCGCGCCTGCGGGGCTGGCCGCCACCACGCTGCGCGATTACCTCGACCAGGTACGCGCGGCGCTGCATGCGCTGCCGCGTCCGCGCGTGGCGGCCGGCGCCAGCCTCGGCGGCCTGCTCGCGCTGCTGGCGGCGGACTATGCCGATGCGCTGGTGCTGGTGAATCCGTTGCCGCCCGCGCCCTGGCATGCGCGACTGCCGGTCCGCGCATGGCCGGACGTGGTGCGCTGGCGCGGCGACGCGCGGCTGGCGTCGACGCGCCGGGCGATGCCCGATGCCGACGATGCGAGTGCGCTGTTCGCGCTCCGCCATTGGCGCGACGAATCCGGTTTGGCGCTGCGGCAGGCCGGCGCAGGCGTCGCAGCGGAGCGGCCGGCGTGTCCGGTCCTGCTGGTGGCATCCGCGCAGGACGAGGACGTGCCGCCCGCGATCGCCGGCGCGATGGCCCAGGCCTGGGACGCCAGCCTGCTGCGGACGCCCGCGACCAGCCATGTCGGTCCCTTGCTGGGGAAACGCGCGGCGGAGATCGCCGCGCAAGCTGTCGCGTGGCTAAACGCGCTGGAAGCCGCCGGCTGAGTTCAGACGGGTTTCACCCGTGCCGCTCGACGATGCGCCTGCGCCATCCGGCGCGGGCGAGTCATGCAATGAAACGCCTTTCCGCCAGCCTGCTTGCCGTGGGCCTTGCCTTCGCCGGGACCGCCTCGGCGCAGAGCTACGGCGCCTATCCCGATGCGTCGCGCGACGGTTACGGCAACCGCGGATACGACGATGCGGATGGTTACGACTACGCGCGCGTGGTCCGGGTCGATCCGGTCATCGGCTACGGCGGCTCGCGCGCGGCGGCGCGGAACTGCACCTATCGCCGCAGCGACGAGGTGTATGCCGGCGGCAACGACGCTTATCGCGACGGCGACGGTTATTACCGCAGCGGCGACGGCTACAGCCGGGACGGCTATTACGGCCGCGACGACGCCTATCGTCGCAACGATGGCAGCGAAGGTGGCCGCGCCGTGGCCACGGTGCTGGGCACCCTTGCCGGTGCGGTGCTGGGCAGCAAGATGGGCGACGGCAGCGGCCGCTACGTCGGCACCGCGGTAGGTTCGATGGTCGGCGGCATGGCCGGGCGCTCGATCTACGACAGCGCCCAGCGCAATCGCCGCGCGCAATCCGGCACCGTCCGCGTCTGCGATCCGGTACCGACGAACGGCCGCGGCGACTATTTCGGCAGCAACGAGCGCGTCGACGGCTACGACGTGACCTACGAATACGCCGGCCGCACCTACCGTACCCGCACCGCCTACCATCCGGGCGACCGCATCCGCGTGCGTGTGTCGGCTGCACCCGAGTAGGGGCGGTTTTTCCGGCGGAACGCAGCGAAGGGGCCGCGAGGCCCCTTCGTTTTTGTTTCCTTTTCCCGATGGGGGAAGCGAAAAGCTAGCGCCAGTCGATCCCGCCGCTGACCACGGTCTGCACCTGTCCGCCGGACCACACTTCGCCGTCCGCATCGACCTGGAGTTCGAGCAGCGCGTCGTGGCCGACCTCGCGCCCCTGGCTGACGCGATAACGCCCATCGCGGCCGGGCAGGGCGTCCCGCGACGCCAGCCAGGCGGCGAGGGTGGCGTTGGCCGCACCGGAGGCGGCGTCCTCGAACGCCGCCGGGGCGCCGACGAAGGCGCGCACCGCCAGGTCGTAGGGCTGGTCCGGCGTGTGCGCGTAGACGCACAGGCCCATGCTGTCGCTGGTCCTGGCCAGCGACGCGATCGCGATCCAGTCCGGCTGCGCGGCGCGCAGGGCGGCTTCGTCCTTCAATTCGGCCAGCCACCAGCGGCGTCCGCCATCGACCAGCGCCGGCGGCAACGCGCCAGCGGACAGGCCGCGCAGCGCGTCGCGCAGCGGGCCCTGCGGCGCGGCAGCGGTTTCGACGACCTGCGCCCGCGGCGTGCGCACCGCGATGCGCCGTGCCGCGCCTTCGCCATCGACGCGCAGCGGCAGCAGCCCGGCGATGCCTTCCTGGACCAGCAGGCCGTCGCGCGGCGCGGCCAGGCCGGCCTCCAGCACCGCATGCGCGGTGCCGACGCTGGGATGGCCGGCGAACGGCACTTCGCGGCGCGGGCTGAAGATGCGCAGGGCGTAACTGGCTTGCGGCCGCGTCGCCGGGAACACGAAGGTGGTTTCCGGCAATCGCGTCCAGCGGGCGATGGCCTGCATGGCGTCGTCGTCGAGGCCGGTGGCGTCCAGCACCACGGCCAGCGGATTGCCCGCGCCCGGGCGGTCGGCGAACACGTCGAGTTGCAGGTAGCGGCGTGAAGTCATGGGCAAGCCGGAGGAAGGGGCCGTGCAGGGTAGGAAGCGTCGGCGGATGCGTCAATCGGGCGCGCCCGTCGGAAGCGCGCAGATGAAACCTTCGGCCGGCGCGGCTTCCTTTAGAATCGACGGCTCCGCCGACCGGCGGCGCCACTTCGTGTTCTTGTCGAGCATCCCCGCGAGCCTCCCCCGAATGCCAGATAGCCCCGCTTCCGACCGCTGGATCGTCCTCAAGTTCGGCGGCACTTCGGTGTCGCGTCGTCACCGCTGGGACACCATCGGCAGGTTGGCGAAGGAACGTGCCGATCACGGGAATGCGCGGGTGCTGGTGGTGGTTTCCGCGCTGTCGGGCGTCACCAACGAACTGACCGCCATCGCCGATGGCGCCGGCGACGCCGCGCAGCGGGTCGAGGCGCTGGCGCAGCGGCATCGCGATTTCGCCATCGAACTCGATCTGGACCCCGACGCCGTCCTCGGCGCGCGTCTCGCCGCGCTGTGTGGCCTGCCGGCCGATCCGCGCGCGGCTTCGCGCCCGCTGGACTGGCAGGCCGAGGTGCTGGCGCAGGGCGAACTGCTGTCGTCCACGCTCGGCGCGGCCTACCTGAAGGCCAACGGCCTGGACATCGGCTGGGCCGACGCGCGCGACTGGCTGCACGCGCAGCCGCCGGTGGCCAACCAGAGCGAATGGTCCAGGCGCCTGTCGGTCAACTGCGTCACCGCGCCGACGCCGGAATGGCGCGCGGAGTTCGCCGCGCAGCCGACGCGCCTGCTGATCTCGCAGGGTTTCATCGCCCGCCACCAGGACGGGGGCACCGCGATCCTCGGCCGTGGCGGTTCCGATACGTCGGCCGCGTACTTCGGCGCGCTGCTCGGCGCGCTGCGCGTGGAGATCTGGACCGACGTGCCGGGCATGTTCAGCGCCAATCCGAAGGAAGTCCCGGACGCGCGCCTGCTGACCCGGCTCGATTATTACGAGGCGCAGGAAATCGCCACCACCGGCGCCAAGGTGCTGCATCCGCGTTCGATCAAGCCCTGCCGCGATGCCGGCGTGCCGATGGCGATCCTCGACACCGAGCGCCCGGAACTGCCGGGCACCCGCATCGACGGCAATGCCGAGCCGGTGCCGGGGGTGAAGGCGATCAGCCGTCGCAACGGCATCGTGCTGGTGTCGATGGAAAGCATGGCGATGTGGCAGCAGGCGGGCTTCCTCGCCGGCGTGTTCGATGTATTCAAGCGCCATGGCCTGTCGGTCGACCTGATCGGCACCGCCGAAACCAACGTCACCGTGTCGCTGGATCCGTCCGAGAACCTGGTCAACACCGACGCGCTGGCCGCGCTGTCGGAAGACCTGGCCAGGCTGTGCCGGGTCAAGATCATCGTGCCGTGCGCGGCCATCACCCTGGTCGGCCGCGGCATGCGTTCGCTGCTGCACAAGCTGTCCGAGGTGTGGGCCACGTTCGGGCAGGAACGCGTGCACATGATTTCGCAATCGTCCAACGACCTGAACCTGACCTTCGTCATCGACGAAGCCGACGCCGACGGCCTGCTGCCGGTGCTGCACGGGGCGCTGATCGACAGCGGCGCGATGCCGGTGTACGAGGAAGGGGTCTTCGGCGTGCGCTGGCGCGAACTCAACGGCCAGGTCCGGCCGCGGCCGCTGCCGTGGTGGCACGCCCCGGACATGCGCAAGGCGCTGCAGGCCATCGCGGCGCGAGCGACGCCGACCTACGCCTACCACCTGCCGACCGTGCGCGAACGCGCGCGCCAGCTGAAGGCCATCGCCGCCATCGACCAGCGCTACTACGCGATCAAGGCCAATCCGCATCCGGCGATCCTGCGCGCGCTGGCCGACGAAGGCTTCGGCCTGGAATGCGTGTCGCTGGGCGAGATCCGCCACGTGCTGGCCAGCGTGCCGGGCTTCGCGCCGTCGCGCGTCCTGTTCACGCCCAGCTTCGCCCCGGTGGACGAGTACGCGCAGGCGTTCGAACTGGGCGTCAACACCACCATCGACAGCGTCGAGATCCTGCAGCGCTGGCCGGAAACCTTCCGTGGCCGCAAGGTCTGGCTGCGCATCGACCTGGGCCACGGCGGCGGACACCACGCCAAGGTCAACACCGGCGGCAAGCATTCCAAGTTCGGCCTGTCGGTGCAGCGCGTGGACGAGTTCATCGACGCCGCGCGCGCGCTGGGCCTGACCGTCACCGGCCTGCACGCGCACATGGGCAGCGGCATCGACAATCGCGAGCACTGGCGGATGATGTTCGACGAACTGGCCGGCTTCGACCGCCGCATCGGCAGCGTCGAGACCATCGACATCGGCGGTGGCCTGCCCATCCCGTACAGCGAGGACGACGAGCCGTTCGACCTGGACGGTTATGCCGCCGGCCTGGCCGAGATGAAGCAGGTGCATCCCGCGTTCCGCATCGCCATCGAACCGGGCCGCTTCCTGGTCGCCGAATCCGGCGTGCTGCTGGCGCACGCGACGCAAGTGATCGAGAAGGACGGCGTGCGCCGGGTCGGCCTGGACGCGGGCATGAACGCGCTGATCCGGCCGGCGCTGTACGACGCCTGGCACGACATCGCCAACCTGTCGCGGCTGGACGAGGCGCGCGACCTCGATTTCGGCGTGGTCGGGCCGATCTGCGAGTCCAGCGACGTGTTCGCGCAGCGGGTCAAGCTGCCGGCCACGACCGCGCCGGGCGACGTGATGCTGATCGCGGACGCCGGCGCCTATGGTTCCAGCATGGCCAGCACGTACAACCTGCGCGCATTGCCGGGTGAAGAGGTGATCGATGTCTGATTGGTCGTTCCAGCGCGACGCGGTGAAAACGTTCCGCTTCGTCCGTTGCGGATTCGACGCGCAAAGCGGTGTCGCGACGCTGGCGTACGCGTTCGACGACGGCCCGGAAATGATCGAGAAGGTCAGCTTCCCTGGCGCGCCGTTCGCCCTGGACGATGCGCGCACGCAGGCGGTCGAAGCCGCGCTGCGCCTGCTGCACCTGATCGCCGGCGTCAGCTACTACAAGGCGGCGGTGCCGGCGGAGATCCGCACCGAGTCGTACGCCATCGATGCGGAGACTGCTGCGTTGCTGGAAACCGTTTACGAGAACGGACTGGGCGAATTCGCCTACCGCAATGGGTTGAATTTGCGCGGGAAGATCAGGTTTCCGGCTTCGCTCCCCGCTCCCGCCGGGAGAGGGGCCGGGGGTGAGGGTACGGAGCATCCGGATGCCCGCGCTCGCACCGAACCCTCACCCCAACCCCTCTCCCGGGGGGAGAGGGGCTTCGATCCCGGCCTGCGCGGGCACGCGCTGGTCGCCATCGGCGGCGGCAAGGATTCGCTGGTCAGCATCGAGGCGCTGCGCGCTGCCGGCGTCGAACAGACGGTCACGTGGATCGGCGGTTCGCAATTGATCGCCGCCTGCGCGGCGCGCACCGGCCTGCCCACCCTGAACATCGGCCGTGCGCTGGCGCCGGAATTGTTCGAACTGAACCGGCAGGGTGCGTACAACGGCCACATCCCGGTCACCGCGATCAACTCGGCGATCATGGCCCTGGCCGCGCTGCTGCACGGCGCGAACCAGGTGGTGTTCTCCAACGAGCGTTCGGCCAGCTACGGCAGCATGATCCCCGGCACCGGCGAGGTGAACCACCAGTGGTCGAAGGGCTGGGCCTTCGAGCGGGCGTTCGGTGAATACCTGCAGTCGCGCGTGGCTGCCGACCTGCATTACTACTCGCTGCTGCGTCCGCTCAGCGAACTGGCGGTGGCGCGGCAGTTCGCGAAGAACGCGCACTACGACGCGCATTTTTCCAGCTGCAACCGCAATTTCCACATCCTCGGCGAGCGTCCGGCCAACCGCTGGTGCGGCGTGTGCCCGAAGTGCCATTTCGTGTTCCTCGCGCTGGCGCCATTCATGCCCAAGCCACGGCTGGTCGGCATCTTCGGGCGCAACCTGCTCGACGACGCCGAACAGGCCGGCGGCTTCGATGCGTTGCTGGAATTCCGCGACCACAAGCCGTTCGAGTGCGTCGGCGAGGGCAGGGAGTCGCGTGCGGCGATGGCCCTGCTGGGCGAGCGCCCGGAATGGAAGGAGGACGCGCTGGTGGCGCGCTTCAACCGCGAGATACGCCCGCAGCTGGACTCCGCCGAACTGGCGCTGCCGCCGCTGCTGGAGGTCGGCAGCGAACACCGCGTGCCCGCCGCGCTGTGGGAAAAGCTGCGTGAACAATTCGCTTCCTGAGGGCGGCCCGCTCCGCTTCGCCTCGCTGGCGGGCCGCAGGGTCGCGCTGTGGGGCTGGGGCAGGGAAGGTCGCGCGGCGTACCGCGCGCTGCGCGAGCGCAACGCAGGCCAGGCGTTGACCCTGTTCTGTTCGGCGGACGAAGCCGGCGATGTGCGCGCACTCGGCGACGATGCCTTGCGCATCGAAACCGAGGCGACGGCAGAGGCGTTGTCCGCTTTCGACGTGGTCATCAAGTCGCCCGGCATCAGCCCGTACAAACCGGAAGCGCTGGCCGCGGCGGCGCGGGGCACCCGTTTCGTCGGCGGCACCGCGCTGTGGTTCGGCGAGCATGCCGATGCGCAGGGCTTCGTGCCGAATGCGCTGTGCGTCACCGGCACCAAGGGCAAGAGCACCACGACTTCGCTGCTGGCGCACCTGCTGCGTGCCGGCGGCCATCGCACGGCGCTGGCCGGCAATATCGGCCTGCCGCTGCTGGAGATACTCGACCCGCAGCCTGCGCCGGCATTCTGGGCGATCGAGCTTTCCAGCTACCAGACCCGCGACGTGGCCCTGGGCGGCGCGCGGCCGCAGGTTGCGGTGGTTCTGAACGTTTTCCCGGAGCATCTGGACTGGCACGGCGGCGAAGCGCGCTACGTCGAGGACAAGCTGGCGCTGGTGACGCAGGCGAAACCGCGCTTCGCGGTGCTGAACGCCGCCGACCCGATCCTCGGCAGGCTGCAACTGCCGGACAGCGAGGTCCGCTGGTTCAACCGCGAAGATGGCTGGCACCTGCGCGATGACAACCTGTACCGCGGCGACGCCTTCGTGCTGGACACCACGCGGGTGCCGGCGCCCGGGCGGCACAACCGCAGCAACCTGTGCGCGGTGCTGGCGGCGATGGAAGCGGTCGGCATCGACGCCGCGTCGCTGGCCGCGGCGGCCGGGTCGTTCCGCCCGCTGCCGAACCGGCTGCAGACGCTGGGTGAACGCGACGGCATCGTTTATGTCAACGATTCGATCAGCACCACGCCGCATGCCAGCCTGGCCGCGCTGGACGTGTTCCGCGGCCGCCGCGTCGCGCTGCTGGTCGGCGGCCACGACCGCGGCGTGGACTGGCACGATTTCGCCGGGCGCATGCGCGCCGGCGCGCCCGCCGTGATCGTCACGATGGGGGCGAACGGCCCGCGCATCCACGATCTGCTCGCGCCGCTGGCCGCTGAAGACGGTTTCAGACTGGCCGCCGCCGGCGACCTGCCGGAAGCGATGGGGCAGGCGAAAGCGCTGTTGGGAAGCGACGGCGTGATCCTGCTGTCGCCCGGCGCGCCGAGTTTCGGCCAGTACCGCGACTACGTCGCGCGCGGCCGGCATTTCGCCGAACTGGCTGGTTTCGACCCCGACCTGATTTCGGCAATCCCGGGCCTCGGCGTCGCCTGACCGGCGATGGAGCCTCGCAGGAGCGCACCGCAGGGGCGCGAACAATATTTTCGGGGGTAATCCAGTCGCGCCCCTGCGGTGCGCTCCTGCGGTAATGGGGGAGGCGTACACTCGGCGCTATCGAACCGAGCGAGGATGGCGCCATGCGCAAGACTTCCGCATTCCTGTGCCTGCTGGCCCTGCTGTTCGCATCCGCCGCCGTTGCCGCACCGCAGGCGAAGCCGGTGGAATGGCGGGTCGGCAAGCAGGCGTTTTCCGGCTACCTGGTCTACGACGACGCAGTGGCGACCCAGCGCCCCGGCCTGCTGATGGTGCCCGACTGGATGGGAGTCACAGACAGCGCGGTCGCAAAGGCCAAGCAGGTGGCAGGCAGCGAGTACGTGGTGCTGGTCGTCGACATGTACGGCAAGGGCGTGCGGCCGAAGAACGCCGAACAGGCGATGGCCCAGGTCAAGGCGCTGTACGCTGCGCCGCTGCTGATGCGCGCGCGGATGCTGATGGCGCTGGACACGCTGAAGGCGCAGGCCGGCAAGGCGCCGCTGGACGCTGCCAGGATCGGCGCGTTCGGCTACTGCTTCGGCGGCTCGTCGGTGCTGGAACTGGCGCGCGGCGGCGGGGACGTGGCCGGCGTGGTGACCTTCCACGGCGGGCTGTCCACGTCGATGCCGGCGAAGGCGGGTTCGGTGAAGGCGCCGCTGCTGGTGCTGAATGGCGCCGACGACCAGGGCACGGCCGGCGACATCGTCGGTTTCGAGAAGGAAATGAACGACGCCGGTGCCGACTGGCAGTTCGTCAACTTCAGCGGCGCGGTGCACTGCTTCGCGCTGGAGACCGCCAACAGCCCGCCGGGCTGCGTTTACAACGAACGCGCGGCCAAGCGCGCGTACCGGATGATGGAAGACTTCTGGCAGGAGCGCTTCGGCCGGTAGGGCGGGGCTTGCCCCACCCTACGGGGTGCTGGTGTAGTAGGTGCCAACAGCTTGTTAGGGCCGTAGTTCAGATGAGAGAGTGAGTTGCGAGTGCATCGGGCCTCTTCTCCATCCCATACATCTCTATCAATTACGTGGCGGTCAAATCTTCTGGAATCGACATGAGCGAGTATTTTTCCTCGCCTTGTACATCGTTATTTTGCTCCATCACAGTAGCTGTCTGGCAAGATGCGCCCACCGGAGCTGCTGTCAACATCTACGCACTTGCCGCTTGCGTTCCTTGAGCCTTTGCGCAGGCCATCAATGTTGCCTGTTTGGGTTCGAATAGCCTGTTCAATGATTGCGTCGAGCATCTGCTGGCCGCTGACGGAATTCTCTCCGTTGACCATCATTCCAGCCAGTAATTGAGTTGTGGGACTCTTGTTTCCTGGCATCTGTTGCAACATCATGCCAGCGATTTGCGTCAAATCTGACCAGAATCTGTCCGAGCGAATCTGATCGCTCATGCGCGAATAGTTCAAGTCCTCATTAAGTGCGGCAGCCTCATAAAAGTTACTCAGATCATTTAGTCCATGCTTGGTCGCTACTCGACTCATGCTGCTCCACAACTCTCTCCGCGCGGAAATTCCATCAAGTGGATCTTGTATAGAATGACTTATTTTTCCGAAAATTTCTGAGGCTGCGTTATTGAAAGACTCTATTTCTAGAATCATGCTTAGATATTTTTCAGAGAGTGCAGGGGAATACTTCAGATATTCAGCATTTCCGGCATCTGTCGATGCTAGCCAATATATTTCTCGTTCGGTAAGTAGCTTCCCTGAAAAGGCGCAGCGGGCGGTGTCGCTATAATCAGTAATGCTATAGTTGTAAAAAGATTCGCGATTTGCAAAAACTCTGAAGAGAGAGGAAAAATAGCGTGCCTGCATTGATTTGGGGCCGAGTCTGGCATTCATGTAATTGCGTGTCACGCCCGCAATTTCGGATTCTGCTTCTGTACATCTATTGGCGCGAGTCAGTGCTCCAATGTATGTAAATAGCCAAAGACCCTCATCGATTTCCGGCATGATGCCGCCATAAGTGGATCGATGTATATGCTTTCTTTTAACGCGTTTTACCTCTGCTTCGAGCGCTTTCTTGGCATAATCGATTCGGTCTTGCTGATTCGTGATCTTGTCGAATCGAGAAAGGCTTGATGCATGAGAAATTGGTTGAAAAGCAAGGACTGCTAGAATGGGTATGAGCGCGCATCGCATTTTCATTTTCCTTTCAAAAAAATCTAATAGTTGACACAAATTTTCGAGATCGTCTGTTGGGATGTTCTTCTCAAGTCCCGCAGTCCTGCGATGAATTTTGGGAATTCCGGATGGCCTGAGCAATGCGCGACCAGTCCTGGCTCCACGCTGTTCACGTAATCAACCAGCTTCCTGGCCAGTCCGCATTGAGACCCTTCGGTAGGTGCGCGAGGCAAACTCGCCATGTGGTTCCGGCATGCGGTGAAGGCATCGTTCGTACCGCCACTGCCCGAACCGACGCCCGCTGATGCTCCGCGATTGTCGTCCGCGTTCGGGGCCCTAGGGTCTCGTGCAGAAAGGTTCGACCCTTCAATTCGCCCACGGGTTGTCGTGGAAAGCTCCGATAATATTTCGTCCTCGATCTCCGAAGCTCTGATTCCTGGCTCCGTCGTGTTTCCGCCCTGGCCCGCATTCGAAGAATTACCCGCGCCGCCGGAATTTCTAAGGCCGGGAGATTTCACGAAATCCTCAAGGGTTTGCTGACCTGATCCGGGGTCTGGGGCAGCGCCTGTTCCTTCGATAACGGCGGCATGCCGGCTTCGCCAGTCGCTGTAGAAATCCGGCCTGTTGGCAATCACCTCCCAGGTTCCAGCGCATCGGTAAGTGTAATTTCCGTACACGACGATCGACCCGGGAGCGTATGTATTCAACCGCCCGCCATCCGCTTCCAGTGCCGGCTTGGTGAAGTAATAGCAGGGTTGCCCCGCGTAATTCCTGGACGGATCCAGCGCGCCGCTTTGTGCGCGCACAGCATGTGCCACCAAGGCAAAAAACATTGCCGCGAAGAAGGCGACTGTCGGCTGGGTTGCCCGAGCTGCATCCAGATTCATTTATCCAGCTCCGATGTCTGGTCTCCCATTGCGCGTACCACTTCCCGAGCCAAGGCGGCGTGATATTCCGCAGTCGGGTGGAACGCGCCTTGTGGGGGAATTTCTTTACTTACCTGCGTCTGGTAGACATCGTTTGGCGTGCGGAACCAGCGTGCGCGTCGTGCGTATGCGTTCCACTCGAACGGCGATAAGCCACCGATCCACTGACCATCGCTCTTGGACCACGGCCATTCCAGTTCCGACCTGGGAGAAGGCGTGTTTTCTACTGAACAGACGCCATGCCTGGAAATTTCGGCTGGAGGATCTACCCACAGGAAATCGAATGCATCTAATTGCGGCGAATTCAGATATGCATTCAGTAGTGATGGTTTCAGCAGTTCTATGACGTCTCTATTAAGTACCTCCTGCTCGAAATCTTTGCTGTATGCATTGTCGGACGGATCCCCGGTTATCCGGAATGTCCAGTCCTTTGTCGAGATTCCGAGTGGAAGGAAAGAGACATGATTCAGTGCGTGGTTGATGGAACTCCTGCACGACAGGTCGGGATTCCCGATCCAGTCAGGGTTCTTCCAGTCGCTTCCGCTGTAGGGCGTTTCACGTGTGCAGCCAAGGGAGCACCATTGCCCATCTTCCCTGCGCAGCAGGTTTGGGTAGCCGGTCACCACCAGTTTCGGCCGTTTCTTTGCTAGTCCCTTTTTAAGGGATTCGAGCATTTGCCTGATTTCTTGCGGGATTTCTCTCGAATTCGTAAGCCTGAAATTGGCGTTACCTGCCACATCATCCATGCCCTTGGCGCCGCGAATGAGGGACATGCCCATGCTGCCGAATACGCTTCGTCCGACTTGGGGTGTCAGTGTTCCCGTGAGAAGTGGGGCAAAGTAGGCGTCATTGCCGCCGATGGACAGGAGGATGATGTCGGGAGCATGGATACAGGATTCCGAAGTGCATCCAAATGTTTCCTTGGCCAATGAGATCTGCGCAGGCGTCTTGGGTAGCAGTCCGCCCGGTGGGTCGCTTTGCGGCTTTAGGAGGCCATCCTTGATTTCGGCGCCGGAACAGGCAAGCGGAACAAAGTACACGGCCTTATGTGGGTCGCGCGATGCCCGCCACATGGCGATCAGATTCTGGTAGCTGTAGAGCGAGCGGTTGCACTGGTCATCCAGCCAGTCGGCTCTTTGAATGCCCGAACGCATGGCCGCAGGAAACCAGTTTGCGCCCTTTCCGTTGAGGTTGTATGGCGCGCAACTGCCGTTCTGCTGCTTTTTGCAAAAACGGATCGGGAGATCGGGATTCCCTTCGCCAGAGGAGAAGGAATCGCCCAAGGCGAGGATGAATTCTCGATCTATCCGGATGGTGCGCTCAATAACTTGTCCGTCTGGAAGGGTGACGGCTATAGGGGTGTCAGTCTCGGGCAGCACGGCCAGACTGACCGATTGGCTGCATGGCTTAGTTTCTGTGGGCATGTGCCATTTGCAGTCTCCATTTGGGGCGATGCCCGATAGACCCACCGATAGCTCCAATCTGGCGTCCAAGTAGCCGGGCCTGAACCCCTTGGCGATGGCCGGACGCGCTTTGGCGTCGCCTTCATTCCATTGCGTCCTGTTCGATGCGGGCCAGAGAGGCTCGCCTATTCTCGTGCGAGCCTCGGCTTGGGCCTGTAATTTGCTTGTCCAGCTTTCAAATGTATCGTCAGCAGCGGGTTTCAGACGATTCCAATCTCCTGCATCCATGAAGAAGGGGTACGGGTTGACGATACGCCACTGTATGTCTTGCCCATGGGCGTGCGGCACTGGCGACGTAGCCGCCAGCACCAGTGCCAGTACAAGGATGGTTTTCATGCAAATTTCCCCGTCCATCCGTGTCTTGACGCGTTTTTTAGGCGCGTGACACGATCAGGGCAGCTAGTATTCGCGACTTGACAGGTGGGGGTGCCTGTGATCGGCGAAGTAACTTTCGAAGTTTTGCTCGGGGATCTGTATGGCAGGCTGACTGAGCCGGAGCGGCTGCCTTTATCCCTGAAGCGCTTGGGCGATGTAACCGGCTGCCATATCGGCGGTTTTTTGCGCCAGAACCTGCGCTCTCCGGAATTGGCGACTGAACATGTAATTGGCGTTTCGGTAAAGAAAGCCGAGGGCTATGTGGTTGTCCGCGAGCGCCATCTATGAGCGCCCCCCATTTCGGGAGCGCCTATGCGATGCTCATGCAACTGGAGCATCTGCGAGCGCAAGTTGCCTTGGCCAATCGCCGGAAGCGTGCGATGTTTCTGCTGGATGCCGATTTGCGTTGGATCGGCGGCAACGAGGTCGCAGAATGGATGGTTGTGCAGGGATGGTGGAAGGGCCGTCGTGGCGCACGATTGGAGGCAGGGCACGCATCGGGTCGTGCGCGATGGATGGCGACTTTGCGGGAATTGGAACAAGGCCGTCTGCCATCGTGCGTTCTTGCGGTGTACGACCGGAACGGGCAATTGGTGGGGTTCGCGACCATGCACGTACATAGCGTGGCAGCTGGCGAAGGGTTGCCAAGCTACGTCCTGTTTGTGCGGCCGCTGCAATCAGGCAATGACGAGGACATCACGCAGCAGCTTTGCCAACTGTTCAAGCTGACCCCCAGCGAGGCTGCCCTTGCAATTGCCTTGCGTCGACATGGCGAGTTGGCTGATGCGGCGGCTTCATTGAAAATCACCCAAGGTACGGCGCGTACCCGCTTGCAGGCGGTGTTCGACAAAACAGCGGCGCACAAGCAAGCCGAGTTGCTGCGTATGCTGGATGCGTTGGCGGACGCCATGGCCTGACAGAAAAGCGGTTCTTATCTCTTGCTAACCGCCGCGGCGCGCCAGCACTTCGGCCACGCGCTCCCGCAGTTTCGGTAGCAGTTCTTCGGCGAACCACGGATTGCGCCGCAGCCACAGGCCGTTGCGCGGGCTGGGGTGCGGCAGGGGCACGACCGCAGGCCAGTATTCGCGCCAGCGTTGCACGGTAGCGGTGAGTGTCGGGCCGGCGCCGGGCAGGTGCCAGTCCATCGCGTAGCGGCCGACCACCAGCGTGAGCTCGATCTCCGGCAGCGCCGCCAGCAGGCGATTGCGCCACGTCGGCGCGCATTCCGGGCGCGGCGGCAGGTCGCCGCCGGGGCCGGTGCCGGGATAGCAGAACCCCATCGGCACGATGGCGACCTTGCCGGCGTCGTAGAAAACCTCGGGCGGCATGCCGAGCCATTCGCGCAGCCGGTCACCGCTGGCGTCGGTAAACGGTTTGCCGGAAGCATGCACCTTGCGGCCCGGTGCCTGCGACGCGATCAGGATGCGCGCCCCGGCGCCGGCCTGCAGCACCGGCCGCGGTCCCAGCGGCAGGTAGGGCGAACAGAGCGTGCAGCGACGGATGTCGTCGAGCAGGGCGAGCAGGGCAGGCATGCGACGACGCGACCGCGGTTTCAGTGGCCGCGTTCCACCGCGTAACGCGCCAGCCCGCGCAGCGCATCGAGGGCTTCGGATGGCGCCAGCCCATCCAGCGCGCGTTCGGCCGCGTCGGCGTATTCGAAGGCGCGCCGGCGGCTGTATTCCAGGCCGCCGGTGGCGTGGATCGCGGCCAGCACTTCCGGCATCGCGTCCGCGTCGCCTTCGCGCACGATCTGCTTGAGGCGCGCCGCAACGGTGGCGTCGGAATGGCGGATCGCGTGGATCAGCGGCAGCGTGGCCTTGCCTTCGGCCAGGTCGTCGCCCAGGTTCTTGCCCAGCGCCGCGGCGTCGGCCGAATAGTCCAGCACGTCGTCGGCGATCTGGAACGCATAGCCCAGCGCCATGCCGTAGTCGTACAAGCTGCGCTGGGACGCGATGTCCGCGTCGGAGGCCAGCGCGCCGAGCTGGCAACCGGCGGCGAACAGCACCGCGGTCTTGCGCTCGATCACCCGCAGGTAGGCCGCTTCGTCGGTGTCCGGATTGTGCACGTGCAGCAGCTGCAGCACCTCGCCTTCGGCGATGCGGTTGGTGGTGTCGGCGAGCAGGCGCATCACTTCCATGCGGTCCAGCTCGACCATCAGCTGGAAGCTGCGCGAATACAGGAAGTCGCCGACCAGCACGCTGGGCGCGTTGCCCCACAGCGCGTTGGCGGTGCTGCGGCCGCGGCGCAGGTCGGACTCGTCGACCACGTCGTCGTGCAGCAGGGTCGAGGTGTGGATGAACTCGACGATCGCAGCGAGCTGATGGTGCGCGGCGGCGACAGGGCCGGTTGTGCGCCCGGCCAGCGCCACCAGCATCGGCCGCAGGCGCTTGCCGCCGGCGGAGACGATGTGGTCGGCGATCTGGTTGATCAGCACCACGTCCGAGGCCAGGCGCGCGCGGATCAGCGCGTCGACGGCGGCCATGTCGGCGGCGGCCAGGGCCTGGATCTGGGGCAGGGACGGCACGGGCCGGGGGGATGCGACGGCGGACATGGACGGGGATGCGGGGAAGTCGCTGAATTATAAGGGTCGCGCGTCGGGTTTTCCCTACGCGCCGCGCCGGCGTTTACCGATGGCGGGGAAGCCGGGGGTTATACTGGAATGGCACATGCCCGCGAGCGGCGGGCCCCATCACGGAATCACGACATGGCACGCGGCGTAAACAAAGTCATCCTGGTCGGCAACCTCGGCAACGATCCCGACGTCAAGTACACCCAGGGCGGCATGGCCATCACCACGCTCAGCGTTGCGACAACCTCGGTGCGCAAGGACCGCGACGGCAACCAGCAGGAAAAGACCGAGTGGCACCGGGTCAAGCTGTTCGGCAAGCTGGGCGAGATCGCCGGCGAATACCTGCGCAAGGGCCGCAGCGTGTACATCGAGGGCCGGCTGGAATACGGCAGCTACGAGAAGGACGGCGTCAAGCACTACACTACCGACATCGTCGCCGACGAAATGCAGATGCTGGGCGGCGGCGAAGGCGGTGGTGGCGGCGAACGTTCCGCGCGTCCGCAGCGGCAGGACTACGGCTCGCAGGGCAGCGCCGCGCCGCGCCGCCAGGCCCCGCCCGCGCAGCAGGCGCCGATGGACGATTTCGCGGACGACGACATTCCGTTCTGAGGCCGGGTCGCCGTCGCGTCGGCGTGTCCCGCTTTGTAGAGCCGAATTCATTCGGCTGCTTTCAAGGGGCAACGGCCGGAGCAGCCGAATGAATTCGCCTCTACGAGGCAGCTGCTATTTCACGCCGTGCATCATCCGCCGCAGCAGCGGCGAGACGATCAGGGCGAGCAGGGCGCAGCCGAGGCCGATCCACAGCAGCAGGTTGAACAGGTCGGCGTATTTCGCGGCGGCGCTGGCGAAGTCGATGGCGCCACCTTCGGGGATATCCAGCGAAGCCAGCTTGCCGAACTGCGCGGCCAGGGTTTCCGAATACGCCGTGGCCAGCCAGAAGCCGCCCATCATCAGCCCGACCACGCGTGCGACCGACAGCTGCGTCACCGCCGAAAGCCCGATCGGCGACAGGCACATCTCGCCGATTTCCAGCAGCAAATAGGCCAGCACCAGCCACCACACGCTGGCCTGCATGCCGCCGCCGGCGGACTTCGCCGCGGCCAGCAACGGCAGGAAGGCAAGGCCCGCGAACAGCAGGCCGATCGCGCTTTTCAGCGGCTTGCCCGGGTTGCGTCCGCGTTTTTCCAGCCACGGCCACAGCCAGGCGAACAGCGGCGACAGCACCACGATGAAGAACGAACCGAGGAAGGTCAGCGAGCCCGCGGTCTGCGGTACCAGCACCACGTCGCGGAAGCATGCCGCGGCCATCGCCGCGACCAGCAGCCAGATCATCGCGCGGGCCAGGCCGGTGTTGCCGCGGTCGCTGGCGCGCAGCGCGACGACCATCAGCGCCGGCGTCGCCGCCATCATGAACAGCGACCACGGCAAGGTGCCGCTGGCATCGCTGACCAGCGACGGGAACATGTCCTTGGTCATCAGCCGGTCGCTGAAGGTCACCCACGATCCGTAGCTCTGTTCGTACAGGGTGAAGAACGCCAGCACGAATCCGATCGTGACCAGCAGGGCGATCATCTGCCCGCGTTCCACCCGGTTGCAGTGGCGGACCAGGAACCAGGCGAACCAGGCCAGGAATGCCACGGCGACCAGGTGCATCGCCCCATGCACCGTCCACGTGCGCTGGATCAGCTGCCAGACCATGGCGACGCCGGCGAACGACAGCAGGTAGATCCATCCTTCGCGCGACAGCGGACCAATGCGTTCGCGCAGTTTTGCAGGGTTGGTCGGCTCGGCGTGGCCGTGCAGGTATTTCTGCCCCCACAGGAACATCGCCAGCCCGGCCACCATACCGACGCCGGCCGCGCCGAAGCCGTATTTCCAGCCGTAGGTTTCGCCGAGGAAGGCGCAGACCAGCCCCGCGAACAGTCCGCCGACGTTGATGCCGGCGTAGAACAGGGTGAAGCCGGAATCGCGGCGCGGATCGTCCGCCGCATACAGCTTGCCGACGATGGTGGAGATGTTCGGCTTCAGGAAGCCCACGCCCATGATGATCAGCGCCAGCGACAGGTAGAACACCTGCAGCGCGCCTTCGTCGCGGACCACCACGCCGTTGACCAGGCGCGCCTGCTCGCCTTCCACCGCCATGCCCAGGTGGCCCAGCACCAGCAGCACGCCGCCGAACAGCACCGACTTGCGCATGCCCAGCCAGCGGTCGGCGACCAGGCCGCCGATCACCGGCACCGCATAGACCAGCCCGCCGTAGGCGCCGATCAGGTCGTAGCCGCCGTCGTCGCCGAAGCGGTGGTGCTTCAGCAAATACAGGAGCAGCAGCGCCTTCATCCCGTAGAAGGAGAAGCGCTCCCACATCTCGGTGAAGAAGCAGACGAACACGCCCTTGGGATGGCCGAGGAAATCCGTGCGGGCGGAAAGGGGTGCGGCGGAACGGAGGCTGGCGGTGCTGGACATGAGCCCGCGAATGGCAGGGAAAACCGGCCGCGAGTATAGCGGCACGGTGCGCTGCGGCTGGACTTGGGGCGGTGCAGCCGATAGCGTGTCGGCCTTCTGGAACTGCGGAATCGCCCATGAACCAGCCTGCCCCGGCGCAATTGACCCTTCGCGCCGTCGTCCTCGCGGTCGTGCTTGCCGTGATCCTGTCCGCGGCCAACGCCTACCTGGGCCTGTTCGCCGGCCTTACCGTGGCCACCGCGATCCCGGCCGCCGTGGTTTCGATGGGCGTGCTGCGGCTGCTGGGCGGCGGCACCATCCTCGAGAACAACATCGTGCAGACCGGCGCTTCCGCCGGTTCGTCGATCGCCGCCGGGGTGATCTTCACGATCCCCGCGCTGATCATCCTGGGCTACTGGCAGGACTTCAAATACTCGTGGGTGCTGGCGATCGCCGGGCTCGGCGGCTTGCTGGGCGTGCTGTTCTCGGTGCCGCTGCGGCGCTCGATGATCGTCGAGGAGCCGCTGCCGTTTCCCGAGGGCAAGGCAGCGGCGGAGGTATTGAAGGCGGGCGAGAACCCGGGCCCGGGCCTGAAGATCCTGGCGTTCTCCGCGGCGATCGGCGCGTTCCTGAAAGTCGCCGCGGCCAGCGGCATGAAGCTGATTCCCGACACCGCCGCCGGCGCCGGCTTCTTCGGCAAATACCTTGGCTACATGGGCACCAACCTGTCGCCGGCGCTGCTGGGCGTGGGTTACATCGTCGGCCTGAACATCGGCATTGTGGTGGTGTCGGGTTCGATCCTGTCGTGGCACATCGCGATCCCGATCTACCACGCCTTCTTCATGGCGAGCGATCCGGCGCTGGCGCAGAGCGTGGCCGGCGCGGACGCGGAAGACATCGCCGGCGCGATCTGGTCGGCCAAGATCCGCTACCTGGGCGTGGGCGCGATGCTGATCGGCGGCGCGTGGACGCTGTTTTCGCTGCGCAAATCGCTGCTGTCGGGCGTGAAGAGCGGCATCGCCGCGGCACGCGCGGGTTCCAGCGAAGTGGTCAGCGAGACCGAGCGCGACCTGCCGATGAAGTGGATGCTGGTGGCGCTGGTGGCGTTCGTGGTGCCGCTGCTGCTGCTGTACCAGGCCATCGTCGGCATGTGGCATGTCAGCATCCCGATGGCGATCATCATGATCGTGGCCGGCTTCCTGTTCGTGTCGGTGTCGGCCTACCTCGCCGGCCTCGTGGGTTCGAGCAACAACCCGGTGTCCGGCATCACCATCGCCACCATCCTGTTCGCCTCGGTGGTGCTGCTGGTGCTGCTGGGCGAAAGCGGGCGCGCAACGGTGGGTGCGGGCGGTGCGCCGCTGGGCGCAGTGGCGGCGATCATGATCGGCGCGGTGGTGTGCTGCGCGGCGGCGGTCGGCGGCGACAACCTGCAGGATCTCAAGGCCGGCTACCTGGTCGGCGCGACGCCGTGGAAACAGCAGCTGATGCTGGGCATCGGCGCGTTCTCCTGCGCATTGATCATGGCCCCGGTGCTGAACATCCTGTCGCAGGCCTACGGCATCGGCGCGCCCACCGCCGAACATCCGAACCCGCTGTCCGCGCCGCAGGCCACCCTGATGGCTTCGGTCGCTGGCGGTATGTTCGGCGGCAAGGACCTGCCGTGGGGCATCATCGGCATCGGTGCGGGTGTCGGCGCGGTCATCATCGCCATCGACGAATGGCTCAAGGCCAGCGGCAAGGCATTCCGCGTGCCCGTGCTGGCCGCGGCCATCGGCATCTATCTGCCGCTGGAACTTATGGTGCCGATCTTCTTGGGCGGCCTGCTGGCGTATTTCGTCGAGAAGCGCCACGGCATCTTCGGCACCCACGACGAAGCGCTGCGCGACCGCACGCACCGTCCGGGCGTGCTGTTCGCCGCCGGCCTGATCACCGGCGAGGCGTTGATGGGCATCGCGGTGGGCGTGGCGATTTATGCGACCAAGGATCGCGAGGTGCTGGCGCTGCCCGCGCAGTTCCAGCAGGGCGAGATCGTCGGTCTGGTCGTGCTGGCCATCGTCGGTTGGCTGCTCTACCGCACCGGTGCCAAGTCCAATCCGCACACGAACGCCTGATCCATGGACGCCCGCGCCTGTGCGGGCGTCTTCATTTTCCGCTTCACGGAACCACTGCCATGAATCTCCGCCATGCCATCCTCCCGTTCGCCCTGGCGCTGTCGCTCCCTGCCGTGTCCGCCGCCGCCACCCGCGGCTTCGAAGTGCGCGACATGGCCTACATGGACCGTCATTCGTCGCCGACGCTGTCGCCGGACGGGCGCGTGCTGGTATTCGCCAAGCGGGTGGTGGACAAGGACTCAAACAAGTCCTCCACTTCGCTGTGGACGCGCAACCTTGTCACCCGCGACATGCGTCCGCCCTCGCGGCTCACGCCGGAAGGCTGGAACGTCAATTCGCCGTCGTTCTCGGCGGACGGCAAGACGGTGTACTTCCTCAGCGCGAAGTCCGGCTCGATGCAGCTGTATTCGATCCCGGTCGCCGGCGGCGAGCCGACGCAGCTCAGCGACTACGCGCTGGACGTGGATGCCTACAAATTCTCGCCCGACGGCGCGCAGGTGGCGCTGGCGTTCGCGGTGTTCCCGGATTGCGAGGGCGATCTTGGTTGCACGAAGAAGAAGCTGGGTGAAGAGGAAGCGCGGAAGTCCACCGGCAAGGTGTTCGACCGCATGTTCATCCGCCACTGGGACACCTGGGCGGACGGCCGCCTCAACCGCGTGTTCGCGGCGAAGCTGGGGGGGGGCGCGAAGCTCACTTCGGCCACGCTGCTCAGTGGCAACATCCACGGCGACATCCCGTCCAAGCCGTTCGGCGACCTGTCCGATTTCGCCTGGTCGCCCGACGGCAAGTCGGTGGCGATGAGCGTGCGCCAGTCGGACCGCGAGGAACCGTGGAGCACCAATTTCGACATCTGGCAGGTCAATGCCGACGGCAGCGGCGCGCGCAACCTGACCGCGGCCAACAAGGCCTGGGACGCCGGCCCGGTGTTCAGCGCCGACGGCAAGACCCTGTACTACCGCGCGATGGCGCGCCCCGGCTTCGAGGCCGACCGCTTCGCGCTGATGGCGATGGACCTGGCCTCGGGTAAGGCGAAGGAAATCGCGCCGCGCTGGGACGCCTCCGCCGACGGCATCACCCTGTCCGCCGATGGCAAGTGGCTCTACACCACCGCGCAGGAACTCGGCCAGCACCCGCTGTTCCGCGTCTCGCTCGCCAACGGCGAGGTGGAGAACGTGGTCAAGGACGGCAGCGTCTCGTCCTTCGACCTGGCCGGTGACACGCTGGCGTTCGCGCGCAATTCGCTGCAGACCGGCGACGTGATCGCCACCACCAGCATCGACGGCAAGGCGCCGATCCGCGCGATCACCCCCAGCGCCGGCGAGATGCTGCCGGACGTCGCGTGGGGCGCGTACGAACAGTTCAACTTCATCGGCTGGAACGGCGAGACCGTGCACGGCTACGTGGTCAAGCCGTGGAACTACGTCGAAGGAAAGAAATACCCGGTCGCGTTCCTGATCCACGGCGGCCCGCAGGGCAGCTTCGGCAACGGCTGGAGCTATCGCTGGAATCCGCAGACCTACGCGGGGCAGGGCTACGCGGTGGTGATGATCGACTTCCACGGCTCCACCGGCTACGGCCAGAAGTTCGCCGATGCGATCAGCGGCCATTGGGGCGACCGCCCGCTGGAGGACCTGCAGAAGGGCTGGGCCGCGGCGCAGCAGAAGTACGTCTTCCTCGACGGCGGCAAGGCCTGTGCGCTGGGCGCCAGCTACGGCGGCTTCATGGTCAACTGGATCGAGGGCAACTGGTACGACAAGGCCGGCAATTCGCCGTGGAAGTGCCTGGTCAGCCACGACGGCGTGTTCGAGAACCACGCAATGGGCTACGCCACCGAGGAGCTGTGGTTCAGCGAATGGGAGAACGGCGGCACGCCCTACGACAATCCCGAGGGCTATCAGAAGTTCAACCCGGCCAACCACGTCGGGAACTTCAAGGTGCCGATGCTGGTGATCCACGGCCAGCAGGATTTCCGCATCCCGGTGGAGCAGGGCATCGCGCTGTTCACGGCGCTGCAGCGCAAGGGCGTGGAATCGAAGTTCCTGTACTTCCCGGACGAGAACCACTGGGTGCTGAAGCCGCAGAACAGCGTGCAATGGCACGATACGGTGAACGACTGGCTCAAGCAGCACATCGGGCGGTGACATGGAAGCCGCCCGCGCAGGACTGATCACCAACGACATCGTCATCTTCGGCCTGATCGCGGCCACCCTGGGCGTGGTGTTCTGGACCGCGTCCCGGCCGGGCGGCTGGCAGCGCTTCTACGGCATCGTGCCGCCGCTGCTGCTGTGCTACCTGCTGCCCGGCATCTACAACTCGGTCGGCCTGATCGACGGCGCCCACAGCAAGCTGTACAACCCGGTGGCCAGCCGGGTGCTGCTGCCGGCGGCGCTGGTGCTGCTGACCATGGCGGTGGACCTGAAGGCGATCCTGCGCCTCGGGCCGAAGCTGCTGGCGATGTACGCGGCCACGTCCATCAGCATCATCCTTGGCGCCGGGCTGGCGTTCATGGCGATGCGCGCCATCGCGCCGCAGACCATGGGCGGCGACACCTGGGCGGGCATGGCCACGCTGGCCGGCAGCTGGATCGGTGGCGGCGCCAACATGATGGCGATGAAGGAAATCTTCAAAGTCGACGCCACCACCTTCGGCCAGTTCGCGGTGGTGGACGTCGGCGTCGGCTATGCGTGGATGGCGATCCTGCTGATCCTGGCGCAGCGCGCAGCGGCGATCGACGCGCGGCGCGGCGCCGACACCCGCGCGCTGGACGACCTCAAGCGGCGCGTCGAGGCGTACCGGGCGCAGCACGAGCGCACGCCCACGCTGACCGACCTGATGATGATCGTCGGCATCGCCTTCGGCACCGTGGGCCTGGGGCACGCGCTGGCCGGCCCGCTGTCGGCGTGGTTCGGCGCGAACGTCGGCTGGGCGCATTCGGTCAGCCTGGACGATCCCTTCATCTGGGTGATCGGCCTGTGCACGCTGACCGGCCTGAGCCTGAGCTTCACCCGCGCGCGTTCGCTGGAAGGGGCGGGCGCTTCGACCCTGGGCAGCCTGCTGCTGTATTTCCTGATCGCCGCCATCGGCATGCAGATGGAAATCGGCGCGCTGCTGGACAAGCCGCTGCTGTTCCTGCTGGGCGTGGTCTGGCTGGGCTTCCACGTGCTGCTGCTGTGGCTGGTCGGGCGCTGGCTCAACGTGCCGTTCTTCTATTTCGCGATCGGTTCGCAGAGCCACATCGGCGGTCCGGCCAGCGCGCCGGTGGTGGCGTCCGCCTTCCATCCCTCGCTGGCGCCGGTGGGCGCGCTGCTCGGCACCCTGGGCTACGCGACGGGCACCGTGTTGGCCTGGCTGACCGGCCTGATGCTGCGCGCGCTGGCCGGGCAGGGCTGAAGCCGCGCCCTGCGGCTCAGTCGCGGTCCGGCGCGCCGGGCGGGAAATAGCCGCGGTACGGCCGGCCTTCGTCCACGGCCCGGGCCACCGATGGCCGTGCCAGCAAACGCTGGCGATAGGTGCGGGCATGGACGAGCGCCTCGTCGATGGGATGCGCCCAGTCCGCGTAGAACAGCGAGGGCGCCGCCGCGCAGTCGGCCATGCCGAAGCCGCCATCGACCGCCCATTCGCGCCCGGCCATGCGCTGGTCCAGCCAGGCGTAGGCGGTCTCCAGCATCGCGCGCGCCTCGGCCACGCCGTGGGCATCGCGCCGTCCCTCGGGACGCAGGTGGTCGAAGACGATCTTCTGCATCGGCGCCATCACGTAGTTGTCGAAGAAGCGGTCGAGCATGCGCGTTTCGACGCCGTCGCCCGCGATCATGCGCACCGGACCGGGGTGCCGCGCATCCAGGTATTCGATGATCGCGGTCGCCTCGAACACCACCCGTTCGCCGTCCACCAGCAGCGGAAAGCGCTTGACCGGCCACAGTTCCGCCCATTCGCGCGCGGCGTCGGGGTCCTCCAGCATCCGGTATTCGAACGGAATGGCATTCTCGTACAGCGCGATCAGCGCCTTCTGCGAATACGACGAGAACGGATGCGCGTAGAGCTTCATGGACATGGCCGGCCTGCACGGAAGCGACCCGGGAATCGGGCCATCACTGCGGCGACGGACGAGGGCGGCGGGGTTCGACAGGCCGCCGCCCGCCCTCAGCAGCAGCGGAAACCCTTGCCGCCGCCGAAGCGCGCTTCCTGGCGCTCGCGGAAGAAGGTCTTGTAGTCCATCGGCTCGCGGTCGGGGTGCTTCTCCAGCACGTGCCGCACGTAGTTGTCGTAGTCGGGGATGCCGCAGCACAGGCGCGCGGCCTGCACCAGGCGCCGCCATGCGCGGCGGTGCGCCTGGTACTGGCCGGCGGGGACGAGGGCGGTACCCACTACAGGTCCGCCATCTGCGCCGGGGTCAGGGCGACGTAAGGCGTTTCGCGGTCGCTGCGCTGCGGGTTGCGGCGCGCGACCAGGATCGCCTTGACCGAATACACCAGCACCGCCAGCACCACGAACAGGAACAGCGCGGTCAGCCCGGCATTGACGTAGTTGTTGATCATCACCTGCTGCATCGCGCCCAGGTCCTTGGCCGGGGCGATGATCTCGCCGGCGGCGATGGCGGCCTTGTACTTGCCGGCCTGGGCGAGGAAGCCGACGGCAGGGGTCGAATCGAAGATCTTGATCCAGCCGGCCGTGGTGGTGCACACCAGCAGCCACAGGGTCGGCACGATGGTCACCCACGCGTAGCGGTCCCGCTTCATCTTGAACAGCACCACCGTGCACAGCATCAGCGCGATGCCGGCCAGCATCTGGTTGGCGATGCCGAACAGCGGCCACAGCATGTTGATGCCGCCCAGCGGGTCGGTCACGCCCTGGTACAGG
>JBDHQQ010000258.1:0-2702 GCA_039807145.1 Pseudoxanthomonas sp. | reverse complement strand
GGTTCTCCATTGGCCGCGCGTTCCATGACAACAGCAGGCGGCCGACGCCGCGCGCGGTGCGCGCCTGTGCCTGCCATTCGTCGAAATGCAGGTTGGGGTCGGTGCCGCTGGCCTGGTATTCGATGCCGAGGTGTTCGACCGGGCCGAGGAACGCCTCGATGGTGTACAGGCCGTGTACGCCAAGGTCGCGGAACGGATACGAACCCTGCGTCACCGAGCCGGGCAACGGGCCGCCGGCATACGGCGGGTATTCGGAATTGCGGATGATGTCGACCGACAGCACCTCGCCAATGCGGCCATCGCGTGCCACCTGCAGGGCCTGCATCAGCACCGGGTCGAACAGGTCGGAGTGGTTCACGCCCAGCAACAGCCCACTGGCCTTGGCCTTGGCGATCATCGCCTCGCAGTCCGCCACGCTGTCGGCCATCGGCTTTTCGACCAGCACATGGCAGCCCATGTCCAGCGCGGCCAGCGCGATGGCCGGGTGCGAGGCGGGCGGGGTCAGCACGTACACGGCCTGTGGCCGCGCGTCGGCCAGGCCTGCCAGCGATGCAGCCGTGCGCGCCACGCCGAAACGCGCGGCCAGTGCCTGCGCCGCGGCATGGTTGTTGTCGCAGATGCCGACCACGTCGACGAAGTCCAGTCGTTTCAATGCGGCCAGGTGGTGGGTAGCGACGTAACCGGCGCCGACGATGGCGATGCGCAGGCGCGCGGAAGGGGAAGTCATGGGCATGTCGGGATCTGTCTAGGGAATGTGTTCGAGGGCCTGCGCGACGGTGGCGAGCACGTCGTCCACGCGGCGGTCCCAGGTCTGGTCGGCGACCGCGGCGATGCGTTCGGCCGCGGCTTGCGGGCTGTCTTCCGCCAATGCGCGATCCAGTGCCTGCAGGAAGCCTTCGCGGTCGTCGGCGATGCGTACCCACTGCGAGAATTTCTCGATCTCGGGGTTGCGCACGCTGACCACCGGCTTGCCGGTGGCGAGGTATTCGCGCAGCTTCAGCGGGTTGGCGTTGGCTACCTGGCGGTTGAGCCGGTAGGGGATGATCGCGGCATCGAAGGCCTTGGCCCATTGCGGCAGCGTGGGGTAAGGCTGGGCGCCGACCAGGCGGACATTGCCCAGGGCGCGCAATTCGCCGACATCGGTGGCGGCGTGCCCGACCATCAGGAAGGTCCATTTTGGCCGCTGTTTCGCCAGCCATGCGACCAGTTCGAAGTCGATCCACTCGTGCAGCGAGCCGATGTAGCCGATCACCGGCTTGTCCAGACCGCGGGCCTGGGGCGGGATCTCGGTCTCGATCGCGCCCGCGCGGCCGAACAGGTCCACGTCGACGCCGTGCGGCGAGTAGTGGGTGTGGGGATTGAGCGATCGCTTGGGTTCGAGCAGGGCAGGGGGGGCCACGAACAGCAGGTCGGCGCGGCGGCTCAGCGCCTCGTCGCGGCGGCCGATCAGTTCGGCGTCGACGCCCGGGTGCGCGGCGTAGTCGTCGATGCAGTAGTACACACACAGGTCTTCGCCAAGCCGGCCGGCCAGGAAACCAGGATGCGGCACCACGAACCACGAGATGCGCCGGTCGATGCCGATGCTGCGCAGTGCGCGGCGGACCGCCCAGCGGCCGAACAGGCGATTGAATGCGTCGACGCCGGGTATGCGCCGGAACGGCAATTGCGGCACCGTGCAGCGCCAGAAGCCCGGGTGGATCGGTTCGGGCTTGCGCAGGGTCGCCGCCAGCTTGCGCCAGGCCTTGCGCAGGTCGCGCCCCGACGCGTTCGGTGCGCGCATGCCGGGTGAATCCACGTAGAGCACCGGCATGCGTCGGGCCAAGCGGATGGCGACATGGTGGCTGCTGGTCCGGTTTTCCGCGCTCCAGTCATTGCCGAAATAGACGATGCCCCGCTTGTGCAGGGCGGCGTCGGCGTCAGTCATCGCGCCACCATCCAACCAGCCACGCGGTATTGCCGTGGAATATCCAGTCCTTGTGCAGACCAGGGATATTCTCCAGGTGCGGGCCGATGCGACCGCAAGCCGGGGCGAAGATGGTCACCAGGCCGCCGCGCCCGAGGTCGCGCATGCGTCGCAGGGTGGCCGCGGGATCGCTCAGGTAATAGAGCACTTCGCAGGCGGTCACCAGGTCGAAGCGATGGCGTTGTTCGCCCCACGGCTGCGCGGACAGGTCGACAGCGGCGAAATGCGCCTGCGGCAGCCGTGCCTTGGCACGGTCGATCGCCTGCGGGCTGATGTCAATGCCGTACTGTTGGTCGCTCAGGCGCGCGAAGTATCCGGTCTGGTGGCCTTCGCCGCAGCCGATCTCGAGCAGCGACCCGACCCGGCCGAAGGCACGCTCCAGCACCCGGTTGGTGGCTTCGAAGCGCGCCTGCTCCAGCGGCGACCCCATGTTCCATGGATCGGGCATGCGGTAGGCGAAATCGAGGCGGGCATGGTTGTCGTTGCCGCCGACGCCGCGCAGCGCGTATTTCATCCACAGGCGCCGCTGCGCCTTCTTCAGGAAATTAGCGGTATCGGCAAGCATCCCGGCTTTCCTCGTTCTTGTGCATTCACGTCAGCAACCCGGTATTTGTGCCGCAGGCGTGCGCGTGCTGTCGCTTTCCACCCGCAGCGGACGCAGAGGTGAACTGTACCAGCCGATCACCTTGCCGCACTGGAATTCGACCCATGACGGCCCATAGTCCCAGCGCAGAGTGCT
>JBDHQQ010000065.1:0-13728 GCA_039807145.1 Pseudoxanthomonas sp. | reverse complement strand
CTCCACCCGATTGCTGGAACTGAGCCGGCAGCGCGTTGCCGCCGGCCTGGACAACCTGCTGCAGCAGCGCCAGGCCGAAAGCATGGTCGCCACCGGCAACCTGCAGATCGAAGCCGCCCGCGAGCAGATCGACGCCGCCGGCAACGCGCTCGCCGCGCTGCTGGGCCAGGGCCCCGACCGCGCGCTGCGGATCCAGCACCCCGCGACGCTGCAGGCGGCGGCGCCGGCGGTGCCCGGCGTGCTGCCGAGCGAGCTGCTGGGCCATCGCCCGGACGTGGTCGCCGCGCGCTGGCGCGTCGAAGCCGCGAGCCACGGCATCAAGGCGGCGAAAGCGGCGTTCAAGCCGAGCGTCAACCTGACCGCGCTGGCCGGACTGGCGTCGAGCGGGCTGTCCGACCTGTTCTCCAGCGATGCGCTGCTCGGCTTCGGCGGGCCGGCGATCAGCCTGCCGATCTTCGACGGCGGCCGCCTGCGCGGCCAACTCGACAGCCGCGACGCCGACTACGACCTGGCCGTGGCCGACTACAACCAGACCCTGGTCGCCGCGCTGCACCAGGTCACCGACGCCGTGCAGGGCGCGCGTTCGCTCGATCAGCAGCTCGCCGCCGCGCAGCGCGCGCACGACGCCGCGCAGTCCGCGATGCAGCTGGCGCAGGCCCGCTACCGCGCCGGGCTGGGCACGCAGATCGACGTGCTCACCGCGCAGCGCCCGCTGTTGCAGCTGGAACAGCAGACCGCTGCGCTGCAGGCGCAGCGGCTGGCCAGCGCGATCGACCTCGACGCCGCGCTCGGCGGCGGCCTGGTCCTCGAATCCCCCTCTTCCGCCCTTGCCGATACTTCGGTGAACCCATGACTTCCAAGATCAATCCCGCCGCAGACACCGCCCCCGCCGCCGCGGCCCCGAGCAACGGCAAGCGCCGTCGCGCGCTGCTGATCCTGGCCACCACGGTGATCGTCGCCGCGATCGTATGGCTGGCCTGGTACCTGCTGGTCGCACGCTGGCACCAGGAAACCGACGATGCCTACGTGCAGGGCAACATCGTCGCGGTCGTGCCGCAGACCGCCGGCACCGTGACCCGCATCGACGCCGACGACGGCATGCGGGTCGAGGCCGGCCAGCCGCTGGTGCACCTGGACGCCAACGACGCGCAGGTGGCCTACGACCAGGCGGTGGCCAACCTCGCCAACACCGTGCGCCAGGTGCGCGGCCTGTACAGCAGCGTCGATGCCGGCCAGGCCGACCTGCGCTCCCGGCAGATCGCCTTGCAGCAGGCGCGCGAGGACGTGAAGCGCCGCGAAGGCCTGGTCGCCAGCGGTGCGGTCTCGCGCGAGGAACTGGCCCACGCCCGCGACCTGCTCGCCGCGGCCGAAGCCGCGCTGGGCCAAGCCAGCGGCAACCTGTCGCGCAGCCGCGCGCTGGTCGACGCGACCACGCTGGCGAAGCAGCCGCAGGTCGAAGCCGCCGCCTCGCAGCTGCGCCAGGCCTACCTGAACCTGCAGCGCAGCGCGATCGTCGCGCCGATCAGCGGCCATGTCGCCAAGCGCCAGGTGCAACTGGGCCAGCGCGTGCAGCCGGGCACGACACTGATGACCGTGGTGCCGCTGGACCAGGTCTGGGTCGACGCCAACTTCAAGGAAACCCAGCTGGGCAAGATGCGCATCGGCCAGCCGGTCAAGCTGCACTCCGACCTGTACGGTGGCGCGGTGGAATACGACGGCAAGGTCGCCGCGCTGGGCATGGGCACGGGCAGCGCGTTTTCGCTGCTGCCGGCGCAGAACGCCACCGGCAACTGGATCAAGATCGTGCAGCGGGTGCCGGTGCGCATCGAGATCGAGCCGAAGCAGCTGGCCGAACATCCGCTGCGCCTGGGCCTGAGCATGAGCGTCGACGTGACCGTGCGCGACCAGAACGGCCCGGTGCTGGCCGCCGCGCGCGCCGCCGACAAGCCGCTGTTCACCACCGCCGCCTACGAGAAACAGCTGGTCGACGCCAACGCGCTGATCGCACAGGTGATCCGGCAGAACCTGCCGGGACGCGCCGAACTGAAGTGATCCCGCATTTTCCCTTCTCCTCTCGGGAGAAGGTGCCCCGAAGGGGCGGATGAGGGCGGAAAAACCCGGGCCCTGGGAACCTTCCCCGGCGGGTCACGCTCCCGCCCTCACCCGGCGCTTCGCGCCACCTTCTCCCGGTGGGAGAAGGAAAACCAGAGCCCTGCCCCATGTCCGCAACCGCCGCCGCAGCGCCGCAAGCCGGTTTCCGCCCGCCCAGCATGGTCCTGGCCACGCTGGGCCTGGCGCTGGCCTCGTTCATGCAGGTGCTCGACACCACCATCGCCAACGTGTCGCTGCCGGCGATCTCCGGCAACCTCGGCGGCAGCGCCAACCAGGCCACCTGGGTCATCACCTCGTTCGCGGTCAGCACCGCGATCGCCCTGCCGCTGACCGGATGGCTGACCCGCCACTTCGGCGAGCGCAAGCTGTTCATGTGGTCGACGATGGCCTTCGTCATCGCCTCGTTCCTGTGCGGCATGGCCCACAGCATGGGCCTGCTGGTGGCGGCGCGCGCGCTGCAGGGCTTCGTCGCCGGGCCGATGTATCCGGTCACCCAGGCGCTGCTGCTGTCGATCTATCCGCCGCACAAGCGCGGACAGGCCATCGCCCTGCTGGCGATGGTCACCGTGGTCGCGCCCATCGCCGGGCCGATCCTCGGCGGCTGGATCACCGACAACTACAGCTGGGAATGGATCTTCTTCATCAACATCCCCATCGGCATCTTCGCCAGCCTGACGGTCGGCTCGCAGCTCAAGGGCCGTCCGGAGCGGCTGGAGAAGCCGAAGATGGACTACATCGGCCTGGCCACCCTGGTGATCGGCGTGGGCGCGCTGCAGGTGCTGCTGGACCTGGGCAACGACGAGGACTGGTTCGCCTCGACCACCATCGTGGCGCTGGCCATCGTCTCGGCGATCTCGCTGACGGTGTTCGTGATCTGGGAACTGACCGACAAGGATCCCATCGTCAACCTGCGCCTGTTCCGGCACCGCAATTTCCGCTCCGGCACCATCGCGATGACCGTGGCCTACGGCGCGTTCTTCAGCGTCGGCATCCTGGTGCCGCTGTGGCTGCAGCGCAATCTCGGCTACACCGCGATCTGGGCCGGTTTCGCCACCGCGCCCATCGGCATCCTGCCGATCCTGCTGACGCCGTTCGTCGGCAAGTACGCCAACCGCTTCGACCTGCGCCTGCTGGCCAGCTTCGCCTTCATCGCGATGTCGTTCACCAGCTTCGCCCGTTCGTACTTCAACCTGGACGTGGATTTCGCCCACGTGGCCTGGGTGCAGTTGTTCCAGGGCCTGGGCGTGGCGCTGTTCTTCATGCCGGTGCTGCAGATACTGCTGTCCGACCTGGAGCCGCACGAGATCGCCGCCGGCTCGGGCCTAGCCACGTTCACCCGCACGCTGGGCGGCAGCTTCGCCGCGTCGTTGACCACCTATGCGTGGACCGAACGTGGCGCGGTGCACCACGCGCACATGACCGAAAGGATTTCCGCGCACGACCCGGACACGCTGGCCACGGTCACCCAACTGGGCGGCGGCGACCTCCAGCGCGGCGCGGCGGCGCTGGAGCGGATGATCTCGAACCAGGCCGCGCAGCTCGGCTTCAACGAGATTTTCCACCTGCTGGGCCTGATCTTCCTGGGCGTGATCGTGTTCGTGTGGCTGGCGAAGCCGCCGTTCGCCGCCAAGGGCGGCCCGGGCGCGGCGTCCGGCGGGCACTGATCGCGCCGCCTGGAATGCATGGCCCCGAACGCGGCTAATCGATGCGTTGCACGCGCCTGCGGTACTCGCGCACGTTGTCGCCGTCGATGCGCGTTTCCCGCGTGCCCTTCACTTCGCCGACCTTCCGGTCCGAACCGGTCACCGGCTGGGCATCCACCTTGGTTTCGCGCTCGAACGCGTGCGATTTGTCGGTGTTGCGGTAATACCGGTACAGCGCCCAGTACAGCCCGGTAGCGGCGGCAGGGCCGAGGGCAAGCAGCCAGAGTCCGCCGTCGTCGCTCATGTCGAGTGCCCCACGATCCAGAGTGCGATGCCTTCCAGGAAGGTGCCGACGGTAAGCGCGGCGGTGAGCAGCTTCCACTGCTGCACCGGCACGCTGCCCATGGTTTCGCCGGTACGGCCGTTCACGGCGATGTAGTGCAGCATGCCGCCATTGCCACCCGGCTGGTGGTACGAATACAGCCACACCGGCAGGTACATCGACACCCACCGCGTGCCGTGCACTTCGAGGCGCTCCTGCTCCCAGCGCACGCCGCGGTCGTAACGGCGCGCCGAACCTTCGACCTGGGCACGGGCGATGGACAGCAGCTGGTCTTCCAGCCGCGGGCGCAACTGCTCAACGTCGCTGTCGCGCTTCTCCGAAGTGAAACCCGACAGGTAGGAGGCATTCCACTTCACCGCGTTCTTGGTGTCGAACGGCAGGATCGCATTGACGATGTTCTGGGTGTTGACGCGCGTGTCCAGGTTGCCGCGCTCGCGGGAGGACTCCAGCGGCAGGTCGTCCACGGTGAAGTCCACGTGGCGTTCCACTTGGTACACGTCGGCGTCGTAATAGGTCTTCCTGTTCTTCTCGGTGCCGCGCGTGTACCGGCGCGTCTCGACCTCCCCGTGGCCGGAGACGCTGGCGCTGGCGTTGCCGTCGACGATCATGTACGGCAGGTACACGCCGACCACGTTCTCGGGCGTGAACTGCTCCTTGAATGCCTTCAGCGCGAACAGGCGCCGCTTGTCCACGAACTGGCGGATGCGCGCGACCGCGTCTTCCTTCCCGATATGGAACGGCAAGACCGCGTCGGGCACCGCGCCGTTGGCGATCTGTTCGTTGACGCCGAACACGTGGCGGCACCAGTGGCAGCGCGCGGTCATCGCGTTCTCGGTGTTGACCGTCACCTCCGCGCCGCAGCCGCCGCACTTGAAGGTCATCAGTGCCGCGGCGTCGGCGTCGATGTCGCGCGCACCGGACGCGATAACGGTGCCGCGAAGCTGGTCGATGCCTTCGCCCAGCCCGAATGCCTCCTCGACCCGCTGGCCATGCCATTCGTGGCGGCAGTACAGGCAGATCAGCAGGTCGGTGCCCGGCCGCTGCCTGATCTCGGTCGCACCGCACCTGGGGCAGCGGTTCAGGCCGTCCTTCAGCTCATCGGACGCGGTATCGATGGCGACCGGGTCGGGCGCGAGCAGTTCGTCGCGGATCGGCGGCGGCAACGTGGACGGATCGACGCCCAGCTCGCCGGGCAGCGGCGGCACATCCCGTGGGGACCCCGGGCCGCCGGGTGGCAGCGGCGGCGGGGTGGCATTGGCATTCGACATGGCGGCCGTGCGTTGCGCGGCTTACAGGCCCAGCGCCTTGGCCTTGAGCGCGTCGTAGTCTTCCTGGGTGATCAGGCCGAGGTCGAGCATCTCCTTGGCCTTCTTCAGCCTGGCAACCGGGTCGTCGGCAGCGGCGGCGGGCGCGGCCGGGGCCACCGGCTGCTGCAGGCCGCCGATGCCGCCCATCATGCCGCTGGCCATGCCGATGCCCATCATCCCCGCCGCGCCGCCGTTCTCGCCGGCCGACTGCATGCCCTGCGCGACGCTGGCCTGCAGGTTGGAATTGCCGCGCGAACCGGTGAGCGCGTCGGCGCGCTGCACGGTCTTCAGCAGCTCGCGGGTGTTGGCGTCGTACTCGATGGAAACGATGGCGGTCTTGACGATGGCCAAGCCGCGGTCGGACTTCCACTGGTAGGCGTTCTCCACCGCGTCCGACAGGCTTTTCGCGAAGCCGAGCGAATCCTGCTGGATCCTGGTGATGCGATTGCCCTTGGACGGATCGTTGGTGTACAGGCTGAACGCCGGTGCCAGCGAACCCACCACTTCGTTGAACAGCTGGCTCGCGGCCGCGTTGTCGAGGTCGGTGAAGTCGAACACCTGGCCCGGCTGCAGGTAGGTGGCCGGCACGAAGTTCTTCACGAACAAAATGGGGTCGACGATCTTCAGCGTGTACGAGCCGCGCGTGACCGCGCCGACCTGGGTGTTGAGGAAGCCGTCGTCCCAGTAGATTTCCGACTGGGTACCGAAACGGTTGTCCGGCAGTTCCTTCAGCGAAACGAAGAACGCCAGCTGCTGCGAACCGGGCTGGCCGCCGAACTTGAAGCGCTCCCAGCTCTGGGTGATCAGCGAACTGACCAGTCCGTCGCCGGCGAAGATGGACTTCGAATTGACGTCGTCCGAACGCCATTCGTAGCCGCCCGGCTCGGCGGCGAAGCCGGTGATCTTGCCATCCTGCATCAGCAGCAGACCGTAGCCTTCCGGCACCACGATCTTGCTGCCGTTGGTGATGATGTTGGCCGAACCCTGCGTGTTCGAGCCGCGGCCGGCGTTGGTACCCCGCAGCACCGCGGCGAACAGCGCCGCCGTCGGCGGCAGGCCGTCCGGCACGGTGTAGAAATCCTTCCACTGGTCGCCAAGCGCACCACCGACCGCACCGACCACCGCTTGCACAAGACCCATCGCATCTCTCCCTGATTCGTGGCCGGGCACCTGCCCCGCCGCACTTGCGGACTATACCTTTCCGGGCGCCACCGCCAGTGACGGTGGCGAACCCCGTTGGGCTGCGCTTCAATCCGCCGCCGCTTCCAGCGCCTGCGCCAGCCGCTCCACCGCGATCACTTCCATGCCCTTGAACGCGCCCGACTTGGGCGCGTTGCCCTTCGGCACGATGGCGCGCCTGAAACCGTGCGTCGCCGCTTCGCGCAGGCGCTCCTCGCCGTTGGGCACCGGGCGGATCTCGCCGGAGAGACCGACTTCGCCGAAGGCCACGGTCTTTTCCGCCAGCGGGCGGTCGCGCAGCGACGACAGCACCGCCAGCAGCACCGGCAGGTCGGCCGCGGTTTCCTGCACGCGGATGCCGCCGACCACGTTGACGAACACGTCCTGGTCGCCGACCACGACGCCGCCGTGGCGGTGCAACACCGCCAGCAGCATCGCCAGGCGGTTGCCCTCCAGCCCCACGGCGACCCGGCGCGGATTCGACAGCGGCGACGCATCGACCAGCGCCTGCACCTCGACCAACAGCGGGCGCGTGCCTTCGCGGGTCACCATCACGCAGCTGCCGGGCTGCTGCGCGCTGCCGCCGGACAGGAAGATCGCCGACGGGTTGGGCACTTCCTTCAGGCCCTTCTCGCCCATCGCGAACACGCCCAGCTCGTTGACCGCGCCGAAGCGGTTCTTGAACGCGCGCAGCACGCGGAAGCGGCTGCCGCTCTCGCCTTCGAAATACAGCACCGCGTCGACCATGTGCTCGAGCACGCGCGGGCCGGCGATGCCGCCTTCCTTGGTCACGTGGCCGACCAGGAACACCGCAGTGCCGGTTTCCTTGGCGTAGCGCACCAGCCGCGCCGCGCTCTCGCGCACCTGCGAAACCGAACCCGGCGCGGCGGTCAGCGTTTCCGTCCACAGCGTCTGCACCGAATCGGCGACGATCAGCTTCGGCCGCGTGGCCACCGCCTGCTCCAGGATCTTCTCTATGCCGGTCTCGGCCAGCGCGTGCAGGCCATCCAGCGGCAGTTCCAGCCGCACCGCACGGCCGGCGACCTGGGCCAGCGATTCCTCGCCGGTGACGTACAGCGCGGGGAAATCCATCGACATCCTCGCCAACGCCTGCAGCAGCAACGTGGACTTGCCGATGCCCGGGTCGCCGCCGACCAGCACCACCGCGCCTTCGACCAGGCCGCCGCCGAGCACGCGGTCGAATTCGCCGATGCCGGTGGACACCCGCGCCTCTTCGCTGTGGCGCACGTCCTTCAGCGCGGTGACCTTCGGCGCGTCGGTCTTGCCGGCCCAGCCGCCGCGGCGCGCGGCCGGGCTGGCGGCGGCGGATTCGACGACGATTTCGGAAAGCGAATTCCACGCCCCGCACTCGCCGCACTGGCCCTGCCATTTGCTGAACGATGCGCCGCATTCGGCGCAGACGTAGGCACTGCGGGATTTGCCGGGTGTAGCCTTGGCCACGATGGAACTCGCTGCGGGAACCGGCCCCTACTCTAGCCGGCGCGGGTCTCGCACCGCGAGATCGCCGCCGGACTCAGGGCCGGCGCCAGCCGCGCCCGGCCATGCAGGCATCGAACTTCGCCGTGCGTCCGGCTTTCGGCGCGCCAACCCGCACCGCCCACACTGACGCAGCCACCCGACATCACCGGCGAGCGGATCGCGCGCGTTTTCCATTGTTGGGTTTCGCAGTCGCGCGACTTTGCACGAACTCCGGGAAGGTCTCGGCCAGCGACGCCGTGTCCGGCAAGATGTAGAACACCCCGCCCCGCTCGAACGTCGGACGGATGACTTGCTCGTAAAACTCGGGCGAGACGTTGATGCAACCATGGGTGACGCGGTTGTCGTCCGGCGAAGGCGAAGCAAGCCGTTCGACGCGTCGCTCGGCCGGAACGCCGGTCGCCGTCGGGTGGATGGAGACTGCGGAATCGTAGTCCACCCACAGCACGCGCCCGGCGTCGATCGACGGGCCGAAACCGCCCACGAAGCGACCCGCAGGCGTCGTGCGGTCCCGGCCCGGAATCGCGCGAAGCGCGAGGCCGGCGACGCCGGGGGCCGTGTGATCGCCGACTGCCGAGCCAAACAGCCCGGGCGCCGCGCCGCGAAGCCGGCCGTCGCCGCCGAATACCAGGATCTGTGCCGCGGCCTTGTCCATGACCGCGAACGGATAGCCCTGGCTGTCCCTGGTTGCGACGACCCAGCCCGCCAGTTCGATCATCGTGTCGGACACTTGCTGGTCTTGCGGAAGCAGGTCGACGGCGGCGGCCGGTTGCGCGACGGCATCCTTGGCACTGGCCACGCCGATGCCCGCGAACGCCATTGCCAGTGCCAGTGCGCCCAAAGCGGTACGGGTCGCAGGGCATATGCGCGTATTGATGTGCCGGATCCTTGGAACGAAGACCGAGTGAAGGAAAGAGACCGGCGGCCAGCAAGGGCCACCGGGTCTCGAGTTCAAACCGTTCGTCACAGGTTCGTGCAAGAGCGACTAACCGCGCGGCGCGCGACGGGGCGCCGTTTCGAGTTGCTGGACGCGGCCTTCCATTTGATCCAGCCGCTGGTTGGCCTGCTGCGCGGACTGGTTGGCGGATTCGGCGCTCTGGGCCGCGCCCTGCACCTTCGCGTCGAGTTGGTCGAGGCGCGAGTTGATCCCTGCGAACTCGTCCTTGTAGGTCGCGCAGGAAGCAAGGCCCACGCTGGCGATGATCGCCACGCCGAGGGTACGCGCCGTCGTGAGCTGTTGCTTGGTCAGAAACATTCGAATCCTCCTTCGTCTGGGGAGCTGGAAATATAGCGGTCTTTTCGCCGCAGCTATGACTCGCCTTCATTTGACGTTGGATTACGTGGACGGATTGTGAAAGCGGGGAAATCAACTTGAGATTTGCGTCTTGAATCCGTCAGCCTCCCCTAAGGCTCATGACATTTGATCGACCATCACAGGTTGTCCAGCGCGTCGCAGATGAAGTGGTGCTATTGCCGCTATTGATTGAAGAAAGAACTCTCGCCGACCTCAGCACCGCGCGGCCAGATGTTTCGTGAGGTGTCGGGAATTGTTCTCTGACCCCTGTTTTTGCCTGTTTTTGACCCCTGTTTTTGGTCGAACTCGCCGATGCCGGTGGACACCCACGCCTCTTCGCTGTGACGCACGTCCTTCAGCGCAGTGGCCTTCGGCGCGTCGGCCTTGCCGGCCCAGCCGCCGCGGCGCGCGGCCGGGCTGGCGGCGGCGGATTCGACGACGATCTCGGAAAGCGAATTCCACGCCCCGCACTCGCCGCACTGGCCCTGCCACTTGCTGAAGGACGCACCCCATTCGGCGCAGACGTAGGCGGTGCGGGATTTGCCGGGTGTAGCCTTGGCCACGTTCGGAACTCGCTGCGGAAACCGGCCGTTACTTTAGCCGGCGCGGGTCTCGCCCGGCGAGATCAACGCCGCTGCCATCCCCGCGCGGCCATGCAGGCTTCGAACTTCGCGGTGCGCTCGGCTTTCGGCGCCGGCGCGGCTTCGGCTTCGCAGGCCTTGCGGGCGCCATCGAACGGCTCGGCATTCTCGCCGTGCCAATTGGCGTCGCTGAAACTGACGCAGCCGCCGAGCAATACCGCCATCGACGACACCGCACCGACCAGTCTGCGACCGCCCTTTTCCATCGTCATGTTCCCGCTCCGATTCTGACAGGCCAGCGACGTTAGAGAAGCTCACGTGCGTGCGCAAGTACGTACGGAAAGTCGGGGATGAAAAAGCGAAGGCCCGCTTGCGCGGGCCTCCGGAACTTGGTGGAGCCAGGGAGGATCGAACTCCCGACCTCGTCATTGCGAACGACGCGCTCTCCCAGCTGAGCTATGGCCCCGGGTTTTTGAACCTGACCCTGCCGGTTGGCGCGCCAGCTTCGTACTGGTGCCGGAAATAGGATTCGAACCTACGACCTACGCATTACGAATGCGCCGCTCTACCAACTGAGCTATTCCGGCAGGGACGCGAATTCTAGTGGCCCCCGGCCGGCCGGTCAATCGACCAGCTGCAGGCGCAGTTCCTTGGGCAGGGCGAACACCATGTTCTCCGGCTCGCCGGCCAGTTCGCCGACCCGACCCGCCCCGAGTTCGTGCAGGCGGGCGATCACGCCTTCGACCAGCACGTCCGGGGCCGAGGCGCCGGCGGTGACGCCCACGCGGGCCTTGCCGGCTACCCAGGCCGGGTCGATTTCGTGCGCACCGTCGATCAGGTAGGCCTCGACGCCGTCGCGCTCGGCCAGCTCGCGCAGGCGGTTGGAATTGGAGCTGTTCGGCGAACCGACCACCAGCACCAGGTCGCACTGCCGGGCCAGGTCGCGCACTGCGTCCTGGCGGTTCTGCGTGGCGTAGCAGATGTCGTCGTTCTTCGGCCCCTGCAGGGCGGGGAACTTGGCCTTCAGCGCCTCGATGATGCCGATGGTGTCGTCCACCGACAGCGTGGTCTGGGTGGTGTAGGCCAGGTTGTCGGGCTGCGCGACCTGCAGCACGGCGACATCGTCGATGTCCTCGACGAGGTGGATCGCGCCGCTGCCCGCATCGCGCTTCCACTGGCCCATCGTGCCTTCGACCTCGGGATGGCCGGCGTGGCCGATCAGCACCACGTCGCGCCCGGCGCGGCAGTGCCGCGCGACTTCCAGGTGCACCTTGGTCACCAGCGGGCAGGTCGCGTCGAATACCTTCAGCCCGCGCCGCTCGGCTTCGGCGCGCACCGCCTGCGACACGCCGTGGGCGCTGAAGATCACCGTGGCCCCGTCCGGCACTTCGTCCAGTTCCTCGACGAACACCGCGCCGCGCTGCTTCAGGTCGTCGACGACGAAGCGGTTGTGCACGACCTCGTGGCGCACGTAGATCGGCGCACCGAGCGTCTCGATGGCGCGCTTGACGATCTCGATGGCGCGGTCGACGCCGGCGCAGAAGCCGCGGGGATTGGCGAGCAGGACGTCCATGGGGCGATTCTAGGCCGGGAATGGGGAATGGAGAACCGGGAACGGCTTTTTTCTTCGTCATTCCCGCGAAGGCGGAAATCGCTCTTGCCTTTTGTTCACCGACAGCGGCACAAGCAAAATCAGGAGCGATTCACGCCTTCGCGGGCATGACGAGCATGAGCAGTTCCGCCCGTTCTCCATTGCCTATTCCCTGTCCCCCTTCTTGCCGAACAAGCTGAACAGCACGATGCCGATCGCGCCGCAGACGATGGCCGAATCGGCCACGTTGAACGACGGCCAGTAGTGGTTGCGCCAATGCCACTGGATGAAATCGACCACGTGGCCGTGGATCAGCCGGTCGATCACGTTGCCCAGCGCGCCGCCGACGATCAGCGAATACGGCAGCGCAGCGCGCCAGTCGCCGCGCGCGGTGCGCGACAGCCAGTACGCCAGCAGCGCGCAGACCGCCACCGCCAGCGCGGTGAAGAACCAGGTCTGCCAGCCGCCGGCGTCGCTGAGGAAGCTGAAGGCCGCGCCGGTGTTGTAGGCGCGGTACCAGTTCCAGAAGCCGTCGATCACCGGCACTTCGGTGTATTCCGGCAGCGTGGTCAGCACCCAGTGCTTGCTCCACTGGTCGAGGCCGATGACGACCGCCGACAGCAGCAGCCAGATCAGGGCGTTGGGTTTTGGAATGCTCATGTTGCGTCCGGGTGTTCCCTTCTCCCGCTGGCGGGAGAAGGTGGCGCATGGCGCCGGATGAGGGTGGAACGGGCCGCGAAATCGCCACCCTCACCCCAAACCCTCTCCCGCCAGCGGAAGAGGGAGAAAATCAGAACCAATGACGATCCTCGCCCGGCCCCTCGACGTTGCTCGCGCAGCGGCCGCACAGTTCCGGGTGTTCCGGGTTCGCGCCGACATCGGCGCGGTGGTGCCAGCAGCGCACGCACTTGGGCTTGGCGGTCGGCTGCGCCAGTACGTAGACCTCGTCGGCATCCACCGGCGCGACCGTCACGTCGCCGCTGATGAACAGGAAGCGCAGCTCCTCGGCCAGCGGCTGCCATTTCGCCACCAGGGCGGCGTTGGCCGACACCGCGATCTCGGCGTCCAGCGCCGCGCCGATCACGCCGTTGGCGCGCATCGGCTCCAGCACCTTCGCCACCTGCTCGCGCAGCGCCAGCAGCCGGTCGAAATCGGCCGCGGACAGCGGCGCGTCGTCCGCCAGCGGCGCCAGGCCTTCGTACCAGGTGGCGAACAGCACGTTGGCCTCGCGCTCCCCGTAGAGCGGGGCTTGCCCCGCTGCCGCAACATCCGTCGTCGTGGGCAAATACCCCCACATCTCGTCGGCGGTGAAGCTGAGCACCGGCGCGATCCAGCGCACGAAGGCCTCGGCGATGCGGTACATCGCGCTCTGCGCGCTGCGCCGGCCGCGCGAATCCTCGCCCATCGTGTACAGCCGGTCCTTGGTCACGTCCAGGTACAGCGAGCCGAGGTCCACGCTGCAGAAATTCAGCAGCGCCTGCACGATGCTGGCGAAGTCGTAGCGGTCGTAGGCGGCGACGATCTTCTGCTGCACTTCCCAGGCGCGATGCACGATCCAGCGGTCCAGCGCGACCATGTCGTCCAGCGGCGACAGGTCGCGCGCCGGATCGAAGCCGTGCAGGTTGCCCAGCAGGAAGCGCGCGGTATTGCGGATGCGCCGGTAGGCATCGGCGTTGCGCTTGAGGATTTCCTGCGACAGCGACATTTCGTTGCTGTAGTCGGCGCTGGCGATCCACAGGCGCAGGATGTCCGCGCCCAGCGTCTTCATGATGTCCTGCGGCTCGATGCCGTTGCCCAGCGACTTCGACATCTTGCGGCCGTGCTCGTCCACGGTGAACCCGTGGGTCAGGCACTGCCGGTACGGCGCATGCCGGTCGATGGCCACGCCGGTCAGCAGCGAGCTCTGGAACCAGCCGCGGTGCTGGTCGGAGCCTTCCAGGTACAGGTCGGCCGGCTTGCCGAAGCCGCGCTCCAGCAGCACGCCCTCATGGGTCACGCCGGAATCGAACCACACGTCGAGGATGTCGGTGACCTTGTCGTAGTCCTTCGCCTCGTCGCCGAGCAGTTCGGCGGCGTCCAGCGCGTACCACGCGTCTATTCCGCCCTGCTCCACCCGCGCGGCGACCGCGTTCATCAGTTCGACGCTGCGCGGATGCGGCTCGTGGGTCTCCCGGTGCACGA
>JBDHQQ010000064.1:0-13758 GCA_039807145.1 Pseudoxanthomonas sp. | reverse complement strand
CCGGCGCTGAGCGGCGAGGCGAAGCTGACCGAGTTCACCGGCGAGCTGCCGGCGCTGGGCATTACCCTGGCCGACGGCGAAGCGACCCTGGCCGCGCTGGCCGACGGCAGCGCGAAGATCCACGGCACGCTGAAGTCGCAGTCCGCGACCGGCGGCACGGCGACCGGCGGCGTGCTGACCGTCGATGGCGCGCTGGGCTGGCTGGAAAGCAACGCCACGCCGCTGCGGTTCGACGTGCGCGGCAACGATTTCCTCGTGTCGGACACCGCCGAGCTGCACGCGGTCGCCTCGCCGAACCTGCAGGTCGGCTTCGCCGACAACACCATCCAGGTACGCGGCGAAGTCGCCGTGCCCACGGCGGACATCGACATCGACAAACTCGATTCCGGCGTGTCCGCATCGGAGGACGTGGTGGTGCTGGACCCGGCCGACCCCGAACGCGCGCCCAGTTCGCGCCTAGACCTGGACCTGGCCATCTCGCTGGGCGACGCGGTGAAGCTGAAGGGCTACGGCCTGGAAGGCACGCTGACCGGCACCCTGCACGCGCGCTCGCGGCCGGGCCGCGAGATGGTCGCCACCGGCCGCCTCGACGTCGACGGCCGCTACCGCGCCTACGGACAGAAGCTGGACATCACCCGCGGCGAGCTGACCTGGAGCAACGCGCCGATTTCCGACCCGAACATCAGCATCCGCGCCGAGCGCGAAGTGGTCAGCGCCGACGTCACTGCCGGCATCGACGTGATCGGCCGCGCCAGCCGGCCGGAAGCCAAGGTGTGGAGCACTCCGTCCAGTTCCGAGCAGAATGCGCTGGCCTACCTGGTGCTGGGCCGCCCGCTGAGCACCGCCAGCACCGGCGAAGTGCAGAAGATCGACGCCGCCTCGTCCGCGCTGACCGCCGGCGCCGGCCTGCTGGCCTCGCAACTGGGCGCGCAGATCGGCCTGGACGACGCCGGCGTGCTGGAATCGCGCACGCTGGGCGGCGCGGTGTTCGGCGTGGGCAAGTACCTGTCGCCGAAGCTGTACGTCAGCTACGGCGTGTCGATGGTCGGCAGCGGCTCCGCGCTGGCGCTGAAATACCTGATGCGCAAGGGCTTCGACCTCGAACTCGAATCCAGCACGATAGAAACCCGCGGCTCGGTGAACTGGCGCAAGGAGAAGTGACGCTTCTGCTCATCGTTCCCGCATAGGCTGGAATGAGCGAAGCGAACCCCGACATCGTTACCTTTCCCCTGCCCTGAAATTTCCATCCGCCGCCGCCCAATATCCGAGGCAGCGCACCCGCTTCCGGCGGCGTGATCAACAGATGGACATGGTTGCCCATCAGTACGTAGGCGTGCAGGGCACAGCCGTACCGGAGTAGCGCTTCTTTCAGGCATTGCAGGTAACGCTGCCTGTCCTCGTCGTCAAGGAAGCAAGGCAGACGATTGTTGCCGCACTGAACCACATGCTGCGGCACGCCGGCGAGGTCGGGGCGCGGAAGTCTGGCCATGCCGGCGCCTTCTCAGACAACGGCCGCCCAGGGCATCGGCGGCTTGACGCGATTACTGTCAGAAAAGCCCGCAGGTTGCCGTCAGAAAGTGTCTCCAGAAAGTGTCTCTGACACCGTTTTCCGACACCGTTTTCCGCAATGCGGGCCTTGGCGTATCGGGCTTCTTTACGTGGCGGACCGAAGCCCGCCCTACGCTTGCTTGTTAATCTTCAATGCGACCGAGAACTTTTCCGTCTATAGAGACCTGAAGATCTTTTGAAACACGAACTTTGAATACCTCTCCCGCGCCTATTCGCATAATGAAGTCGGCGCCCATCGTAGATGCCATCCCTACGCCAATCTTTAGATCACAAGGTTTTACCGTCCAAATGCGAATCGCGACAGGCTGTATTCCTAGATCTTCTGTTCCGATCATCACTATCGCACAGCCATGCCATTTGTCGTTCCTGGGCCGCGACTCTGGGTCAAACAACCTGGATTCCGCGACAGCATTCCCATTCGCGACCACATTTGGCTTTGCCGTATTCCACAGTTCTCTTGTCGCGAATGACGACACAACCTCAATCCGCGTATTTTTTGACAATTGAATTGGCGCCGCATCGACTGTCAACGATGCAAATGACATAACCAACAGCAAGCATAGAGCCTTAATTTTCATAGCTGCCCCGATAGATGAACATGATTCTGGTGAGCATCAATCAGTGATTGATTCGTAACAGCTCCGGGAGAGCCACCCGGGGTTGTGGTTTTCTCCATGATTGTTGGCCCAAAGTTTTCTCTAACACTGCCTCCCTGACGTGCAGCCTGTTGAATTCCAGCCGCGGCAGCATTAGTTGGATTAACTCTCTGACCATTCACTCGATTGATGTCTACTGCTCGTCCCGAATAATGCGCACTACGCGCTCCGTGCGTTCCGCCTGTTGTGCTGTTTATATTGACCGACTGAACGCCGGCTTTTGAAATTGCGCCTTCAACCATATTCGCCGTTTTAGTAGCCACTGGCTGATTAGGGCTTGCACCGTTTGGATTGTCGTTTTGGAATGTCACAGTTGTTGCGTAACCCTCGTTAGCCTTCTGAGCAATAGCTGACGGTAACCCTTCAGTTCCATTTACAGGCGGCGGTTGAGAATTGGCTCTCGGAACCACACTATCAATGGTAGAAGTCGTGCAATTCTTATCCGCACATGTTGCCCGCCCATCCGGGTCGGTGAACCGATACGGATTGTTGAAGGCATAGGCATAGCGATTGAAGAACCGCCAATCCTTGCTGCTATAGGCGGTGACGGGATCGACCGAGAGGAAGCAACCACAGGTGGGATCGTAATACCGCTGCTGCATGTACGTCAGCCCGGTCGCCCCGTCCATCACGTGCCCGGTGTACCCGATGCCGTCGTAGGCCGGCTTCCCGATCGCCGCCCCGTACGGCTCCCAATTCGTCCGATCGATCACCGTCCCACTGGTGTTCGTCACCGCCACCGGGCTGCCCAGCGCATCGGTGTGCTGGAACGAAACCGTCCACACGCCGTTGTCGACGTTCCTGGCGCGCGTGGTGATCAGGCTGCCCGCAAGATAGACGTACTCCGTCGCCTTGCGATCCGCGGCACGGTAGTTCTCGTCATACATCATCTGCCCGGACTGGCTGTACATCGACAAGACGCCCGGCTCGGTCGCTCGCCAGTTCAGCACCCGCCGGCCGTGCCCGTCGTAGCGGTACCACTCCTTCCCTGTCGTCTCCCGCAGCCGGTTGCCGTAGTCGAACCCGTACAACTGCCCGTTCTTGTTCTGCAGGTTGCCCTGCGCGTCGTAGCCCAGCCCAACGATGGTCGCCCCGGCGCAAAAACAGGAAAAACAGGGGTCAGAGTACCAATTCTTCCTTCCTCGGCCGCCCGGGATGACCAATTCCCGCACGCCGCTGCAACTGTCTCTCAATCTGCTCCCGGAATCGCGACGAACCTAGCGCACGCTGGCGTTGGACATACAGGCGTATCGCCGCCATCTCGTGTTCAGGCGCTGCCTCGGCCACCAATTCCCGATACAAGGCACAACGCTTTTCCACAGTCTGCGCCATCCCTTCGTACACTTCATGGGGCGTCACCAGTGGGTCCGGCACCCCATTGGCATTTGCCGCATGGCTCGACCAGCGATATTCGCCCGGCGCAGCCACCATGCCTGCCCTTACCGGATTCAGTTCTATGTAGCGGTAGCAAGCCATCACGTATTGCTCGCTGTCTACAAGGCACGCCTTGTAGCGACCTTCCCAGAGCGTCCCGGTACGGCACAGCGAGGCATTGAGGTACCGCACATAGCGCCGTCCAACTGCCTGCATCATGCGGGAAATGGCTCCTTCGGCAGCAGGCGTCACCAGCAGATGCACATGGTTTGTCATCAAGACATAGGCATGTATGGAACAGCCGTATTTCAATGCCGATTCGCGCAGATCCTGAAGGTAACGGACATAATCGATCTCGCGATAGAAACAGGCTTGGCGGTCATTACCACGCTGGATGACATGTTGCGCCACGCCGGGCAAGTCCAATCGCATCGTCCTTGGCATGGAGAGCCTCCGCTGTTTTGGAGAGCCATCGTTATCCGCCGATCATCTGGAAGCCATCGGCCGGCACGCCATGGCCGTGTAGGTGAATCCCTCATGCGTCAGTCGGAAAAGGTACTCTGACCCCTGTTTCGTGACCCCTGTTTCGGAAAAGGTACTCTGACCCCTGTTTCGGGAAAAGGTACTCTGACCCCTGTTTCGCTGTTTCCGACCCCTGTTTCCCACCACTGTTTCCGCCCTGTTTCCGCTGTTTCCTTTTCGTTGCGTTTGCCGCGCGACTGCGCACGGGCTATCGTCTTGGATTGATCTTCACGAGACACCCGCCATGCGCCATCGATTCGCTGTTTCCGCCCTCGCCCTGTGCGTGGCGCTCCCGCTTCCCGTACTCGCCGACGAAGGCATGTGGATGCCGTCGCAGCTGCCGCAGCTGGACAAGCAGCTGAAGGCCGCCGGCTTCAAGGGCGACCCGAGGGCGCTGGCCGACCTGACCCGCAAGCCGATGGCGGCAGTGGTCTCGCTGGGCGGCTGCACCGCCAGCTTCGTGTCGCCGCAGGGCCTGGCGGTGACCAACCATCACTGCGCGCTGGGCGCGATCCAGCTCAACTCCACGCCGGAGAAGAACCTGATCCAGGACGGCTTCATCGCCGAGACCCAGGCCGACGAAGTTTCCGCCGGTCCGGCCGCGCGCATCTGGGTGACGGTCGCCTTCGACAAGGTCACCGACCGCATCCTTGCACCGGCGAAGGGCAAGACCGGACGCGCCTACTTCGATGCGGTGACGGCGGCGAAGAAGGCGGCGGTGGCCGAATGCGAAACCGACGCGGGGCATCGCTGCAGCGTGGCCGACATGTATTACGGCAGCGATTTCTACCTGATCAAGCAGCTCGAGCTGAGGGACGTGCGCCTGGTCTATGCGCCGCCGCGCGCGATCGGCAACTACGGCGACGAGATAGACAACTTCATGTGGCCGCGCCACACGGGCGACTTCAGTTTCTACCGCGCCTACGTCGGCAAGGACGGCAAGCCCGCGGCCTATTCGCCGGACAACGTGCCCTACCAGCCGCCGACGTGGCTCACCGTGTCCACGGCGCCGGTCAGGGCCGGCGATTTCGCCATGCTCGCCGGTTATCCGGGCACGACTTTCCGCCACCGCAGCGCCTCGGAATTCGCCAACCAGATCGACTGGCTGCTGCCCACGCGCGTCGAAACAGTCGGCGGGCTGATCGACACCATCGAAGCCGCGACCAAGGGCGACAAGGCGAAGCAGGTGCTGTACGCCTCCACCGTCGCCAGCAGCAAGAACACGCTCAAGCGCGCGCAAGGCGAACTCGAAGGCCTGCGCCGCAGCGATGCCGTGCGCGTGCGCCGCGCCGACGAGGACGCGATGCTGGCGTGGCTGGCGAAGCAGCCGGATGCGGCCGCCACCCGCGCCGACATCGATGCGATGCAGGCGCAGCTGGATGCGGCCGAAGCCACCCGCGAACGCGACTTCCTGCTGCCGTTCCTGCGCCCCGGCCTGCTGGGCTCGGCGATCACCCTGCAACGCCTGGCGCTGGAGCGCGGCAAGCCCGATGCCGAACGCGAAACCGGCTACCAGCAGCGCAACGAGGCGACGATCGAGGGCAACCTGAAGCAGTTGCAGCGCCGCTACGATCCGGAGGTCGAGAAGGCGACGCTGCGCCATGCGCTGAAGCGCTATTTCGCGCTGCCGCAGGCGCAGCGCGTGGCGGAGTTCGACGCGGTATTCGGCGCGAACGAAACCGAAGCGGCCAGGCGGCTCGACGCGCTGTACGCAGGCACGAAGCTGGGGACCGAAAGCGAGCGGCTGGCGGCGATGAAGGCCGATGCGGCGACGCTGGCGGCGTCGAAAGACACCTTGCTCCAGGCCGCGGCCAAGCTGCAGCCTGCGCTGCTGCGGCTGGAGGACGAAGCCAAGCAGCGCGACGGCGAGTTGCTGCGCCTGCGCCCCGCCTACATGAAGGCGCTGATCGCGTATCGCGAATCGCAGGGCCGCGCGGTGTATCCGGACGCCAATTCCACCCTGCGCGTCAGCTACGGCAAGGTCACCCCGCTGTCGCCGCGCGACGGCGTCGACTATCGCCCGCTGACCACCGTGGCCGGCATCGTCGAGAAGAACACCGGCGTGGAACCGTTCGATGCGCCCAAGCCGCTGCTCGACGCCATCGCCAGGGGCGACTTCGGCGACACCGCTGATCCGGACCTGAAGACGCAGACGGTCGATTTCCTGACCAACCTGGACACCACCGGCGGCAACTCGGGTTCGCCCGTGCTCAACGCGCGCGGCGAGCTGATCGGCCTGAACTTCGACAGCAACTGGGAAGCGGTCAGCGCCAGCTGGATGTTCGACCCGCGCTACAAGCGCGCCGTGCACGTGGACATGCGCTACCTGCGCTGGCTGCTGGCCAAGGTCTATCCGGCGCCGCACCTGTTGCGGGAAATGCACGCCGAGTGAGCGGAACGCCGGCTCCCGACGACGACCCGCGCCCCGTCGAACCCGAAAGGCCGCTGGCCAGCGATTGCTGCGACAGCGGCTGCGAAGTCTGCGTGTACGACCTTTACGCCGAGCAGGTGCGGCATTACCGCGAACTGCTAGCGGCCTGGAAGCTGCGGCATCCGGATGCGGAGTAGCGCTGCCGCTCCCCGCAAGCGGGAGAAGGATTCCCGAACCAGTCCTGCAGGCAATAAAAAGCCCCGCAGACCAGGGGGAGGTCGGCGGGGCTGGGGAACGTGGCCTGGGGAGGGGCCGTCGTTCCAGTAGATCGCGCTCCAGGGGATGGGAGGGATCTGCGACAGACCTTGCATCTGTCGGGTGCTATGGAACCACGAAAGACATGCAAAGTCCGTGAAGAATATCGTTAAAAAACCATGGAATTTAGCGGTGATTCAGTTCCTGAACTAATCGGTTCTGAATTGGTTTCGGGCGCCGCCATATCAAGGATGCGCGGCAAGTCCCGGATTCCCAAACGATATTTGCCCGCGCCCGAGCCGGCGACCGGAAACCCGGCGCTCAATGGGCCTGGTCCCAGTTGTCGCCAACCCCGCAGTCGACCACCAATGGAACAGCCAGTTCTGCTGCCGACGCCATTCGTGCGATCACCTCGGCCTTCAGCGCGTCGACGAAACCGGCGTCGGCTTCGAACACCAGTTCGTCGTGCACCTGCAGGATCATCAGCGCCGGGCTTTCGCCGGATTTGTTGCGCTGGCCGGCCAGCCAGCCATCCACCGCGACCATCGCGCGCTTGATGATGTCGGCGGCGGTGCCCTGCATCGGCGCGTTGATCGCCGCGCGTTCGGCGCCGGCGCGCTGGCCCTGCGTACCGCGCTGGATGTATTCGAGATAGAGGCGGCGGCCGAACACGGTTTCCACGTAGCCCTGCTCACGCGCCTGCTGGCGGGTGCGCTCCATGAAATCGCGCACGCCGGGATAGCGGCTGAAGTACAGGGCGATGTAGTCCTGCGCTTCGCCACGGCCGATGCCGAGGTTGCGCGCCAGGCCGAACGCGCTCATGCCGTACATCAGCCCGAAGTTGATCGCCTTGGCCGCGCGGCGTTCGTTCGGGGTCACCTCTTCCATCTTCCTGCCGAACACTTCCGCCGCGGTCGCCTTGTGGATGTCGGCGCCCGACGCGAACGCGCTCAGCAAGCCGTCGTCCTGCGACAGGTGCGCCATGATCCGCAGTTCGATCTGCGAATAGTCGCAGGCGACGATCTTCCTGCCCTGCGGCGCGACGAAGGCGGTGCGGATGCGGCGGCCATCGTCGGTGCGGATCGGGATGTTCTGCAGGTTCGGGTCGGTCGAAGACAGCCGCCCCGTCGCCGCGCCGGCCTGGTGGTAGCTGGTGTGCACGCGGCCGGTTTCCGGGTTGATCATTTCCGGCAGCTTGTCGGTATATGTGCTGCGCAGCTTGGCCAGGCCGCGGTACTCCAGGATGATCCGCGGCAGTTCGTGCTGGTCGGCGATCGCTTCCAGCGCTTCCTCGTTGGTCGACGGCTGGCCGGTCGGCGTCTTCACCAGCACCGGCAGTTTCAGTTCGTCGAACAGCAGCGCGCCGAGCTGCTTGGGCGAATCGAGGTTGAACGCGCGACCGGCCAGCTCGGTCGCCTTCTGCTGTGCGGTCAGCATGCGCCGGGACAGGTCGGCCGACTGCCGGCGCAGTTCGTCGGCGTCGATCTTCACCCCGTTGGCCTCGACCCGCGCCAGCACCGGCACCAGCGGCATCTCGATCTCGCGGTACACGCGCTGCAGCGCGGGAATGGCGGCCAGCTTCGGCGCCAGCACGCGGTGCAGGCGCAGGGTGACGTCGGCGTCTTCGGCCGCGTAGCGGGTGGCGTCGTCGATGGCGACGTGCGAGAACGGAATCTGCTTGGCGCCCTTGCCGGCGACGTCCTCGTACTTGATCGTCCCGTAGCCGAGCCGGCGCCTAGCCTGCGAATCCATGTCGTGGCGCTGGCTGGAATCGAGCACGAAGCTTTCCAGCATCGTGTCGTCGGCATAGCCGGCGATATCGACGCCGTGGCGGCGCAGCACGTGCAGGTCGTACTTGCCGTGCTGGCCGAGTTTCCTGCTCGTCGCATCCTGCAGCAGCGGCGCGAGCCTGCGCAGCGCCGCGGCGCGGTCGATCTGCGCCGGCGCGCCCGGGTAGTCGTGCGCCAGCGGCAGGTACGCGGCCTTGCCCGGCTCGACCGAAAAACTGAGGCCGACCAGGTTGGCCCGCATCGGGTCGAGGCTGTCGGTTTCACTGTCGAAGGCGAATTCGTCCGCCTGCCGCAGCTTCGCGATCCACGCATCGAGCTGCGCTTCGGTCAGGATCGTTTCGTATTCGCCCGCGGCGGACAGCGCCGGATCGACTGGTTCGGCAACCTCGGTCGCCGGCGCGGAAACGCGGCCCATGCCGCGCGCCCTGCCCGGCTCCTTTTCCGCCGGGGTCGGGATTTCCGCCGACGCGCCATTGCCGCTTTCCAGTTCCTTCAGCGCCTGGTTGAAGCCATAACGCTTGTACAGCACGCGCAGGTCATCGGCATGGCGCTCGCGCAGCACCAGCGTTTCCGGGCCGCCGTCGAGTTCGACGTCGGTCTTGATCGTCACCAGCGCCTGGTTCAACGGCAGGCGCGGCAGCGCGGCGCGCAGGTTGTCGCCGATCTTGCCCTTGATGTCGCCGGCATGGGCGATGACGTTGTCGAGCGTGCCGTATTCGCCCAGCCATTTCGCCGCGGTCTTCGGCCCGCACTTCTCCACGCCGGGCACGTTGTCGACCGTGTCGCCCATCAGCGCGAGGTAGTCGACGATCTGGTCGGCGCGCACGCCGAACTTGTCGATCACCGCTTCGTCCGAATCGGTGCGGCTGCCGGTCATCGTGTTGACCAGCTCGATGCGGGGGCGGACCAACTGGGCGAAATCCTTGTCGCCGGTGGAAATGGTCACGTCGATGCCCTGCGCCGCGCCCTGCAGCGCCAGCGTGCCGATCACGTCGTCGGCCTCGACCCCCGGCACGCGCAGGATCGGGAAGCCCAGCGCCTCGACGATCTTCATCATCGGCTCGACCTGTGCACGCAGGTCGTCAGGCATCGGCGCGCGCTGCGCCTTGTATTCCGGATACATCTCGTCGCGGAAGGTCGGCCCGGGCGCATCGACGACGAAGGCGGCGTACTCCGGCTTTTCCTTCAGCGTGGCGCGCAGCATGTTGACCACGCCGAACAACGCCCCGGTCGGCTCGCCGGCCGCGTTGGTCAGCGGCGGCAGCGCATGGAACGCACGGAACAGGTAGCTGGAACCGTCGATGAGCACGAGTCTGGGCATGCCCGGATTCTACGCTGCGACCGACCCACCCGCTGCGAACGCGACGGGCGCATAATCGCTTCCATCCGCCTCGCACGAGCCCCGTCATGAAACTTCCCGCCCTCGCCCTGCTGCTGTGCCTCGCCGGCTGCGCGACCACCGCCGGCACGCAGCTGACCGAAGCCGACCTGGCCAACGCCGACGTCGCCGTGCGCACCGAAGCCAACGGCGACGTGGTCCAGGAATACCGCATCGCCGGCCAGCTGCGCGCGATCCGCGTCACCCCGGTGCACGGTCCGGCCTATACCGTGTACGACAACGACGGCGACGGCCGCATGGACAAGAGCAAGGACGGCATGGACGTGTCGCCGGTGTACTGGAAGCTGTTCGGCTGGTAAAACGCGCACAGCGGCTTCCACCGCGAATCTTTTCATTCGTCACGCCGCGTTCCCCACGGCTTAACTCCGGCGCGCGCAGGATGGCATCCCGCCCGGCGGAGAACGCCTTATGCCATACGCGAACATCGACGCGCTTCCCGGCCCGGTCCGGGAGCACCTGCCGAAACATGCGCAGGAAATCTACAAGGAAGCCTTCAACAGCGCCTGGGCGCAGTACGACCGGCCCGGGGAACGGCGCGATCACGCCACGCGCGAGGAAACCGCGCACAAGGTCGCGTGGGCCGCGGTGAAGGACAAATACGAAAAAGGCGGCGACGGCGACTGGCACGCGAAGCAGTGACGCGGCGCGAACCGTCGTCCTTCCGCGTCGTTTTCCGGTGCGACGACGTACCGCTTCAGCGCACCACCAGCACCGGCACGTTGCTGTAGGTCAGCGCCTGCACGGTCTGGCTGCCGAGCAGCACCCGACCCATGCCGCGACGGCCGTGCGAAGTCATCACGATCAGCTCGCTGCCGCAGTCTTCCGCCGCCTGCAGGATGCCTTCCGCCGCGTAGCGCTCGGCGACGTGGTGCGGCGTGGCGTCCACCCCGGCCTCGGCGGCGGCCTGCATCGCGGGGGCGAGGATCGCCTGCGCCTGCTCCTCGCGCTCCCTGCGGTATTCGGGGCTGGCTTCGTAGCCCAGCGTCCAGCCCATCGCGTCGTACATGCCCATGGCCCACGGCTCGCTGACGGTGACGATGTCCACCGCAGCGCCCACCGCGGCCGCCAGCGACAGGCCATGGCGCAATCCGCGCCCGGACAATTCGGAACCGTCGACGGCGATCAGGATGCGTTTGTACATGGTCCGGCTCCGGCAGCGCCGCGAATCGCGGCAGCGCCATTGCACGCCTGCGGGCAGGCATGCGCCTTGACCGGAATCAAACCACGGGCCGGCGCGGCGCGGGTGTCAAGCAGGAGACAGGTTCGCATAGGCCAGAACCAGCCATTTGCTGCCCTCGGCGTCGAACTGCACCTGCACGCGCGCGTGCGCGCCGCTGCCTTCGTAGTCGGTGACCACGCCGGTACCGAACTTCGGGTGCACCACGTTCGCGCCCAGCCTGATCGGCGGCGCTTCGACGGCGGCCTGGCCGAAACCGCGCGGCGCGGAAGGCGACGCATACGCCCGCGACACCTGCACGCGCGGGCGCACTTCGTTGAGCAGGTGCGGCGGGATCTCGCGCAGGAAGCGCGACGGCAGGCCGTACATTTCCTGTCCGTGCAGGCGGCGGGTTTCGGCGTAGCTGAGCATCAGGCGCTGGCGCGCGCGGGTGATGCCGACGTAAGCGAGGCGGCGTTCCTCCTCCAATCGCCCGCTTTCGTCCAGCGAACGGTTGCTGGGGAACAGGCCTTCCTCCAGCCCGACCAGGAACACCAGCGGGAACTCCAGGCCCTTGGCCGTATGCAGGGTCATCAGCTGCACGCCGTCCTCGTCGGCCTGGGCCTGGCCCTCGCCGGCTTCCAGCGCCGCATAGGACAGGAACGCGACCAGCTCGCTGAGGTCGCCGGTTTCGTCCGCGTCGGGATCGTCGCTGCGGCGGGTGAAACGCGAGGCCACCGACAGCAGTTCGTCCAGGTTCTCGGTGCGCGACTCCGAATCCAGCCGGCCCTTGCTGTCGTTGGCGTAGAACTCGCGCAGGCCCGAGCGCGCCAGCACGTGGTCGATCTTGTCCTTCAGGTCGAGCGCGGCGACTTCTCCGGAAAGCGCGTCGATCAGCGCCAGGAACCCGCCCAGCGCGTTGCGCGCGCGCGCGGCCAGGCCTTGCCCCGGACTGGATCCGGGGTCGTTGCCGTCGGCCAGCGAGCGCGCGGCCTGCCACAGCGACCACGATTGCAACCGTGCACGCTTGCGTACTTCGTCCAGCGTGCGTTCGCCGATGCCTCGCGCGGGCGTATTGACCGCACGTTCGAACGCCGCATCGTCGGCGCGGTTGGCGATCAGGCGCAGATAGGCCAGCGTGTCCTTGATTTCGGCGCGCTCGAAGAAGCGCATGCCGCCGTAGACCCGGTACGGCACCTGCTCGGCCAGCAGCGATTCCTCCAGCGCGCGCGACTGCGCGTTGCTGCGGTAGAGCACCGCCGCGTCGCGGTAGCTGCCGCCGTCGCGCACCCATTGGCGGATGCGCTCGACCACGTAGCGCGCCTCGTCGATCTCGTTGTACGCGGCGTACACGTCGATCGGCTCGCCGTCGCCGGTGTCGGTCCACAGTTGCTTGCCGATGCGGCCGGGGTTGTGCGCGATGACCGCGTTGGCGGCGCCGAGGATATTGGCGCTGGAACGGTAGTTCTGTTCCAGCCGTATCGTCTGCGCGCCGGGGAAATCGCGCAGGAACTGCTGCATGTTCTCGACCTTGGCGCCGCGCCAGCCGTAGATGCTCTGGTCGTCGTCGCCGACCACGAACACGTGTCCCGTGTCGCCGGCCAGCACGCGCACGAAGGCGTACTGGATGCTGTTGGTGTCCTGGAATTCGTCGACCAGGACCTCGCGGAAGCGGTGCCGATAGTGCGCCAGCAGCGCCGGGTTGTCGCGCAGCAGTTCGTGCGCGCGCAGCAGCAGTTCGGCGAAATCGACCAGCCCGGCGCGATCGCAACGCTCCTGGTACAGCGCGTAGCTGCGCAACATCACGCCGCCCCATTCGTCGTGTTTTTCCGGCTGGATGTGCTGCGGACGGCGGCCTTCGTCCTTCTGCGCGTTGATCCACCACGCGACCTGCCGCGGCGGGAAGCGGCCTTCGTCCAGTTCCAGTTGCTGCACGACGCGCTTGACCAGGCGCAGCTGGTCGTCGCTGTCCAGCACCTGGAAGCCTTCGGGCAGCTTCGCCTCGTTCCAGTGCAGCCGCAGCAGGCGGTGCGCCAGGCCGTGGAAGGTGCCGACCCACAGCCCGCGCGAACCGTGGCGCAGTTGCCGGTCGACGCGCTGGCGCATCTCGCCGGCGGCCTTGTTGGTGAAGGTGACCGCGAAGATGCCGTGCACCGGCACGCCGTGGACTTCGTTGAGCCAGGCGATGCGATGGGTCAGCACGCGGGTCTTGCCGGAGCCGGCGCCGGCGAGGACGAGGGTGTGGCCGGGAGGCGCGGAAACGGCCTCGCGCTGGGCCGGGTTCAGCCCGTCGAGCAGGTGGGAGACATCCATGCCGTCATTTTACGCTGCGGCTGCTTTTCCTTCTCCCGGGGGGAGAAGGATGAAAACGTCAATGCGCTTTCGTCTTCCCGTTGCCGCCCTGCATGATCCGGTCGGTCCAGGCGATGCCGATGGCCGACAGGATGAACACGCAATGGATGATGGTCTGCCACAGCACGCCCTGCGCGGTCAGCGTCGAACACGTCGCCTTGGTGCCTTCCGCCGCTGCCGCCAGCATCTCCGACGAACAGAACGGCAGGCCGCCCAGCGGACCGGCGGCGATGAAGGTCTTCAGCAGGTGGATCGAGGAGATGCCGATGATCGCCATGGCCAGCTTCACCTTCAGCACGCTGGCGTTGACGTGG
>JBDHQQ010000257.1:0-2714 GCA_039807145.1 Pseudoxanthomonas sp. | reverse complement strand
GCGCGACATGACCTTCCCCGGGCTCGACATCAGCCGCGGGCTGGGCTACACGCTCGGCTTCTTCGCGTTCTGGGCCGCCACCGCGTCGTCCAGCCTGTTCACCTGGATCCTGCTGCGTCCATCGAGCCGCTTCAACGGCCCGCGCGCGCGCTGAGGCCGGCGGCATGAGCAAGCGCATCGACATCCGGCTCGACGACGCCGATTCGCACTACATCAGCGAACGCAAGGTCTATCCGCGCGACGTCAGCGGCCGCTTCGACCGCCTGCGCAAGGCGGCGGTGTTCTGGCTGCTGGGCATGTACTACCTGTTCCCGTGGCTGCAGTGGGACGGCCGCCAGGCGGTGCTGTTCGACCTGCCGGCGCGCAAGTTCCACGTGTTCGGGCTGACCTTCTGGCCGCAGGACTTCAGCCTGCTGGCGATCCTGCTGATCATCCTGGCGCTGACCCTGTTCTTCGTCACCGCGCTGGCCGGCCGGCTGTGGTGCGGCTACGCCTGCCCGCAGACGGTATGGACCGAAACCTTCCTGTGGATGGAACGCTGGACCGAGGGCGACCGCGCGAAGCGGATGAAGCTGGACGCCGGCCCGTGGAACCGCGAGAAGATCCTGCGCAAGGGCAGCAAGCACGTCCTGTGGCTGCTGTTCGCGCTGTGGACGGGCTTCACCTTCGTCGGTTTCTTCACTCCCATCGCCAGCCTCGGCGCGCGCCTGTGGCCGTTCGACTGGAACGGCTGGGAAACCTTCTGGGTGCTGTTCTATTCCCTGGCCACGTGGGGCAACGCAGGCGTGCTGCGCGAGCAGGTGTGCAAGTACATGTGCCCCTACGCGCGCTTCCAGAGCGCGATGTTCGACCACGACACCCTGATCATCGCCTACGACCCGCTGCGCGGCGAACCGCGCGGCCCGCGCAAGCGCGGCCTGCCCAGCGTGCTGCAGCGCGCGCGCGGCCTGCTCGACCTGCGCACCGCCTACGACTACGTGTTCCGCGCCAGCCGCCATCCCAGCGCCGCGCAGGCGCGGCTGCAGGCGTCCGGCACCATCGCCCTCGGCGACATCGGCGCCGAAGCCGAACCGCTGCCGAAGTTCGCGCCCGAGGAACTGGGCGACTGCATCGACTGCACCATGTGCGTGCAGGTCTGTCCGGTCGGCATCGACATCCGCAACGGCCTGCAGTACGAGTGCATCGCCTGCGGCGCGTGCATCGACGCCTGCGACGACGTGATGGACAAGGTGGGCATGCCGCACGGCCTGATCCGCTACACCACCCAGAACGCGCTGGACGGCAAGCGCACGAAGGTGCTGCGCCCGCGCATCTTCGTCTACGCCGTCCTGCTGCTGGCGCTGCTCGGCGGGTTCGCCTGGGGCGTGGCGGGACGCTCGCCGCTGATCGCCGACGTGCTGCGCGACCGCAACGCGCTGTACCGCGAAACCGCCGGCGGCATCGAGAACGGCTACACCCTCAAGCTGATCAACAAGACCGACGCCGAGCGCAGCTATCGCGTGCGGATCGAATCCGCCGGCCCCGTGCCGCTGACGCTCGGCGGCGCGCCGCTGGAAGTGCGCGTGCCGGCCGGCGCGGTGGTTTCCCAGGGCGTGGAAGTGAGCGCGCCCGCGGACGCCCGCGGACGCCGTGCCCTGGTCTTCGTGATCGAAGCGGCGGACGGCAGCGCCAGCGCGCGCGTGGACAGCACTTTCTTCGGGCCGATGTAGATCGCAGGCATGGAACCCAAATCATCCCCTTGGCGGCAGCCGGTGGTCTGGCTGATGGTGGCGCTGGTCGGCGCCGCCGTCGTCGGCAGCGTCATGCTGCTGCGGGTCGCCGCCAACGGCGACAGCGTCGACGCGGTTCCCGACAAGGTCCAGCGCACCGGCCAGGCGCAGCAGGCCGACCTGGGACCGGACGCGCGCGCGGCCGAGCGCAAGCTCAGCGCGATCGTGCGCATCGACGCCAAGGGCGGTTTCGTCGAAGTGCTGCCGGTCAGCGGCGACTTCGACCGCGGCGTCCCGCTGCGCCTGCGCCTGCACCACCCGTCGCGCGCCGCCGACGACCTGGCGCTGGATCTGGCCGCCACCAAAACCGGCTGGCGCACCATGACCGCTCCCGGCGCCGACCACGATTGGAACCTGCAGTTGGAACCGGCCGAAGGCGACGCCTGGCGCCTGCGCGGTCGCCTGCCCCGCAGCCAGTTCGCCGCACACCTGCGGCCCGCGCTGGACGGGCCGCTGCGCTGATCCCATGAATGCGACCGCCGCCTGCCACCACTGTGGCGAGGCCCTGCCGCAGGCGCCGGCGACCGCCGAGATCGATGGCCTCGCGCGCGCGTTCTGCTGCACCGGCTGCGCGGCGGCCGCGCAGTGGATCCGCGACGCCCGCCTGCAGGACTACTATCGCCTGCGCAGCGCGCCGGCCGGCCGCGTTGATGCCGATGCGCCGGCGCTGGCGGCCTGGGATCGAGAGGAATTGCTCGCCGGCCATGCGCGCGACGTGGAAGGCGGGCGCGAGATCACCGTGCTCACCGACAGCATGCGCTGCGCCGCCTGCGCCTGGCTGATCGACCGCGCGCTGGCGCGCGAGCCGGGCGTGCTGGAATCCAGCGCCAATGCCATCACCGGACGCATACGCATCGCCTGGGATCCGGCGCGCACCGCGCTGTCGAAACCGCTGGCGCGGCTGGCATCGCTGGGCTATCGCCCCTATCTCGCCACCGGCGAAGC
>JBDHQQ010000256.1:0-2748 GCA_039807145.1 Pseudoxanthomonas sp. | reverse complement strand
GGCCAGCAGGCGCAGCGCATCGGCGTGGCCCTTCAGCCGCGTGCCGCGCCCCGGCAGCAGCAGCAATGGGCCATCGCCGCCGAGTTCAGGATGTTCCGCGGCGATGCGCGCGCGCGCCTGCGGATCGGGCGAAGGCGCGCGCGGGAACTGCGCCGGGTCGATGCCGCGCGGAATCACGACCAGCTTGCGCGGATCGGTGCGCGGATAGTGCGCCAGCACGTAGTCGCGGACCGTTTCCGACACGCACACCACCCGCTCGCCGCGGGTCATGATGCCGCTGTACCAGCCCGGCGAATTCAGTCCGTGCACGGTGGTGACGAAGCGCGGGCGCTCCGGTTCCGGCAGGCCGCGCAGCGCGCGCCAGCCCAGCCATGCCGGCAGGCGCGAACGCGCGTGGACGATGTCGGCGCCGGTGTCGGCGAACAGCCGGCGCAGCGCGCCGACGTGGCGCAGCGTCGCCGGCGACTTGCGGCCGATGTCGAGCGACACATGCTCGGCGCCGGCCGCCTGCAGCCCGGGCAGCAAGCGCCCGCCGGCGGACACCACCACGGCGCGATGGCCGGCCCGGACCAGCGCGGCGGCGATTTCGAGGGTGGAACGCTCGACGCCGCCGGATTCCAGCGCCGGCAGCAGTTGCACCACGGTCAGGCGGCGCATGCTTTTCGCCCCCTCCCCCTCGACGGGGGAGGGTTGGGGTGGGGGTGGAACGGAGCCGACGATGTCAAATCCAATAGGCAAGTCGAGTGCAGATATTGCCTGAGCCTTCCGAACTCGATACGAAGCTTGCCACCCATCGTCATCGGCTCCAGCTCACCCCCATCCCTGCCCTCCACCCGTCGAGGAAGAAGGACATGGAATTCAACCCACCAGCACGAAGTGCGCGCCGCAGTACGGGCAGCTGGTCTCGCCGCCGGGCTCGTTCTCGATGGGCAGGTACACGCGCGGATGCGAATTCCACAGCGCCATCGACGGCAGCGGGCAGCTCAGCGGCAGGTCGGCGCGATGCACGGTGTAGCTTTTCTCGGCGTTGGCGGGCGCGGCGGCGATCTGGCTCATGGCGGCGGTCGGTGCGTTGGCGATGCGCGGCAGTTTACCAGCCCGGCGGCGGCGCACAGAAAAAACGCCGGCCGCAACGTGCGCGGCCGGCGTCCCGGGGGAGGAAATGTGCAGCGATGCGGCTTATTTCGCCGGCTTCGGCACCGTCGCTTCGGTAGTGATGCGCAGCTGCACTTCGTCGCTGACCATCGGCGCGTACTTGGCCAGGCCGAAGTCCGAGCGCTTGATCGTGGCGGTGGCGTCGAAGCCGATGGTCGGCACCTTGCCCATCGGATGCTCGGCGGCCTTGTTCAGGCGCACATCCAGCACCACCGGCTGGGTGATGCCCTTGATGGTCAGGTCGCCGGTGACCTTCAGCGTGCCCTGCCCGGTCGATTCGACCTTGGTGCTCTTGAAGGTGGCCTGCGGGAACTGCGTCGCGTCGAAGAAATCGGCCGCCTGCAGGTGCTCGTTGAGCGCCGGCACGAAGGTCTGCAGGCCGCTGAGCGGCAGGGTGACTTCGACGCTGGACTTGGCCGGATTCTCGGCGTCGTACACCAGCGTGCCCTTGGCGTCGCCGAAGTTGGCGCTGGGGTTGGAGAAGCCGAAGTGGTTCCAGCTCGCGAGCACCATGGTGTGTTTCGCGTCCAGCGTGTAGGTGACGGGGGCGGCCAGGGCCGTGGCGGACGTCAGGGCCAGGGCGGCGGCGAACAGGATCTTGCGCATGGCGGTTTTCCTCTGCATGGGATGGGGGTTATTGAATCGAAAGGGAGTTACGGCAGCGTGATTCATTCGATCCGCGCGGCTTCGTCGAACGGCAGGCGCGGCGAGCGCGGGAAGATGCTGGCCGGGTCGCCCTGGCCCAGGTTGACCAGGATGTTCGACTTGATCGCGGTGCCGGCGAAGAACGCCGCGTCGACCTTGGCGTTGTCGAAGCCGGACATCGGGCCGGCGTCCAGGCCCAGCGCACGCGCGGCCAGGATCAGGTAGGCGCCCTGCAGGCTGGAGCTGCGCAGCGCGGCCCGGTACAGGCGTTCTTCCGGCGAGCCCTCGAACCACGCCTTCGCGTCGGTGTGCGGGAACAGGTACGGCAGCTTGTCGTGGAAGCGCATGTCGTAGCCGACGATCACGGTGACCGGCGCGGCCATGGTCTTGGCGTAATTGCCCTCGGACAGGGCCGGGCCCAGCTTCTCCTTCGCCGCCTGCGACTTGACGAACACGAACCGCGCCGGCGTGCTGTTGGCCTCGGTCGGGCCGAACTTCACCAGCTCGTAGAGCTGGCGCAGGGTGTCGTCGCCGATTTCGCCGCTGAAGGCGTTGTAGGTGCGCGCGGTACGGAACAGCTGGTCCAGCGCGGCGGGGCTGAGGGCGTCGGTCATGGCAACTCCGTGCAAGGCGGGAGCGGGACGGGCGGCTGGGCCCGGCCTGCGGATACGGGTCAGTGTAGAGTGTCCCGACTTTCGCACCATCCAGCCTTTCCGGAACGGATTGTTTTCATTCGTGGAACGAAAAGACGCCGACCCCGCCGATTCCGCGCAAACCTGGGTGGTCAGCGACGGCCATGCCGGCAACCGCCGCCAGGCCGCCGCGCTGGCCGCCGCACTGGGCCTGATGGCGCACGACTGCGAACTGGCGACGCGCGCACCGTGGCGCTGGCTGGCGCCGCGCCTGCTGCCGGGCGCTGCGCAGGCATTCGGCGACGCCTTCGCCACG
>JBDHQQ010000255.1:0-2768 GCA_039807145.1 Pseudoxanthomonas sp. | reverse complement strand
ACCATCGCCCGCATCTTCGCCAAGAGCCTGAACTGCGAGCGCGGTACGTCGGCCGACCCTTGCGGCGAATGCGAGACCTGCCTGGCCATCGACGCCGGCCGCTACATCGACCTGCTGGAGATCGACGCCGCCTCGAACACCGGCGTGGACGACGTGCGCGAGGTGATCGAGAACGCGCAGTACATGCCCTCGCGCGGCAAGTTCAAGGTCTACCTGATCGACGAAGTGCACATGCTGTCGAAGGCGGCGTTCAACGCGCTGCTGAAGACGCTGGAAGAGCCGCCGGAGCACGTGAAGTTCCTGCTGGCCACCACCGACCCGCAGAAGCTGCCGGTGACGGTGCTGTCGCGCTGCCTGCAGTTCAACCTGAAGCGGCTGGACGAAGCGCAGATCGGCGGGCAGATCGGCAGGATCCTGGAGGCCGAGGGCATTCCCGCCGACGACGGCGCGGTGCGCCAGATCGCCAAGGCCGCCGACGGCAGCCTGCGCGACGGCCTGTCGCTGCTCGACCAGGCCATCGCCTATGCGGGCGGCAAGCTGGACGACGCCAGCGTCGCGGCGATGCTCGGCACCGTCGACCGCACCCAGGTCGGGGCGATGCTCGGGGCGCTGGCGGATGGCGACGGCGCGAAGCTGCTCGCCATCGTGGCGGAACTGGCGGAGTTCTCGCCGGACTGGGCGGCGGTGCTGGAGGCGCTGGCCGAGGCGCTGCATCGCATCCAGGTGCGACAACTGGTTCCCGACGTGGCGGTGGAAACGGACGGCATCGACGCCGACGCCTTCGCCGCGCGCCTGCGGCCCGAGGTGGTGCAGCTGTGGTACCAGATGGCGCTGAATGGCCGTCGCGACCTGTATCTGGCGCCCAGTGCGCGCGCCGGCTTCGAGATGAGCGTGCTGCGTATGCTGGCGTTCCGGCCGGCGCAGGCGGGCGATGTCGCGCAGGGCGGAGGCGTGCAGGCAGGCACGGACTCCAGGGCCCCGGCATCCGCCGCTTCGTCCATTGCCGCTGCATCGACGGCGGCAGCCCTGTCTCCGCCAGCCGAGGCGAAGCAGGCTCCACCCCCCCTCCCTCCGTCCGCGGTTGAGGAAGCGGCCAACGGTGAGAGAACTAGTGCCAATGGCGTGAACGCTTATGCATCCAGCGTCATCAACGCGGATGCAAAACCGAAAGCTCCGCCCGTCCCGGCCGATTCCGACCCGGCGGCGCATGCCGGACGCTCATCGTCGCGTGAACCTTCGGTCCACGAACGCGCCTCTTCGCTTCCCGCTGATGAAACCGTTGGCGGAGAGCAAGGCAAACGCGGCATCGCCGATGCCGAGGCATGGCTGGCGCTCGTCGCCGGCTGCGCACTGAAGGGCCCTTCGCGCCAGTTGGCCGACAACGCCGCCTTCGTCGGTTACGCGCATCCGGTGCTGAAGCTGTCGCTGGCGCCCGGCTTCGAATACCTGCGCTCCGAACGCTCGCTCGGCGATCTTGCCGCGGCGCTGGCGCCTGCATTGGGCGGGTCGCCGAAGATCGTGTTCGAAGAGGGCGCGGCCCCGGGCGAGACCCTGCAGGAGCGCAACCACCGCCAGCGCGATGCGCGCCAGGCCGCGGCCGAGGAAGACTTCATGAACCATCCGGAAGTCCAGCGCCTGATCCAGCAGCACGGCGCGCGCGTCGTTCCGGATTCGATCCGTCCTTTGGAAGACTAGGTGAAGGCATGCGTGGAAACATCGCCCAATTGATGCAGCAGGCGCAGAAGATGCAGGAAAACCTGCAGCGTGCGCAGCAGGAACTGGCCAACCTGGAAGTGACCGGCAGCGCCGGTGGCGGCATGGTCAGCGTGACCCTGACCGGCGCCAAGGAGTGTCGCAAGGTGCGTATCGACCCGTCGCTGCTGTCCGACGCGGAGATGCTGGAAGACCTGATCGCCGCGGCGTTCAACGACGCCTCGAACAAGATCGACGCCGAATCCAAGGCGCGGATGGGCTCGGCCACCGCTGGCATGCAGTTGCCGCCGGGAATGAAGCTGCCGTTCTGAGGTTTGCTCCCTCCTTTGCGCAGCAGGGGAGGGCTGGGGAGGGGCTGCGTGGGATCATGCATTTCCGACCCCGCGCGCAACCCCCTCCCAACCTCCCCCTGCTGCGCAAGGGGAGGGGCTGAAAGCAGATGACCATATCCCTGCTCGAACAATTGATCGAAGCCCTGCGCGTGCTGCCTGGCGTGGGGCAGAAGACCGCGCAGCGGATGGCTTACCACCTGCTGGAGCGCGAACGCGAGGGCGGCCGGCGACTCTCGGAAGTGCTGGCCGATGCCGTCGAGCGCGTCGGCCATTGCGCGCAGTGCCGGGACTTCACCGAAGGCGAACTGTGCGCGGTCTGCGCCAGCGCCAGCCGCGATCGCCAGCAATTGTGCGTGGTCGAATCGCCGGCCGACCGCCTCGCCATCGAACAGGCCACCGGTTATCGCGGCGTGTATTTCGTGCTGCAGGGGCGGTTGTCGCCGCTGGACGGCATCGGTCCGCGCGAACTGGGCCTGGAGCAGCTTTCGGCGCGGCTGGGCGAAGGCGAAATCGCCGAGATGATCATCGCCACCAACCCCACCGTCGAAGGCGAGGCCACCGCGCACTACCTGGCGCAACTGGCGCGCCGGCACGGCGTTCGTCCCAGCCGCCTGGCCCACGGCGTGCCGCTGGGCGGCGAGCTGGAATACGTCGATCGCGGCACGCTGTCGCATGCGTTCGGCAGCCGGACGGAGATGTCCGAATAATCTGTGAGGCGAACGC
>JBDHQQ010000063.1:0-14158 GCA_039807145.1 Pseudoxanthomonas sp. | reverse complement strand
CTTCCTTGAGCCGGGCCATGCGCTGGGCGCTCATCTGGTCCATGCGCCGGCGGAACACCTCGTTGACCAGGTTTTCCTTGCTGCCGAAGTGATAGTTGACCGCCGCGATGTTGACGTCGGCACGGCTGGTCACCTGGCGCAGCGAGGTGCCGGCGAAGCCGTGCTGGGCGAACAGGCCCTCGGCCGCGCTCAGGATCCGGTCCTTGGTGGAGAAGGGGGTACCGTTGCTCATCTGCGCTCCACGCGGCTCAATCAAACAGTTGTTTGATTGTCTGGCGGTGGCGCTTCCTTGTCATGCTGCCGCGCAGCATCCGCCGCGTCCGGCTTGGCTGAAGGCCGGCCTTCGCTCTATAATTCGCCTACGCAATTTCGCCTAAGCCCGCGTTTCGACGCGGGTTTTTCATGCTAATCTCGGGCCGGAACCACGATCTGGCGAAGGCCCGCCCATCCGGAGAAGATCCATGGCGCTGGAGCGCACCCTGTCTATCGTCAAGCCCGATGCCGTCGCCAAGAACGTCATCGGTGAAATCTATGCCCGCTTCGAAAAGGCCGGTCTCAAGATCGTCGCCGCGAAGATGAAGCACCTGTCGCGCCGCGAAGCCGAAGGCTTCTACGCCGTGCACAGGGAACGTCCTTTCTTCAACGCGCTGGTCGAGTTCATGATTTCCGGCCCGGTCGCGATCCAGGTGCTGGAAGGCGAGAACGCGGTGCTGAAGCATCGCGAGATCCTCGGCGCGACCAATCCGAAGGAAGCCGCGCCGGGCACCATCCGCGCCGACTTCGCCGACAGCATCGACGCCAATGCCGCGCACGGCTCCGATTCGGTCGAGAACGCGAACAACGAGATCGCGTACTTCTTCGCCGCGACGGAAGTCTTTTCGCGCTGAGCGGCATGCGCCGAGATGAGCAGCCACGAATTGCCGCCGATCGAATTGAAGCTGGCCGCGGACGCACCGTCCGCGGCCGTCGGCGCGCACGTGCCTGCGAAGCAGAACCTGCTGGACCTGGACCGCGAAGGACTGGAGAAATTCTTCGTCGAAACCCTCGGCGAGCAGAAGTTCCGCGCGCACCAGGTGATGAAGTGGATCCATCACCGCTACGTCACCGATTTCGACGGCATGACCGATCTCGGCAAGGCGCTGCGCGCCAAGCTGCAGGAGCATGCCGAAGTCGTCGTGCCGCAGGTGGTGTTCGACAAGCCTTCCGCCGACGGTACCCACAAGTGGCTGCTGGGCATGGGCGTGGACGGCAAGAATGCCGTCGAAACCGTGTACATCCCCGACAAGGGCCGCGGCACGCTGTGCGTGTCCTCGCAGGTCGGCTGCGGACTGAACTGCACGTTCTGCTCCACCGCGACGCAGGGCTTCAACCGCAACCTGACCACCGCCGAGATCATCGGCCAGGTCTGGGTGGCGGCGCGCCACCTGGGCAACGTGCCGGCGCAGAACCGCCGCCTCACCAACGTGGTGATGATGGGCATGGGCGAGCCGCTGCTGAACTTCGACAACGTCGTGCGCGCGATGAACATCATGCGCGACGACCTGGGCTACGGCCTGGCCAGCAAGCGGGTGACCCTGTCCACCTCGGGCCTGGTGCCGATGATCGATCGCCTGTCCACTGAAACCGACGTGGCCCTGGCCATTTCGCTGCACGCGCCCAACGACGAACTGCGCGGCCAGTTGATCCCGCTCAACAAGAAATATCCGGTCGCCGAACTGATGGCGTCCTGCGTGCGTTACCTGCGCGCGAACAAGAAACGCGATTCGGTGACCTTCGAATACACCCTGATGAAGGGCGTCAACGACCAGCCCGAACACGCGCGCCAGCTCGCCCAATTGATGCGCAAGTTCGACAACGCCGCGCAGCTGAAGAACGCCGGCAAGGTGAACCTGATTCCGTTCAACCCGTTCCCGGGCACGCGCTACGAACGCGCGCCGGAGGAAGACATCCGCGCGTTCCAGAAGCTGTTGCTGGATGCGCACGTGCTGACCATGGTCCGGCGCACGCGCGGCGACGACATCGATGCCGCCTGCGGCCAGCTGAAGGGGCAGGTGATGGACCGCACCCGCCGCCAGGCCGAGTTCAAGCGCCAGTTGCAGGCCCGGGGGCTGGACGATGCAGCGGCGTGAGGCTTGGCTGCTTGCGCTGGCGGCGGCCATGCTTGCCGCGGGCTGCTCGCGCCTGACTTTCGTCAAGCCGGATCCCGGTCGTAAGGGTTTCGACCAGGTCGCCCCCGACTACCACGTCCGCGAGGACAAGACGGCGAAGCAGCGGCTGATGGCCCGGGAGCGCCTGGGCCTGGCCGAGCAGCAGTACCGTGCCGGCCATTACGCCGAGGCGGCCGCCGAGGCGCAGAAGGTGCTGAAGGCCGATCCGGCCTCGGCCGATGCCTACACCCTGCTGGGGCTGGTGGCCGACGGCCAGGGACAGGCGCAGCAGGCCGGCCGCCATTTCCGCAAGGCGGCCGAACTGGCGCCGAGCCGCGGCACCGTGCTCAACAACTACGGCGCCTGGCTGTGCGCCAACGGCCAGCCGGCGGAAGGCCTGGTGTGGATCGATCGCGCCCTGACCGACGCGTCCTATCCCACGCCCGGCGCGGCGCTGGCCAACGCCGGCGGCTGCGCCCGCAAGGCGGGTCAGTACGAGCGCGCGGATCGCGACTTGCGACGTGCGTTGCAAATGGATGAGAACAATGCCTACGCATTGGCGGAAATGGCTGAAAACGAGTACCGTAATGGCCGGTTTTTCGAAGCCCGCGCGTTTTGCGAGCGCCGGCTGGGGGTCGCGCCCGCCGACCGGCGGACGCTGGAACTGGCCGCGATGATCGAAGAAAGGCTTGGGGACACGGACGCCGCAAGACGATACCGACAGCGTCTGGAGAGGGAATTTCCCGACGCGACAACTGCAGCTTCCGGGAATCGACCCTGATGAGCGAACAGACTTCGTTCGACGCCGAACAGGCCCGTAGCGTGGGTGGGCGCCTGTGCGCGGCCCGCCTCGCCGCCGGATTGGAGCCGGCCGACGTCGGCGCGCGGCTTCACATGCCGGTGCACATCGTGCAGGCGCTGGAAACCGGGGACTGGCAGAGGCTGGGGGCGCCGGTTTTCGTGCGCGGCCAGCTGCGCAGCTACGCCCGCCTGGTCAAGCTCGACGTCGATCCACTGCTGGAAGGGTTGCGGATGGCCCCGGTGCAGCAGGTCCAACTGGTCAGCCGCAACCACACTTCGCGCTTCCAGCGCATTGCCGAGAACCTGGCGCGCCGCGCGGTGTACGTGGTGATGACGGCCGCGCTGGCGGTTCCGGTCTGGCTGGCCACCCAATCGCATTTCGACAGCGCCCCGCGCCAGACCGCTTCGCTGGACGCCGCGTCTCCCGTTCCCGCCAGGCCCGGCGCGTCCGCCGCGCCGATTGCCGCTTCGCTGGCGCCGCTGCCGCGCATCGAGGCGCCTGCGCTGAAGCTCGTGTTCAACGGCGACAGCTGGCTCACGGCCAGCGCGGAGGACGGAAGCGCGCTGGAAAAAGGCCTGGTCAAGGCCGGGGAGCAGCGCAACTACCGCGCCGGCGAAGTGTCGCGGCTGGTGATCGGCAATGCGGCAGCGGTCGAGGTTCAGCATGCCGGTAGTACGGTGGACACGACGCCGTACGTGCGGGGCAACGTGGCACGCCTTGCGGTATCCTCTGACGGTTCGCTCGCGCCGGTCGCCAACTGACCCCGCGCGGGTCGTCCGGAAGCGCAACCTCCAACCCGAACCACATTACCAAGACCCCGCCCGAGCGGGGCCACAGAGAACGCATGGCGATCGACGAACTGCTCGACGAACACGAACAAGGTGAACGCGTCCGTACCTGGCTGAAGGACAATGGCGCCGGCCTGATCGGTGGCATTGCCTTGGGCCTTGCCGTGATACTCGGCTGGCAATGGTGGGGACGCCACCAGGCCGGGCAGCATCAGAAGGCCTACCAGGACTACTCGGCCCTGCAGGCCAATCTGGACAAGTTCGCCGGCGACGCTGCCGACGACAAGAAGCAGCAGTCCGACCTGCAGGCGGCCAAGGCCGAGATCGCGAAGCTGGATGGCGAAAACGACCTGTATGCCAATCTTGCCGCGCTGCGCCTGGCCAAGGTCCAGGTCGATGCCGGCAAGCGCGACGACGCCATCGCCACGCTGCGCGCGGTCAAGCCGACCGCCGTCCTGAAGCCGGTCGTGGACCAGCGCCTGGCGCGCCTGCTGGCGGACGCCGGCAAGTACGACGAAGCCCTGAAACTGATCGGCGGCGCCGAGGACAGCGATGGCCTGGTGGTGCGCGCCGACATCCTGGCCGCGAGCGGCAAGCCCGACCAGGCCCGCGACCTGTACCTGAAGGCGCTGACCGGCATCGACGTCGCGGCCCCGCAGCGCAGGCTGGTCGAGCTGAAACTGGCCGAGGTCGGCGGCACGCCGCCCCAGCCCGCGGAGGCCGGCTGATGAACGCCATTCCCGTTTCCCGGCGCATCGTCGTCATCGCCGCGCTGGTCGTCGCTTTGGGCGGCTGCAGCACCGTGAAAGGCTGGTTCAAGGGCAAGGACGCCGATGCCAAGAAGGCCGCCGAGCCGGCCGAACTGACCAAGTTCGCGCCTACCGTCGGTATCTCCCGGATCTGGAAGGCCAGCGCCGGCAAGGGCGAGGGTCGCCTCGGCCTGGCCCAGGGACCGGTCGTGGCCGACGGCCGCGTCTATGCCGCGGCGGTGGAAGGCGGCGTCTACGCCTTCGACCTGCAGACGGGCAAGGAGATCTGGCGCTACAACCCCGAAAAGCGCCAGCGCACCAGTACCGCGGTGGTCGATGAAAAGCCGGCCAGCGGCAAGGAAAGCCGGAACGAGAAGCGCGTGCGCAAGGCCATGGCCAAGCAGGCCAAGAAAGCGGCCAAGGAAAAGCTGGACTGGCGGTTCTCCGGAGGTCCCGGCGCCGGCGACGGCCTGGTGGCCATCGGTACGCTGGACGGCGACGTCATCGCGCTGGACGCGGCCACCGGCGCGGAGAAATGGCGCGCGAAGGTGCCGAATGAAGTGATCGCCCCGCCGGCCATCGGCCAGGGTCTGGTGCTGGTCAAGGCCAACGACGGCGGCGTGACCGCATTCGACGCCGCCAGCGGCGAGCGCCGCTGGTTCTGGAACCACGAAGTGCCCATGCTGACCGTGCGCGGCAACGCGCCGGTGGCGCTGGCGCCGGGCGTGGTGTTCTCGCCCAACGACGACGGCACGCTGGCGGCGCTGAACCTCGGCAACGGCGCGCAGGTCTGGAGCCAGACCGTGGCCGATCCCAGCGGGCGCAGCGAACTGGACCGCATGGCCGACGTCGATGGCGCGGTCCAGATCGACGGGACCACGCTGTTCGCCACCAGCTTCAAGAACGAAACCATCGCCATCGAAGGTCCCAGCGGTCGTGTGCTGTGGTCGCACGAGAACGGCGGCGCCGGTGGGCTGGGCCTCGCCGCTGCCGCGGTGTTGGTGTCGGATCCGGCTGGCACGGTGTGGGCGCTGGACAAGTACAGCGGCGGCTCGCTGTGGTCGCAGCCGGCGATGGCGCGCCGCTCGCTGACCGCGCCGGCGGTGCAGGGCGATTACGCCGTGGTCGCCGACTACGACGGTTACGTGCACTGGCTGCGGCTGGACAACGGCGAACTGGCCGCGCGCGAGCGCGTCGGCGGCAAGGCCGTGCGCGCCAGGCCGGTGGTGGCCGACGGCATCCTGATCGTGCAGAACGTCGAAGGCGAACTGACGGCGTTCCGGATGCAGTAAGGCCGGCGTTCGCGATGGCTGATTCGTGATGCGACCGGGGCGGCAACGCCCCGGCCGCATTTCTGCGATTCGCCAGCCCGCACGAACCCTGCTAACGTCGCGCCGCACGAATCATCACTCACGAATCACGGTCTTCGCATGCTTCCCCTAGTCGCCCTCGTCGGCCGTCCCAACGTCGGCAAATCGACGCTGTTCAACGCGCTGACCCGCAGTCGCGACGCGCTGGTGCACGATCAGCCGGGGGTGACCCGCGACCGCAATTACGGCGTGTGCCGGTTGCAAGAACCGCACTTCATGGTCGTGGACACCGGCGGCATCGCCGGCGACGAGGAGGGCCTGGCCGGCGCGACCGCGCGCCAGGCCCGCGCCGCGGCCGAGGAGGCCGACCTGGTGCTGTTCATCGTCGATGGCCGCGAGGGCGCGTCGGCGCTGGATGACGACATCCTGCGCTGGCTGCGCAAGGCCGCGCGGCCCACGCTGCTGGTGATCAACAAGATCGACGGCGTCGACGAGAACGCCGCGCGCGCCGAGTTCGCCCGCTACGGTTTCGGCGACGTGCTGGCGATCGCGGCTTCCCATCGCCAGGGCGTGGACGACCTGGTCGACGAGGTGCTGGAGCGCCTGCCCGAGGAAGGGGATGCGACCGCGCTGGATGACGACCCGGCGCGCATGCGCATCGCCTTCGTCGGGCGCCCCAACGTCGGCAAGTCGACCCTGGTCAACCGCCTGCTCGGCGAGGAGCGGATGATCGCCTCGGAGGTGCCGGGCACCACCCGCGATTCCATCGCGGTGGACATGGAGCGCGACGGCCGCCAGTACCGCCTGGTCGATACGGCCGGCCTGCGCCGCAAGTCGCGCGTGGACGAGGCGGTGGAGAAGTTCTCCATCGTCAAGACGCTGCAGGCGATCGAGCAGTGCCAGGTCGCGGTGCTGATGCTCGATGCGGGCGAGGGCGTCACCGACCAGGACGCCACCGTGCTGGGCGCCATCCTCGACGCCGGTCGCGCCTTCGTGGTGGCGGTCAACAAATGGGATGGCCTGACCACCTACCAGCGCGAACAGGCCGAGGCGCTGCTGTCGCGCAAGCTCGGCTTCGTCGACTGGGCCGAGGCGGTGCGCATCTCGGCCAAGCACGGCTCGGGACTGCGCGAACTGTTCCGCGCCATCCATCGCGCCCATGCCTCGGCCACGCGCGAATTCGGCACCAGCGAGCTGAACAAGGCGCTGGAGATCGCCTACGAAACCAACCCGCCGCCGAGCATCCGCGGCCACGTCTCCAAGCTGCGTTTCGTGCACCCGGGCGGAACCAACCCGCCGACCTTCATCGTCCACGGCACCCGGCTGAAGGTGCTGCCCGATTCGTACACGCGCTACCTGGAAAACTTCTTCCGCAAGCGCTTCAAGCTGGTCGGCACGCCGGTGCGCTTCGTGTTCAAGGAAGGCGATAACCCGTACAAGGACAAACCGAAGAACCCGCTGACCGAGCGCCAGGTGGCGAAAAAGCGGCGGCTGATCCGGCACGTCAAGCGCAAGTAGGCACGCTCTTGCTTTGTAGAGCCGGATTCATCCGGCTGCTCGTCATCGGGACGGCAAAGCAGCCGGATGAATCCGGCTCTACGAAGTTCCGGGAGAAGGGAAAGCAAACGCGCGATAATGCGCGCATGTCCATCCGCGAAATCGCCCCGTCCGAAGTCGCCGGCCTGCTCGCCGCAGGCGCGCTGTTCATCGACGTACGCGAGGAGCACGAACGCGCCAATGGCATGGCCGAAGGCGCGCGCGGAGTTGCAAAGGCGGAATTGGAAGCCGATCCCGCCGCGCACGTTGCCGACCGCAATGCCACCGTGGTGCTGATCTGCCAGCGCGGCGCGCGCTCGATGCAGGCCGCGCAGGCGCTGGAGGCCGCGGGATATGCCGACGTGGTTTCGGTGACCGGCGGCACCAGCGGGTGGATCGACGAAGGCCTGCCGGTGACGAAGCCCGAACTCGACGCCGACCGGCAGGATTTCCACGACCGCTATTCGCGCCACCTGCTGCTGCCGGAAGTCGGCGTCGAAGGGCAGAGAAAACTGGGAGCCGCTCGCGTTCTGCTGCTCGGCGCGGGCGGGCTGGGCTCGCCGGCGGCGTATTACCTGGCCGCGGCCGGCGTGGGCACGCTGCGCATCGCCGACAACGACGTGGTCGAACGCAGCAACCTGCAGCGGCAGATCCTGCATGCCGATGCGCGGATCGGTGAGCCGAAGGTGCAGTCGGCCGCACAAGCGCTGGCTGCGCTGAACCCGCGCACGAACATCGAAGCGATCGCCGAGCGGGTCACCTCGGCCAACGTCGAGCGCCTGCTGGAAGGCGTGGACGTGGTGGTCGACGGCGCCGACAACTTCCCGGTGCGCTACCTGCTCAACGACGCCTGCGTGAAGCTGGGCAAGCCGTTGGTGTACGGCGCGGTGCAGCGTTTCGTGGGGCAGGCGAGCGTGTTCGACGCCGGTCGCCATCGCGGCGAGGCGCCTTGCTACCGCTGCCTGTTCCCCGAACCGCCGCCACCGCAGTTCGCCCCGAACTGCTCGGAAGCCGGTGTGCTGGGCGTGCTGCCCGGCGTGATCGGCCTGCTGCAGGCGACCGAAGCGATCAAGCTGCTGCTGGGCATCGGCGAGCCGCTGGCCGGACGGCTGCTGAACTTCGATGCGCTGTCGATGCGCTTCCGCGAGGTCCGGGTGAAGCCCGATCCGGATTGCGCGGTGTGCGCACCCGGCAGGCCGTTCCCCGGCTACATCGACTACGCGGCCTTCTGCGCCGCCGGCTGATCGTCGTATCCTGCACACGGCATTCGTCGCGGAAACAGGAGAGTCCCGCATGCGCCGCTGGTGGTGGATATGCCTACTGTATCCGTTGGCGCAGGCTGCGCTGGCCGCCGATCCCTGTCCGCTGCTGCGCACGCAGGTGTCCGCAAGCGATGTCGCTACGCGCATTGCCGCCCATGCGTGCAAGGAAAACCAGGACTGGTTCCGCCCCTTCATCGATGCCGGCGGCCGGGTCTTCGGTCCCGCCGTGTACGAGGCGGAAAACAGCCGCCTGGCCGACGGCACCGAGGCATGGCGCAAGGTCGCGCTGTACTGGCTCGAAAGCGGCCTGTCCGGTTCCGCCAGCGCCTGCGTCGAAGCCGCGACGGGTCGCTACGCGTCGCCGACATGCCGCAGCTTCGTCGTCGATACGCCGTGGTCGGGCGCCTTCGTGTCGTGGGTGATGCAGCGCGCGGGCGTGCCCGGATTCCGCGCCTCGGCCAGCCACATCAATTACGTGCGGCGGGCCTATCGCGATCCGTCGCAAAGCCCGTACCTGATCCAGGCGCCGCTGAGCGGCAAGCCCGCGCCGGGTGACCTGCTGTGCTCGGTGCGGATGGGCTGGCGCGTGTTCGGCTACGCCGACCTGGCCGCGGTGCTGAGCCTGCCCGACAACGCAGGCGTGGCGATGCACTGCGACATCGTGGTCGGGGCCATGCCGGGCCAACTGGCCTACCTGATCGGCGGCAACGTGCAGCAGGCGGTGACCCTGCGCCAGCTGAAGCTGGATGCGAACGGCTATTTCAGCGGATTGCCCATGCGCGGCGCGAACGATGCCGAATGCACCCCCGATGCGCTGTTCGCCTGCGATGCGAACCGGCAGAACTGGGCGGTGATGCTGAAACTGAAGCCGGCCGACGAACTGGCGCGGCTGGCGCCGCCGCCCATGCCGACACCAGCGCAGCCGCAGGCGCCGGAACGATGCGTGACCATGGCCGACGGGATCCGGGTTTGTTCGGTGAGCGATCCCGAACCGCCGTCCGCTGCTCCGACCGATACGATTCCCTGAAACCGCGCGACGCTTCAACGGACGACGCAGGGCGCCAGCAGTGCTTCAAGCCAGTCGATGAACACGTGCAGCAGCCGCGATAGCCGGCGCTGCGGGGGATACAGCACCGCGATGGGCAGCGACGGCGGCGTGCAGCCGGGCAGGGCGACTTCGACCAGTTCGCCTCCCAGCAACAGGTCGGCCACGTCGTAGCGCGGCACCTGGATCAGGCCGAGCCCCGCGAGGCAGCAGGCGATGTAGGTTTCGGCGCTGGTGACCGACACGGGGCCTTGCATCTGCAGCGCGTGCAAGTGGCCGTCGCGCAGGTATTCCCATGTCTCGGCCTTGCCGACGGCGACGCGGCCGAAGTGCACCACCGGCAGCCGCGCCAGTTCATCCAGCGTGGCGGGCATGCCGTGCCTGGCGAGCAGGGCGGGGCTGGCGCAGGTGGTCTGCGGCAAATGCCCGAACGAGCGTTCCACCAGGTCCGGTGCGCCCGCCTCGCCGACGCGCAGGACGCAGTCGATGCCTTCGTCCACCAGGTTCGCGCGTTTGTCCGTGCTGCCCAGCTCGATCGATGCCTCCGGATATCGCGCCAGGAAACCGGGCAGCGCGGGCGCGATCAGGGTGCGGCCCATCCTGGCCGGCACTTCGACCCGGAGCTGCCCGCCGGGCGCGCGGTCGCCGCGGAACAGGTGCTCGGTTTCGACCGCATCGGCCAGCAGGCGGATAGCCCGTTCGTACAGCTGCTCGCCTTCGCTGCTGAGCCGCACCGACCGCGTGGTGCGCTGGAACAGCGGCACGCCCAGGTGCCGCTCCAGCCGCTGTACCGCCGCCGAAACCGAGGATGTCGACATGTCCAGCGCATCGGCGGCGCGGGTGAAGCTGCCGGTTTCGGCCACGCGCTGGAACAGGGCGAGGGTCTGCAGCAGGTCCATCGACGGATATTTCGATTATTTCGAAAAGAAAGTTGTTACAAGCCTAGTTTATCCGAATCTTCGGGAAATCCAGACTGTCGACGTCCCCTGACCCTCCGGAGTCCCTTCCCATGAACAACCCCCGTACCCTGCAAGACAAGGTGGCGGTCATTGCCGGTGGCGGCAAGAACCTCGGCGCACTGGTGGCCCGCCAGTTCGTCGCGGCAGGCGCGCGCGGCATCGCCCTTCACTACAACAGCGACGCGTCGAAGGCCGATGCGGAAAAGACCGCGGCCGAACTGCGCGCCAAGGGCGCCGATGCGATCCTGTTCCAGGGCAACCTGGCGGTCGTCGAAAACAACGTGAAGCTGTTCGAACAGGCCAAGGCCCATTTCGGCCAGGTCGACATCGCGATCAATACTGCCGGCGTGGTGATCAAGAAACCGATCCTGGAAGTCACCGAAGCCGACTACGACCGCAGCTTCGACGCCAACGCCAAGGCGGCGTTCTTCTTCCTCCAGCAGGCGGGCCGCCACTTGGCCGATGGCGGCAGCATCGTCACCATCGTCAGTTCGCTGCTGGCGGCCTACACGCCGTTCTATGCGGTCTATCCGGGCAGCAAGGCGGCGGTGGAGCACTTCACCCGCGCCGCATCCAAGGAATTCGGCGAACGTGGCATTTCGGTCAACGCCATCGGCCCCGGCCCGATGGACACGCCGTTCTTCTACGGGCAAGAGCAGCCCGATGCGGTGGCGTACCACAAGTCCGCAGCGGCGCTCAGCAACTACAGCAGGACGGGACTGACCGACATCGAAGACATCGCGCCCATCGTCAGGTTCCTGGTCACCGAGGGCTGGTGGATTACCGGCCAGACGATCTTCGCCAACGGCGGTTACACCACGCGTTGACGGCAGCTGACGGCGTCCGTGCAATGGTCGGCACGGTTGGCCGGGGTTACGCTTGCACGTCGTCCGGTCGCGTCAGGAGCGGGAAGAACATGCGCACCGTCGTGCTGATTGCGTTGGGTTCGATGTTGGCGTGGCTGGCGCTGCGGCTGGCCGCGCCGGCGCGACGCGGCTTGGCCGCGGGTCTTTTCACCCTGGCCTGGCTGGGGCTGGTTGGCTGGAACCTGCGCACCGGCCTGTCGCACGACTATTCGCTGGCGGAGGAACTGCCGATCCAGGCGTTGGTCTGGCTTGTACCCGTCGCCCTGGCCTGCTGGCTGGGCAGTCGCAAGGCCGGGCGGTGAGGTGGATGCCTTCCGGTAGACTGCCGCGATGAGCGCAGAAGCCGATGCCAGCGAGCTGGTGAAAGTCGTCGCCCTGCTGGGCGCCGCGGTGGTGGTGGTGCCGGTGTTCCGGCGCCTGGGACTGGGCTCGGTGCTGGGCTATCTCGCCGCCGGCCTGGTCATCGGGCCGTTCGGCCTGGGCTGGTTCTCCGACCCGCAATCGATCTTGCACGTCGCCGAACTGGGCGTGGTGATGTTCCTGTTCGTGATCGGCCTGGAGATGCGGCCCAGCCACCTGTGGAGCCTGCGCAGGCAGATCTTCGGCCTTGGCGCGCTGCAGATCGCGGTGTGCAGCGTGATGTTGACCGGAGTGGGGCTGGCCTTCGGCTATCCGCTGGCGGTGTCGTTCGTCGGCGGTGCGGGCTTCGTGATGACTTCCACTGCCGTGGTCATGCAGTTGCTGGCCGAGCGCGGCGACGTGGCCTTGCCGCACGGGCAGAAGGTGGTCTCGATCCTGCTGTTCGAGGACCTGCTGATCGTGCCGCTGCTGATATTGATGGCGTTCCTGTCGCCGCATGTGGTGCAGCCGCAGGAAGGCTCGCGCTGGGCGGCCATCGGTATCGGCGTGGCCTCGCTGGCCGGCCTTGTCGCCGCGGGCATCTGGCTGCTGAATCCGTTGTTCCGCATCCTGGCCGCGGCCAAGGCGCGCGAGGTGATGACTGCGGCTGCCCTGCTGGTGGTGCTGGGCGCGGCGCTGCTGATGGAGACCGGCGGCCTGTCGATGGCGATGGGCGCGTTCCTGGCCGGCGTGCTGCTGTCCGGATCCACCTTCCGCCACCAGATCGAGGCCGACATCGAGCCGTTCCGCGGAATCCTGCTGGGCCTGTTCTTCCTCGGCGTCGGCATGGCCCTGGACCTGGGCGTGGTGGGCCGCAACTGGCCGCTGATCGTCGGTGCGGTGCTGGCGATGATGGCGGTGAAGGCGGCTTGCATCTACGTCGTCGCGCGCATCACCCGCAGCCCGCACGCCGAAGCGCTGGATCGCGCGGTGCTGATGGCGCAGGGCGGCGAGTTCGCCTTCGTGCTGTTCGCCGCCGCGGCCGGATCGGGGATCATCGATGCGCCGGTCAACGCCAACCTGACCGCCATCGTGGTGCTGTCGATGGCGCTCACGCCGCTGTTCGTGCTGTTGCTGCGCCGTTTCGTGCGCGCGGACGGCAAGCCGTCGATGCAGGGCGTGGAGGAAGCCGACGGGCTCAGCGGCAGCGTGCTGATCATCGGCTTCGGCCGCTTCGGCCAGGTGATGAGCCAGTCGCTGCTGGCGCGCGACATGGACGTGACCATCATCGACAACGACATCGAGATGATCCAGAGCGCGGCCGAATTCGGCTTCAAGGTCTATTACGGCGACGGTACCCGGCTGGACGTGTTGCGCGCTTCCGGCGCCGGCAGCGCCCGCGCGATCGCGATCTGCGCGGACGACCGCGAGGCCACCGACCGCATCGTTGAACTGGCAAAGCTGGAATTCCCGCAGGCCAAGCTGCTGGCACGCTCCTACGACCGCGAGCATTCGCTGAAGCTGGTTGGCGCCGGTGTCGATTTCCAGATCCGCGAGACTTTCGAATCGGCGGTGGAATTCGGCCGCGCCGCGCTGCTGGAATTGGGCGTGCCGGAGGATGAGGCCGACGCCATGGCCAACCAGGTGCGCGAGCTGGACCGGGAACGCTTCGAACTGGAAACCGCTGCCGGCGACGTGCGTGCCGGACGCCCCCTGATCATCGGCAACACCGCGCCGGCCACGCCGACGCCGTTCACCAGGCCCAAACGCGAGGGCAAGGCGCTGAATCGCGAAGCCGAGGACGCGATCCGCGAAGGGTAAGGGCAGGGCGCGCCTACACGGGCGGGCGCGAATCGGGGAAAATGCGCCTTCGATCCCCGTGAATCAGTCCATGACCGCCCGCATCCTCGATGGCCGCCGCATTGCCGAAGACCTGCTCGACAGCTTGAAAAGCCGGGTCGATGCGCGGCTGGCGGCGGGACTGGCGCGACCGGGGCTGGCGGTGGTGCTGGTCGGCGGCGACCCGGCCAGCGCGGTGTACGTGCGCAACAAGCGCCGCGCGGCGGAGAAGGTCGGCATCCAGGCGCACGATTTCGACCTGCCAGCAGGCACGTCCGAGGCCGAACTGCTGGCGCTGATCGACCGGCTCAACGCCGACCCCGCCATTCACGGCATCCTGGTGCAGCTGCCGCTGCCGGGTATTCCCGACGCCAGCCGGCTGATCCACCGCATCGACCCGCGCAAGGACGTGGACGGCTTCCATCCGGAAAACGTCGGCCACCTGGCCCTGCGCCAGTTCGGCCTGCGCCCGTGCACGCCGCGCGGCATCACCACGCTGCTGGCCTATACCGACCG
>JBDHQQ010000254.1:0-2791 GCA_039807145.1 Pseudoxanthomonas sp. | reverse complement strand
GCCGCGGCCGACGCCGACCTGGCGCGTGCGCGCAGCGAGGAGGCCGTGGTGCAGGCGCAGCTCCGCCAGCGCCGCGCCGCGGCCGCCGAACTGCAGCGGCGCCTGGAAGGCGCGGGAGACACGCCATGAAGCGCCGGACCACCGCGGCGCTGGTGATTTTCCTTGCGGCTGCCACCGCGCCGGCCTTCGCCGCCGAAAACCCCGACGTCCTGCGCCTGAGCCAGCGGCTGCAGGCCCTGCAGAGCGACCCGCGCTATGCCGAAGCCGCCGCGTTCGAGCGACTGCAGGCCCAGCAGGCGGTCGCGGCGCTGGCGCAGGCGAAGCGCAAGCAGCAGCCCGATGCGCTGTACCTGGCCGAACGCCGGGTGGAAATCGCCGAAGCCATGGCGCGCACCGCGGTGGCGCGTCGCGAGCTGGACCAGGCCGAGCGCAACCTCAGCGAATTGCGCCTCGAAGCCACCCGCCGCGACGCCGAGCGCGCGCGCGCCGAGGCCGAGCGCCTGCGCATGCAGATGCAGATGCAGGCCGAGGAAACCGAGCGCCTGCGTGCCGCCGCAGAAGCCGAGGCCATGGCCCGCGCCGACGCCGAGGATTCGCTGAACCTGCTGGCCGGCAAGCAGGCCGCGACGATCACCGCCGCCGAACGCAAGGAAGCGCAGCTGGCCCGCCAGGAGGCCGAGCTGGTTTCGGGGCAGAAACTGCCGGCGTCGAAGTTCGACCATCGCGGCGAGGTGTTCACCCTGGGCGCTGGCAGTTTCGAGGGTGGGCAGGCCAAGCTGTCGAAGGCCGGGCAGGACAGCGTGGCCGCGCTGGCCGCCTACCTGCAGGCGGTGCCCAAGGCCAGGGCCCGGGTCGGCGGCTTCGGCGATGCCCAGACCCCCGGCCTGCGCCGCGCCGAGGCGGTGCGCAGCGCGCTGGTCGCGGCCGGCGTGGCCAAGGCCCGGTTGCAGGCAGGCGATCAGGGCAAGGGCAGCCAGTCGCGGGCCATCGAGATCATCGTTTCGCGCTGATTATTCGTTAAAAATCAATTAGTTGATCGGGTGCGGCGAGCGCAAAGGCGGCCTGCGCGGGGCCGCGCCCGGCGCGGATTGCCCGGCCGATCAGGTACTTGCCACGGGCCCTTGCCGGGGCCGGATTCGAGGAGTAGGGTCATATCCCCAAGCGGGTTCTTCCCGCTTGGCTCAACGGAGAGTCGAGACGATGACGCCGAGGCCGTTTCCGCAGGATCCCCGCCCCCGCAAGGGAGGTTGCGCGGGCGAACCCGGAAAAGCCGCCCGTCGCGTCCCGGTCCTTCCCCCGACAGACGCCCCGTGCCGTGCAGGCCGGGGCGTTCGTGTTTTCGCCTGAAAAATCGCGCAAGGAGTCCATCATGTTCGAAGGGCAGTCCCAGACCGAAATCGACGCATTGATCAAGGCCGATCCCGAATTCAAGCAGCTGTACCAGCGACACCGGGAACTCGACAAGAAGGTCGCCGACGCCGAGCTGGGCGTGTTGCCCATCGACGACAACCTGCTGGGGCAGATGAAGCGCGAGAAGCTGGCGGCCAAGCAGCGGCTGCTGCGCATCTACGAGTCGAAGCCGCACTGACTTTCCGTGGCGGGCGGCGGCGGCTTCCTCGTTGGCCCCGCCGCCCGCACAACCCTCGCAGGCCCGCGCCGCACGCGCGGGCCTTTTCTTTCCGGGACGGCGGGCAATGCGATAATCGCGGCCCCGGCACCGAAAGCGCACCGCATGGCCATCCACGCTTCCGTCCTCGAACTGATCGGCAACACCCCCATCGTGCAGGCCCGGCGCCTCGACGCCGGCCCGTGCCGCGTGTTCCTGAAGCTGGAGAACGCCAACCCCGGCGGTTCGATCAAGGATCGCATCGGCCTGGGCATGATCGAGGCGGCGGAAAAGCGCGGTGAGCTGAAGCCCGGCGCGACCCTGGTCGAGGGCACTGCCGGCAATACCGGCCTGGGCCTGGCCCTGGTGGCGCAGCAGAAGGGCTACCGGCTGATCCTGGTGGTGCCGGACAAGATGAGCCGGGAGAAGATCTTCAACCTGAAGGCGATGGGCGCCGAGGTCGTGCTGACCCGCTCCGACGTGGCCAAGGGCCATCCGGAGTACTACCAGGACCTGGCCGCGAAGATCGCCGCCGACACGCCCGGCGCCTACTTCGTCAACCAGTTCGGCAACCCCGACAACCCCGCCGCGCACGAGTTCGGCACCGGCCCGGAAATCCTGCGGCAGATGGCCGACGTTGGCGGGCTCGACGCCATCGTGTTCGGCTGCGGCAGCTCCGGCACCATGACCGGCCTGTCGCGCTGCTTCGCCGAAAAATCGCCACACACCGAACTGGTGCTGGCCGACCCGGTCGGCTCGATCCTCGCCCAGTACATCAACGACGGCACGCTGAGCGAGAAGTCCGGCACCTGGCTGGTCGAAGGCATCGGCGAGGATTTCCTGCCCAGCATCTCCGACTTCAGCCGGGTGAAGAAGGCCTACGCCATCAGCGACGCGGAAAGCTTCCACACCGCGCGCGAACTGCTGGCGAAGGAGGGCATCCTCGGCGGTTCCTCGACCGGCACGCTGCTGGCCGCGGCGCTGAAGTACTGCCGCGAGCAGACCGAAGCGAAGAACGTGGTCGTGCTGGTGCCCGACACCGGCAACAAGTACCTGTCCAAGCAGTACAACGACTACTGGATGCTGGACAACGGTTTCCTCGAGCGCCCGCGCTACGGCGACCTGCGCGACCTGATCCTGCGCCCGTACAGCCAGCGCGACACCGTGGTGGTCGGCCCCAACGAC
>JBDHQQ010000253.1:0-2811 GCA_039807145.1 Pseudoxanthomonas sp. | reverse complement strand
CACCGCGGCTGGAGGTCTGGCGCGCCGCCGGCCCGGTCGCGCGTGCGGTCGATGACGGCATCGCCCACGCCGACGATGGCGCGCTGCAGTTCGGCGCGATGGAGCTGGCCGAAGACGGCGGCGGCATCCTTGCCGCCAGCGAACGCGCCTACGCGCGGCTGGAAGCGTTCCGCCAGCGCAGCGGTTTCCCGCACCTGCTGCGCGTGTGGAACTACTTCGACGCGATCACCGAGGGCGACGGCGACGGCGAGCGCTACCGCCAGTTCTGCGTCGGCCGCGTGCGCGGGCTGGGCGCGGTGGACACCACCTGCCTGCCCGCCGCGACCGCGATCGGCGCGCGCGACGGCCGCCTCGCGCTGCAGGTCTACTGGCTGGCCGCGCGCGAGCCCGGCACGCCGCTGGAAAACCCGCGCCAGACCAGCGCGTGGCGCTACCCGCGCGAATACGGCCCGCAGTCGCCCAGCTTCGCCCGCGCGATGCTGCCGCCGGCCATCGCGCCGATGCCGCTGCTGCTGTCGGGCACCGCCAGCATCGTCGGCCACGCCTCGCGCCACGTCGAATCGCTGGCCGCGCAGCTCGACGAAACCCTGGCCAACCTGCACAGCCTGCTGGTGGCCGCGCGCGCGCGACGGCCATCGCTGGCCCCGCGCTTCGACGCGACCTCCCGGCTGAAGGTCTACGTGCGCGACGCCGAAGACGCCGAAGCCGTCGCCCGCCTGCTCGACCTGCGCCTCGGTCCCGACGTGCCGCGCCTGCTGCTGCAGGCCGACGTGTGCCGCCGCGAACTGCGGGTGGAAATAGAAGGCATGCATGGCGTCATAATGGACGCCTGACACGAAGGAGGCGGCGCATGGGCCTGATCAGTCTGTTGTGGGGCATTCTGGCGATGATCTTCATGGTCTTCGCCCTGATTCCCCTGCTCGGCATCACCAACTGGCTGCTGATCCCGTTCGCCGCGATCGGCGCGATCATCGCCGCCATCGGCATCCTGTTCACCCGCAACGAAAAACGCGGCCGCGCCAAGACCGGGCTGGTGCTCAACGGCATCGTCATCCTCGTCGCCATCGTGCGCCTGGGCATCGGCGGCGGCGTGATCTGACGTCGCGGGATTTCCTTCCGCCTTCGGGAAAAAGCCGGCGCAGGCGTATCATTCGCTCCGATCCAGGGAGTCCTGCATGGCCTATCCGTACACCCGCATGCGGCGCATGCGCCGCGACGATTTCTCCCGCCGGCTGATGCGCGAGCACGTGCCGACGACGAACGACCTGATCTATCCCGTGTTCGTGCACGAGGAGAAAGGCCGCGCGCCGGTGGCGTCGATGCCGGGCGTGGAACGGCTGTCGATCGACGAACTGCTGCGCGTGGCCGAGCAGGCGCTGGAGCTGGGCGTGCCGGTGCTGGACCTGTTCGGCGTGCCCGATCCGGCGGCCAAGACCGCCGACGGCGCCATCGCCTGGGCCGAGGACGGCATCATCCCGCGCGCGATCCGCGCGCTGAAGTCGCGCTTCCCGGAGCTGGGCGTGATGAGCGACCAGGCGCTGGACCCGTACACCACGCACGGCCAGGACGGGCTGATCGACGCCTCCGGCTACATCCTCAACGACGACACCATCGAGGCGCTGGTCAAGCAGTCGCTGGCCCACGCCGCCGCGGGCGTCGACATCGTTTCGCCCAGCGACATGATGGACGGCCGCATCGGCGCGATCCGCGAGGCGCTGGAATCGGCCGGTTTCATCAACACCCGGATCATGTCGTACGCGGCCAAGTACGCCAGCGCGTTCTACGGCCCGTTCCGCAGCGCGGTCGGCAGCGCCGGCAACCTGGGCAAGGGCAACAAGTTCACCTACCAGATGGACCCGGCCAACAGCGACGAGGCCCTGCGCGAGGTCGCGCTGGACATCGACGAAGGCGCGGACATGGTGATGGTCAAGCCGGGCCTGCCGTACCTGGACGTGATCCGGCGGGTCAAGGACGAATTCGGCGTGCCGACCTTCGCCTACCAGGTCAGCGGCGAATACGCGATGCTGAAGGCCGCCGCCGCCAACGGCTGGCTGGACGAGAAGGCCTGCGCGCTGGAAGCGCTGACCGCGTTCAAGCGCGCCGGCGCGGACGGCGTGCTGACCTACTTTGCGCTGGATGCGGCGCAGTGGTTGAAGGAATGAGTTTTTTGCCCGTCATTCCGGCGCAAGCCGGAATCCATTGGCTATTGATGTTGTTCTTACTTTCCGAAAAGCGAACGCAAGAGCAAAATGGATTCCGGCTTGCGCCGGAATGACGAACATAAAGCTTCCTCGCGGAGAAAGGACATGCAACGCTACGCCGTCTTCGGCCACCCCATCGCCCACTCGTTGTCGCCGCGCATCCACGCCGAGTTCGGTCGCCAGCTCGGCATCGAGCTCCAGTACGCCGCCATCGACGCCGCGCCGGAAGCCTTCGCCGATGCGCTGGAAGCCTTCGCCGCCGACGGCGGTCGCGGCGCCAACGTGACCCTGCCGCTGAAGGAAGCCGCGTTCGCGCTGTGCGCGCAGGCGACCGAGCGGGCGCGCCGCGCCGGCGCGGCCAACACGCTGACCCGGGTCGACGGCCACTGGCACGGCGACATCACCGACGGCCTGGGCCTGGTCCGCGACCTGACTTCGCGCCACGGCCTCGGCCTGCGCGGCCGCCGCACCCTGCTGCTGGGCGCCGGCGGCGCGGCGCGCGGCGTGGCCCCGGCGCTGCTCGACGCCGGCATCGCCGAACTGGTGGTCAGCAACCGCACACCGGAACGCGCCGACGCGCTGGCCGATGCGCGGGGCGAACCTAAGCGCG
>JBDHQQ010000062.1:0-14437 GCA_039807145.1 Pseudoxanthomonas sp. | reverse complement strand
GCCACTTCGATGATGTCCGCGCACGGCTCCAGGTACGGCAGCGCGGCCAGCTGTTCGGCCAGCGCGTTGGGCAGGCCCTTGGCCTTCCAGTCCTTCAGGCTGGCATCGTAGGGCGGACGCAGCGCCGGCGGCAGCACGCCGCCCGCGGCGCGGATGTCGTTGAAGCCGCCATGGTAGCGACCGACCGCCGCGGTGATGTCCGGAATCTGGCCCGGACGGTTCAGCAGCCAGCGGGTGAACGAGCGCTGCAGGTTCCAGATCACCTGCAGCGCGTCGATCTGCACGCTTTCGGCGACCTTGCCATCCAGCGCATCGATCTGCGTCCACAACTCGCGCGCATCCAGCGTTTCGCGGGTGATGGTGAAGGCCTTGGCCACTTCCGCCGTGCTGCGACCGGTGTCTTCCTGCATGCGCAGCAGGAAGCTGGCGCCCATGCGGTTGATCGTGGTGTTGGTCACCGCGGTGGCGATGATCTCGCGCTTCAGCCGGTGCTTTTCCATCTCGGCCGCGTACTTCTTCTGCAACGGCGCCGGGAAGTAGCGCTGCAGCTCCTTCGACAGGTACGGGTCCTCGGGGATGTCCGAATCCAGCAGCTGCTGGAACGCGACCAGCTTGGAGTACGACAGCAGCACCGACAGTTCGGGCCGGGTCAGTCCCGTGCCGCGCGCCTTGCGTTCGGCCAGTTCGGCGTCGGACGGCAGGTATTCGATCTGCCGGTCCAGCAGGCCCTGCGCCTCCAGCGTCTGGATGAAGTGCTGCTTGGAACCCAGCCGCGACACGCTCATCCGCTCCATCAGGCTGAGCGCCTGGTTCTGCCGGTAGTTGTCGCGCAGCACCAGTTCGGCGACTTCGCCGGTCATTTCGGCCAGCAGCTTGTTGCGCGCGTCCAGGGTCAGCTTCTTCGCCTGCACCACGCCGCCCAGCAGGATCTTGATGTTGACTTCGTGGTCGGACGTGTCGACGCCGGCCGAGTTGTCGATGAAGTCGGTGTTCAGCAGCACGCCGTGCAGCGCGGCCTCGACCCGGCCCAACTGGGTCATGCCCAGGTTGCCGCCCTCGCCCACCACCTTGCAGCGCAGGTCGCGGCCGTCCACGCGGATCGCGTTGTTGGCGCGGTCGCCGACGTTGGCGTTGATCTCGCTGCTGGACTTGACGTACGTGCCGATGCCGCCGTTCCACAGCAGGTCGACCGGCGCCTTCAGGATCGCGTTGATCAGTTCGTTCGGCGACAGCGACTTCACCCCGTCGGCCAGGCCCAGCGCCGCGCGCGCCTCCGGGGACAGGTCGATCGACTTCAGCGAGCGCGGGTACACGCCGCCGCCCTTGCCGATCAGCTTGCGGTCGTAGTCGTCCCAGCTGGAACGCGGCAGCTTGAACAGGCGCTGGCGTTCCTTGAACGACCTGGCCGCATCGGGGTTCGGGTCGAGGAACACGTGGCGATGGTCGAACGCCGCGACCAGGCGGATGTGCTCGCTCAGCAGCATGCCGTTGCCGAACACGTCGCCGGACATGTCGCCGATGCCCACGCAGGTGAAGTCCTGGGCCTGCGAATCGCGGCCCAGCGCGCGGAAGTGGCGCTTGACCGACTCCCACGCGCCGCGCGCGGTGATGCCCATGCCCTTGTGGTCGTAGCCGACCGAGCCACCGGAAGCGAACGCGTCGTCCAGCCAGAAGCCGTGCGCGCGGGCGATGCCGTTGGCGATGTCGGAGAACGTCGCGGTGCCCTTGTCCGCGGCGACCACCAGGTAGGGGTCGTCGCCGTCATGGCGCACCACGCCGGCCGGCGCCACGATCTTGCCGCCGGCGATGTTGTCGGTGATGTCGAGCAGGCCGTTGATGAAGCGCTTGTAGCAGGCCACGCCTTCGTTGAACCACGCCTCGCGGTTGACCGATGGGTCGGGAAGCTGCTTGCAGAAGAAGCCGCCCTTGCTGCCGACCGGCACGATCACGGTGTTCTTCACCATCTGCGCCTTGACCAGGCCCAGCACCTCGGTGCGGAAATCCTCGCGCCGGTCGGACCAGCGCAGGCCGCCGCGCGCCACCGGGCCGAAGCGCAGGTGGGTGCCTTCCACGCGCGGCCCGCAAACCCAGATCTCGCGGTACGGGCGCGGCTTGGGCAGGTCGGGCACGTTGGCCGAATCGAACTTGAAGCTGAGGTAGTCGGCCGGGCCGCCGTCGGCGCGCACGCCGTCGCGGTAGGCCACGTAGTAGTTGGTGCGCAGGGTCGCGTCGATCACGCCCATGTAGCTGCGCAGGATGCGATCGTCGTCGAGGCTGGACACGCCGTCGAGCAGCTTGCGCAGCGCCTTGTGCACCGCTTCGGCCTGGCGCTCGCGGGTTTCGCTGCGCGCGTCGATCACGCCCTGCAACACGGCCAGCGCGCTTTCGTCGCCGGCGGCCAGGCCCCGCAACTGCTGCGCGAAGCGTTCCTGGCCCTGCTTGATCTCGGCCTTGCTCTCGCGGCCGGTGGCCGGATCGAAGCGCGCCTCGAACAATTCGACCAGCAGCCGCGCCAGCAGCGGATAGCGGTACAGCGTGGCTTCCACGTAGCTCTGCGAGAACGGCACGCCGGTCTGCATCAGGTATTTGCAGTACGCGCGTAGCATCGCGACCTGGCGCCAGGCCAGATGAGCGCCCAGCACCAGGCGGTTGAAGCCGTCGTTCTCGGCATCGCCGCGCCACACGCGGGCGAAAGCCTCCTCGAAATCGGCGTGGCGCGCGTCCAGGTCGAGCGCGCCGGTCGATTCGACCTCGAACTGCTGGATGTAGGCCGGGCTGCCTTCGATCTCCAGCCGGTACGGATGCTCGGAAATCACCCGCAGGCCCATGTTCTCCATCAGCGGCAGCACGTCGGACAGCGGGATGTCTTCGTCGCGGCGATACAGGTTGAGCCGCAGCGGGCCTTCGCCGGCCAGCGGCGTGCGGGCGCGGTGCAGGCTCAGGCGCAGGTCCGCGTCGTTGCGCAGCGCGGCCAGGTGCTCCACGTCGCTGGCGGCGACTTCGGGCGAAGCCGACTCGATGTAGCCGGCCGGCAGGGCACGCCCGTAGCGCGCGGCCAGCTTCAGGCCTTCGCTCTCGCCGCGGCGGGAAATCAGGGTTTCGCGCAGGTCGTCCTGCCAGTTGCGCAGCAGGTGGGCCAGGTCCTGTTCCAGCTGCGCGATGTCAACGTCCACCTGGTCGCCGACCTTCGGCCGCACCACCAGGTGCAGCTGCGCCAGCGGCGATTCGCCCAGCTGCACGCTGGTATCGACGAACTCGCCGTGCAGCGACTTCTTCAGCAGCGCCTCGATGCGCAGGCGCACGTCGGTGTTGAAGCGGTCGCGCGGGATGTACACCAGCGCGGAGAAGAAGCGCCCGTAGCGGTCGCGGCGCAGGAACAGGCGGCTGCGCACGCGCTCCTGCAGGCCGAGGATGCCCATCGCGGTGCGGGTCAGTTCCTCTTCGCTGGACTGGAACAGCTCCTCGCGCGGCAGCGTTTCCAGGATGTGGCGCAGCGCCTTGCCGCTGTGGCTGTTCGGCGACAGGCCCGACTGGCGCATCACGTGCTCATGGCGCTCGCGCACCAGCGGGATTTCCCATGGCCGGCGGTTGTAGGCGCTGGAGGTGTACAGGCCGATGAATCGCTGCTCGGCCACCGGCTTCCCCCGGGCGTCGAACTCGAGCACGCCGATGTAGTCCATGTTGCCGGGACGATGCACGGTGGAGCGCGCATTGGTCTTGGTCAGGATCAGGGTATCGACCGAGCCGGACTGCGGCATGTAGTGCGCGGCCAGGGTCTTGACCGGGCGCACGTGCGAGCTTTCCTTGCCGCGCAGCAGGCCCAGGCCGCTGCCGTCGATCGCCTGCAGCACGCCATCGGCGATGCGGTATTCGCGGTAGCCGAAATAGGTGAAGTGATCGTTGGCGGCCCAGCGCAGGAACTCCTGCGCCTCGCGCCGGCCGGCATCGCTGACCGGCATGCGCCGCGTGGCCAGGTCGTCGGACACGGCCAGCATCTTCTCGCGCATCGTGCTCCAGTCCTGGACGATGGCGCGCACCTGGCCGAGGATTTCGCGCACGCGCGCCTCGATCTTCGGCATCTGCTCGGCTGGCTGGCGGTCGATTTCCAGGAACATCATCGACTCGGGCTTGCCCTCGCCCACTTCGGTCAGCTTGCCGTTCCTGTCGCGGCCGACGCGGATCACCGGATGGCCCAGCACGTGCACGCCGATGCCGAGGTCGGCCAGCGCCATGCTGACCGAATCGACCAGGAACGGCATGTCGTCGTTGGCGATCTGCAGCACCGAGTGCGGCGATTCCCAGCCCTGCGATTTCAGCGAGGGATTGAACACCCGCACGTTGGCGGCGCCGGGCTTGCGGCCGCGGACGAAATCCAGCATGTCGCCGGCCAGCGCGGCCCAGCCTTCCGCGCTGTGGTGCGCGTACTCGTCGGCCTCCATGCGCTTGTAGAACGCATCGGCGAAAGCCACCGCCTCGGCCTGGCGCGCGGCCGGCACGCGCTTGCGCAGCGCGGCGAACACCGCTCCCAGCGAGAACTCGGCTTGCGCCGTGGGCGCTGTGGCGCGCGGCTTCCCGGCAGGGGCAGCAGGAGGCTTCGCGGTTTTCTTGACGGCAGCCTTGCTGGATTTTTTCACGGCGGATTTACGGTTCATGCGCACACGACTCGCAGGTAGAAAAAACAGACGCGCATTGTAGCGATACGCGCAACGACAACCGTGTTGCGCAGCGGCATGAATCCGCAGTCGCACATGGCCGGCGACTTCGCTCGCATCGCGTGCGTTTCGCCGTCGATGCGCCATCGGCATGCGTTGCGATCAAGGCATGCGTCGGAACGACAGGACGCCTCGCTTTTTTCGTCGGAACGACGATGCGTGCGCCATCCCGTCGCCCGCTGCCGGCGTGCCCGGTCTTCGGCCGCGCAAAACCGCACCGCCGCCGCCGCCGGGCCGGCGACGCCCGGCTCCGCGCGGGCGCAGGCGCCCGAATCCTGGGGATTGACCCCTCCGAAAGGACTGGCGATTTCATGAACTGGACGGTATAGTCCACCCCCTGATGAGCCTCCCTGCCCCCTCCTCCCACGCCGTTCAGCGTCGCCTGCGCGTGCGCAGCGCCGTGATCGAGCTGATGGCCGAGCACGGCTTCCGTTTCAGCATGGAAGCGGTGGCACAGCGCGTGGGCTGTTCCAAGCAGACCCTGTACGCGCAATTCGGCAGCAAGCAGGCGCTGATGCGCAGCGCGATGCTGGAAGGCTCCGCGGTCGCCGCCCGGGTGCCGGAAACGGAGGGCGCCGGCGCCGGACCGGGTTCCGGTCCGGTGCTGCGCGACACGCTGATGGCCTTCGCCGTGGAGCAGAAGGAGCAGATGTCCGATCCGAACCTGCTGGCCGCGTTCCGGCTGGTAAACGCGGAGGCCCACCTGTTCCCCGACGAAGCGCGCGAACTGTTCACCGATACCTGCGTCAACCTGCAGCAGACCCTCGCCGACTGGCTGCAGGCGGCGATGGACCGCGGCCAGCTGCGCCATGACGACCCGCACATGGCGGCCGAACTGCTGATGTGCATGATCCGCGGGCTGGATTTCGAGCGGCAACGCTTCAACCTGCCCCATCGCGACGACGACGCGGCCCGGCGCGAATGGGCCCGGTTCGTCGTCGATGCCTTCCTGCGCGCCTTCACGACGCCTGCAACCCGCGCCGGCCACGCTGCGCGCATTCCCGTTTCCCCCCTGTCCGAACCGATTCACGGAGCCGAATCCCCATGACCGCTTCCCCCCGTGTCACCGCACTGCGCGGCGTCAGCCTGACCCTGCTGGCACTGGCCCTGGCCGCCTGCAAGGCGCCCGAACAACCGCAGATGCCGCCGCCCGAAGTGGGCGTGGTCTCCGTGCAGCCGCAGTCGGTGCCGTTGCAGCGCGAGCTGGCCGGCCGCCTGGCGCCGTTCCGTAGCTCCGACGTGCGCGCCCGCGTGTCCGGCGTGCTGCAGAAGCGCGTCTACCAGGAAGGCAGCGACGTCAAGGAAGGCCAGTTGCTGTTCCAGATCGACCCGGCCCCGCTGCAGGCCAGCCTGAGCGCCGCCCAGGCCAACCTGGCCTCGGCCGAGGCCAGCTACGCCAACGCCCGCGTCTCGGCCAACCGCGCGCGCCAGCTCGCGCCGCAGAAGTTCGTGTCGAAGTCCGACTTGGACAACGCCGAGGCCGTCGAGCGCAGCGCCGCCGCCGCCGTGCAGCAGGCCAAGGCCAACGTGGCCTCGGCGCGGATCAACCTGGGCTACGCCAGCGTCACCGCGCCGATCTCCGGCCGCGCCGGCAAGCAGCAGGTCACCGAAGGCGCACTGGTCGGCACCGGCGACGCGACCCTGCTGACCACCGTCGACCAGATCGACCCGCTGTACGCCAACTTCTCGATCAGCGCCTCCGAGCTGGAACAACTGCGCAACGCGCAGGACGTGTCGCTGGAAGGCCAGGGCAAGGCGCGCGTCGAGGTGGTGCTGTCCAACGGCCGCGTCCATCCCGAACCGGGCGTGCTCGATTTCTCCGACACGGCGGTCGATTCCGACACCGGCGCGATCTCGCTGCGCGCGCGCGTGCCCAACCCCGGCAAGACCCTGCTGCCCGGCAGCTTCGTCACCCTGAGGGCCACGCTGGGCCAGCGCGCCAACGTGTTCCTGGTGCCGCAGGCCGCGGTCTTGCGCGACGCCAACGGCGCCTACGTCTATGCGGTCGGCGGCGACGGCAACGTCGTGCGCAAGAACGTCGTCATCGACAGCGCGGGCACCGGCCAGTGGATGGTGACCTCCGGACTGGCGAGCAACGACAAGATCGTGGTTTCCGGCCAGCAGAAGATCAAGGAAGGCGCGCCCGCCAAGGCCGTACCGTGGCAGCCGGCCGCGCCAGCGGATGCCGCCAAGCCACAGTCCGCCGCCGCGGCCAAGACCGAATAAGGGATTCCCCCAATGCCCAAGTTCTTCATCAACCACCCGGTCTTCGCCTGGGTCGTGGCGATCCTGATCTCGCTCGCCGGCGTGATCTCGCTGCTCAACCTCGGCGTCGAGTCCTATCCCGACATCGCCCCGCCGCAGGTCACGGTGTCGGCCACCTACCCCGGCGCCAGCGCCGAGACCACCGAACGCGCGGTCACCCAGGTCATCGAGCAGCAGCTGACCGGCATCGACAACCTGCTCTACTTCAATTCCAGCTCCAGCGCCAACGGCGGCGCCAGCATCACCTTGACCTTCCAGACCGGCACCGACCCCGACATCGCCCAGGTGCAGGTGCAGAACAAGGTCGCGCTGGCGACGCCGCGCCTGCCCACGGAAGTGACCCAGCAGGGCGTGGTGGTGGCCAAGGCCAACGCCGGCTTCCTGATGGTGGTGGGCCTGCGTTCGGAAAACCCCTCGGTGGACCGCAACCAGCTCAACGACATCATCGCCGCGCGCGTGCTCGACCAGATCGCGCGCGTGCCGGGCGTCGGCAGCACCCGCCAGTTCGGCGCCGAGTACGCCATGAACATCTGGCTGAACCCGGAAAAGCTGCAGGGCTACCGGCTGTCGGCCACCCAGGTGCTGACCGCGGTGCGCGGGCAGAACGTGCAGTTCGCCGCCGGCTCGCTGGGCAGCGACCCGGCGCCGGAAGGCCAGGCCTTCACCGCGACGGTTTCGGCCGAAGGCCGTTTCAGCACGCCCGAGCAGTTCGAGAACATCATCCTGCGCGCCAACAGCGACGGCAGCACGGTGCGCTTGAAGGACGTGGCGCGCGTGCAGCTGGGCGCGGCCGGCTACGGCTTCGACACCAAGTTCAACGGCAAGCCGGTCGGCGGCTTCGCGGTGCAATTGCTGCCCGGCGCCAACGCGCTGAACGTCGCCGGCGCGGTGCGCGCCAAGATGATGGAACTGCAGCCCAGCTTCCCCGCCGGGGTGGAGTGGTTCAGCCCCTACGACAGCACCACCTTCGTCAAGATCGCGATCGAGGAAGTGGTCAAGACTTTGTTCGAGGCGATCGTGCTGGTGTTCCTGGTGATGCTGCTGTTCCTGCAGAACCTGCGCGCCACCATCATCCCGACCCTGGTCATCCCGGTCGCGCTGCTGGGCACCTTCCTCGGCATGAGCATCATCGGCTTCACCGTGAACCAGCTGACCATGTTCGCGATGGTGCTGGCGATCGGCATCGTGGTCGACGACGCCATCGTGGTGATCGAGAACGTCGAGCGGATCATGGCCGAGGAGCACCTGCCGCCGAAGGAAGCCACGGTCAAGGCGATGGGCCAGATCACCGGCGCGGTGGTCGCGATCACCGTGGTGCTGGCGGCGGTGTTCATCCCCAGCGCGCTGCAGGGCGGCGCTTCGGGCGAGATCTACAAGCAGTTCGCGCTGACCATCGCCATCGCGATGGGCTTCTCGGCGTTCCTGGCGCTGGGCTTCACCCCGGCGCTGTGCGGCTCGTTCCTCAAGCAGCACGCCAAGCCTGGCGAGAAGCCGGAGGAAGAACGGCGCAACCCGATCCTGCGCGCGTTCGACGCGGTAGCCCGCATCTTCAACAAGGCCTACGAGCGCGTCACCCACACCTACGTCGGCCACATCGGCAGCGCCGTGCGCCACGCGCCGCGCTGGATGGTCCTGTTCGCCGTGCTGACCCTGCTGTGCGGCTTCCTGTTCGCGCGGCTACCGGGCAGCTTCCTGCCGGAAGAGGACCAGGGCTACGCGCTGGCCATCGTGCAATTGCCGCCAGGCGCCGCGTTGAACCGCACGCAGGCGGTGTTCGAACAGGTGCGCGGCACGCTGGAAAAGATCGAAGGCTACGACGGCATGATGGAAGTGTCCGGCTTCAGCTTCGTCGGCCAGGGCGAGAACGTCGGCATGGCATTCATCCGCCTGAAGCCGTGGGACGAGCGCAAGACCACCGCGCCCGAGTTCATCCAGCAGGCCAACGGCGCGCTGTACGGCATCAAGGAGGCCGGCATCTTCGTGGTCAACCTGCCCACCGTGCAGGGCCTGGGCCAGTTCGGCGGCTTCGACATGTACCTGCAGGACCGCACCGGCGCCGGCCATGCCGCGCTGGAGCAGGCGCGCAACATCCTGCTGGGCAAGGCCGCGCAGAATCCCAGCCTGACGGCGGTGCGCCCCAATACGCTGGAGAACGCACCGCAGCTGGACCTGCAGGTCGACCGCGTGCAGGCGCAGGCCATGGGCCTGTCGATGAGCGACATCTACAACTCGGTCCAGCTGATGCTGGCGCCGGTCTACGTCAACGACTTCTTCTCCGAGGGCCGGGTCAAGCGGGTGAACATGCGCGCCGACGCGCAGTTCCGCACCGGGCAGGAATCGCTGGCCAGCTTCTACACGCCCAGTTCCATCGCCACCGACGCTGACGGCAAGGCGGCGATGGTCCCGCTGAGCAGCGTGGTCAAGTCGGAATGGTCGTCGATGCCGCCATCGCTGACCCGCTACAACGGTTATTCGGCCATCAACATCAACGGCTCGGCCGCGCCCGGCGTCAGTTCGGGCCAGGCGATGCAGGCGATGGAGCAGATCGTCAGCGAAGACCTGCCGCCGGGCTTCGGTTACGACTGGAGCGGCATGTCGTACCAGGAAATCTTGGCCGGCAACGCGGCCACGCTGCTGCTGGTGCTGTCGATCGTGGTGGTGTTCCTGTGCCTTGCGGCGCTGTACGAAAGCTGGTCTATCCCGGTTTCGGTGCTGCTGGTGGTGCCGCTGGGCGCGCTGGGCGCGATCTTGCTGACCATGGCGCGCGGCCTGTCCAACGACATCTTCTTCAAGATCGGCCTGATCACGATCATCGGCCTGGCGGCGAAGAACGCGATCCTGATCGTGGAGTTTGCGGTGGAGCAACGGCGCCACGGCCGGACCTTGCGCGACGCGGTACTCGAGGCCTCCCGCCTGCGCTTCCGCCCGATCCTGATGACCAGCTTCGCCTTCATCATGGGCGTGATGCCGATGGCGCTGTCCAGCGGCGCCGGCGCCAACGCCCGCCGCGCCATCGGCACCGGCGTGGTCGGCGGCATGCTGTTGGCCACCTTCCTCGGCCTGCTGTTCATCCCGGTGTTCTTCGTCGTGGTGCGGCGCATGCTCGGCGACAGGCTGGACGAGCCGTCGAAGGAATACCTGGCGGAGCGCGACGCGGATTCCCCGCCGGCGACGCACTGACCGGATCTCCGCGACAAACGAAAAACCCCGGCCTGGCCGGGGTTTTTCACAAGCCTGCCCGCATGCCCGAACGGGCCGTCAGCCGTCGGCCGCTTCCGGCGCCTTCGCATCGACCTGCAAGGCGTGGATGTCGGTCTGCATCATTTCGCCCAGCGCGGCGTATACCGCACGGTGGCAGGCCAGCGGAGTCAGGCCGGCAAAGGCGCTGCTGACGATCCTCACCGCGAAGTGTCCACGCCCATCGCGGGCACCAGCGTGGCCGGCATGCCGATGACTGTCGTCGATGACTTCCAGCGCCTGCGGTCGGAACGCGGCCTGCAGCGCCACGCGAATGCGCTCCACACGGGTAGCCCGTGCTTCGTTCACGGCAACGACTTGCGGAACGGCCGTACGTCCACGCGTCCGTACACCCCAGCCGCGACGTAGGGGTCCGCGTCGGCCCAGGCGCGCGCCGCTTCCAGCGATTCGAACTCGGCGATGACGATGCTGCCGCTGAAGCCGGCCGGGCCGGGGTCTTCCGCGTCGATGGCCGGGCACGGCCCCGCGACCAGCAGTCGCCCCTCGTCGCGCAGCGCGGTCAGTCGCGCCAGGTGCGCCGGCCGCGCTTCCTGCCGCCGGGGCAGCGCCCCGTCCACGTCATGCCCCTCGATCGCGTACCACATGCCCTGCTCCTCCATTGCGAAGCCTGAATTGTAGGCCGCCGTCCGGCTGGACACCGGCCGCGCCAGCCCTTACTCTTGGCCCCAGCACGGCCGGAAGCAGCGGCCCGTCGCCCCGCCGGCCTGCGCAGGCCGCCCCCGACGAGCGATTCGCTGCCCCCTTTCCGCCCGATGCCCGACGATTACCTTGCGTTGTCCGCCGCCGCCCGTGGCGTGCGCTGCTTGTTTGCATGATTGTGTGGAATGCGCCGGCGCGGCGCAGCCCCGGCCCGAGGCCGGCGGCGTCCGGCCTCCGTAACCGCTGTACGTGTCCGCAACACGGCTTTCGACCCGATGACTTCAGAACTCGCGCCAGACGCGAATCCGCCAACCCAGCCGACCGCCCCGCAGCAGCAGGAGATGCCGCTGGCGATGGTGCATGGCCAGCCCCTGCTGCAGATGCCGCAGGACCTGTACATCCCGCCGGATGCGCTGGAGGTGATCCTCGACGCGTTCGAAGGTCCGCTGGACCTGCTGCTGTACCTGATCCGCCGGCAGAACCTGGAGATCCTCGACATCCCGGTCGCCGAGATCACCCGCCAGTACGTCGACTACATCAACGTGATGCAGGAGCTGCGCTTCGAACTGGCGGCCGAATACCTGGTGATGGCCGCGATCCTGGCCGAGATCAAGTCGCGGATGCTGCTGCCGCGCCCCGAGGGCGTGCCCGAGGACGAAGGCGACCCGCGCGCCGAGCTGGTGCGCCGGCTGCAGGAATACGAGCGCTTCAAGCAGGCCGCCGAGGACCTGGACACCCTGCCCCGGCAGGAGCGCGACACCAGCACGGTCGCGGCCTTCGTGCCCGACCGCGCCGCGGTGCGCCTGCCGCCGCCGGTCGACCTGCGCGAGATGCTGCTGGCCCTGCACGACGTGCTCAAGCGCGCCGAGCTGTACACCCAGCACGCGATCAAGCGCGACGCGCTGAGCGTGCGCCAGCGCATGGGCGACCTGCTGCACAGGCTGGACGACGGCAAATTCCACCGCTTCGAATCGCTGTTCACGGTGGAGGAAGGCCGCCAGGGCGTGCTGGTGACTTTCCTGGCCATGCTGGAACTGGCCAAGGAGCAGTTGCTGGACTTCGTGCAGGAAGCCCCGCTGGCGCCGATCTACCTGAAGTCACTGGCACTGAACAACACCAACGAGCCGCTGGCGTTCTCCAGCGAGTTCGACGACGGGGATGCGGCGAACGACGCATAAGTTTTTGCCCGTCGTTCCCGCGAAGGCAGGAATCGCTCTTCAACGGACCTTGTGTCCGGTCATCCATGGACGTTAGCCATCGAAAGGCAAACTCCATGGATCCCGCCTTCGCGGGGATGACGACCGGATTGTTTCAACACCACGTACAACTGATAACTCCTGATGGATCAACAACTCATCACCCGCATCGTAGAAGCCGCCCTGCTGGCTTCCCCGCAGCCGCTGACCCTGGCCCAGCTGCACGGCCTGTTCCCCGAGGAGCAGCCCGCGCCCGCCGGCAGCGTCGAACAGGCGCTGGAAACCCTGCGCGAGGCCTGCGCCGACCGCGGCGTGGAGCTGGTCGAAGTCGCCTCCGGCTTCCGCTACCAGGTGCAGGCCGACGTGCACGAGTGGGTCGCGCGGCTGTGGACCGAGCGCAAGACCAAATACACCCGCGCCACCCTGGAAACCCTGGCGCTGATCGCCTACCGCCAGCCGATCACCCGCGGCGAGATCGAGCAGGTGCGCGGCGTCGCGGTCAACACCAACACCATCCAGGCGCTGGAAGAGCGCGAATGGATCCGCGTGGTCGGCCACCGCGACGTGCCCGGCCGCCCGGCCCTGTACGGCACCACCAAGGCCTTCCTCGACTACTTCGGCCTGAAGCGCCTCGACGAGCTGCCGCCGCTGTCCGAATTGAAGGACATCGGCGAGCTGGAACCGCAGCTGCCGTTCGACGCCGCGCCGATGGCGACGGCCGCCGGAGACGCGGCGGCGCAGGACGATTCCGCAACCGTTACCGGCATCCCCGCCGACGCGCAGGACGAAGCGCCCGGCGAGGCCGACGCCGCGGACCACACCGATACCCCACCCGAAACCCAGGATGACGACGCCACCCAGGTCTCGTCGGAGCAGAACGCATGAGCGACACCCCCACCCCCAACAAGTCCAAGCTGTCGCTGAAGCGCGACGCCGCCGGCATCGACGCCGGCAAGCTGGAAGAACGCCTGCACAAGGTGCTGGCCCAGGCCGGCCTCGGCTCGCGCCGCGCGCTGGAGCAGCGCATCGCCGACGGCCTGGTCAAGGTCAATGGTGAGGTCGCGCAGACCGGCATGTCGGTCAAGGCCGGCGACAAGATCGAACTGGACGGCAGGACCTTCGTCGCCAGCGCGCTGGCCGAACCTTCGCGCGTGCTGATCTACAACAAGCCCGAAGGCGAAGTCACCACCCGCGAGGATCCCGAAGGCCGCCCGACCATCTTCGATTCGCTGCCCGCGCTGAAGGGCGCGCGCTGGATCGCGATCGGCCGCCTCGACATCAACACCACCGGCCTGCTGCTGCTGACCACCGATGGCGAGCTGGCCAACGCGATGATGCACCCGTCGTTCGAAGTGGAACGCGAGTACGTCGTGCGCGTGCGTGCGCCGGAAGGCCAGGACAGCGTGCCGGACAACCTGATCGACCGCCTCGCCCGCGGCGTGGCGCTGGACGACGGCCCGGCGAAGTTCGACGAGATCGAACGCATCGGCGGCAATGAAACCACCCAGTCGCACGAATGGTTCCGCGTGGTCGTCAGCGAGGGCCGCAACCGCGAAGTGCGTCGCTTGTGGGAATCGCAGGGCTGCCAGGTCAGCCGGCTGAAGCGCGTGCGCTACGGCAACGTGTCGCTGCCGCAGCCGCTGCTGCGCGGCCATTCGCAGGAGCTGCCGGAAGCCCGGGTCGAGGCGCTGCGCAAGAAACTGGGGCTGGAGGACGGTGCGCCGGCCGCGCTGACCCTGCAGCCGGTGATCGGCCAGCGCAAGGCGTCCAAGACCGCCGTGCACGTCGGCGGTGGCCGCCACGGCCAGGCCTACGTCAACGGCCACAACACCGCCGACGAAGGCCGCGAGCTGCGCCGCTTCGACCATGTGCGCGAAGACCGCCGCGGCAACCGCAAGCCGCACGGCGGCCTGACCGTCAGCGGCGAGCAGGCGGCGAAGCAGTCGCAGAAGCCGTTCAAGCAGCGCAAGCCGAAGGGGCCGAAGCCGCTGCCGGAAGGCAACCCGGCCGCGTTCCGCACCTGGTACGTGCCCGAAGGCGTCGATACCGGCCCGACCGGCCACCGCAACGCCGGCCCGAAGAAGCCGTTCGGCGCCAAGCCCGGCACGCGCAGCAATGCGCAGGGCCGTCGCGGCGGCGCGCGCTTCAACGACGCGACCGCCGGCAACCGCTTCGGCAACGAAGGCGGATTCGGCGCCGAGCGCGGCCCGGGGGGTTCCAACGCGAACCGCAGCCCGCGCAGCGGCGGCCAGGGCGGCGGCAAGCCGCAGCGCGCGGCCAAGCCCTACGGTCATCCCGGCAACGCGCCGAGCTTCCCGTCCGACCACGCCACGCCGGGCTATTCGCCCTATGGCGCGCCGCGCGGCA
>JBDHQQ010000252.1:0-2848 GCA_039807145.1 Pseudoxanthomonas sp. | reverse complement strand
ACGCCGGGCCGAAGAAGCACGGCGGCGAGCGCAAGCCCGGCGGCGGTTTCCGCGGCCGCGGCCAGCGCCGCGACGGCGGCCGCAGCGACGCCTGAGCCGGGCGATACCCCCCCGGCCCTGTCCGTGGTCGTCCCGAGCATGAGCGAGGGACCTTGCTCTCCACATCGGTGAAGTGGAAACAAGATCCCTTCCCCGGACCCGATCCGGGGTCGTGGCGACAGCCATGGATTCACCGCCCGACTACAATCCCGCGATGGACATCTTCAAGGTCTTCCACATCGAAGCCGCGCACCGGCTGCCGAACGTGCCGGAAGGGCACAAGTGCGCGCGCCTACACGGGCACTCGTTCCGCATCGAGGTGCACGTGTCCGGCGAGATCGGCGCGCACAGCGGCTGGGTGGTCGACTACGCCGAGATCAAGGCCGCCTTCGCTCCGCTGTTCGACCGGCTGGACCACCATTACCTCAACGAGGTCGAAGGGCTCGACAACCCGACCAGCGAGCGCCTGGCCGTCTGGGTCTGGGAGCGGCTGAAACCCGCCCTGCCCGGCCTCAGCGAAGTCGCGGTACACGAAACCTGCACCGCCGGCTGTCGCTATCGCGGCTCCTGACCGCTGCTCCATGGTTTTGCGGCGCGGACGACTACGGCGACGAATGCCATTCCCGTAGAGCGGGGCTTGCCCCGCTGCCTTTCTGTCCGATAGCCCGAAACAAGAGCAGCGGGGCAAGCCCCGCTCTACGAACATCTCCCGGCTGCCGGCCATACCAATTCAAGCAAGCGCTTGATTTTGAACAGGCACTGACCGCTCGTCGGAAAACCGTACGGTCGATATTGCATTGCAACATGGGAGCGCCTATGCTGCATCGCATCAATCGGCAAACACCTTTCAGGAGCCCGCCATGTCCGCCCAGTTCAACAATCAGTTCAGCGCCTACACCCACCAGTTCGCCACGGCCGCCTCGCGCGCCAACCGTCTGGCCCTGGAAAACGCCGAGTCCGTGTTCGGCGTGCAGCTGAAGGCCCTCGAGAAGAACATCGACGCCGCCACCGCCTTCTTCGGCGAGCTGGCCGAGGTGCGCGACCTCGACGCCTACAAGACCCTGTGGCCGAAGGGCCTGCAGATCGCCAAGGACAACGCCGAGCGTTTCGTGGCCGCTGGCCAGGAAGTCTTCGGCCTGAACCTGAAGACCGGCGAAGCGCTGGGCCAGCTGGCCAAGTCGCAGTTCGAAAGCGCCACCGAGAGCGTGCAGGCGACCGTGGCCAAGGCCACCAAGAGCGCTCGCCGCTAAGCGACGGATCGCGGCCCCCTCCCCCGCGTTCCCCCCGGCCCGGCAACCTCGTGTTGCCGGGTTTTTTGTTGCCCGCCTGAAAACACCCGCGGCGTTTTCATCCAGGCAGCTGCAGGTACCGCGCGAGGCCGTCCGCTTCCGGCGCATGCGGCAGCCGGCCCCAGCACGGCGCGGGAATCCGCGCCTTCAGCAATTCGAAGTTCTCGTCGCGCCGGGCCATGCCGGGGTCGATGTCGTTGGCGATCCAGCCGGTCAGCTCGCAGCCATCGGCGGTGATCGCGCGCGCGGTCAGCCGCGCGTGACTGAGGCAACCCAGGCGCAAGCCGACCACCAGCACCACCGGCAGGCGCAGCGCGCGCGCCAGGTCGGCCTGGTCGAGGTTGCCGGCCAGCGATGCGGCCCACCCGCCGACACCCTCGACCACCACCGCATCGGTCTGCGCGCGGAGCCGGTCGAAGGCGGTGCGGATCGGTTCCAGCGCGACATCGACGCCGGCTTCGCGCGCGGCGATCTCCGGCGCCAGCGGCTGCGGCAACGCATACGGATTGACGTCGGCGTAGGCCGGCGCCGGATCGCTGGCCGCCAGCAGTGCATCGGCATCCTCGTTGCGCCAGCCGGCGACGGTTTCGACGCAGCCGCTGGCGACCGGCTTCATGCCCACCGCACGCAGGCCGCGCGCGCGAAACGCTTGCAGCAATGCGCACGACGCCAGCGTCTTGCCGATGCCGGTGTCGGTGCCGGTCACGAACAGTGAAATCATGGTTTTCGTCCGCTTTTGCGCTCTTTCCGCGTCATGGTAACGGGGCGCATCGAATGCCCGGGGGTAGAATCGCAGCATGTCGTTCACCGCGCAGGCACTCGCCGGCAGCAAGCCGGAGCAATACGCGCAGCTCGCCGCACAGGCGCGCGCGCTGCTGCATGGCGAACGCGACCGCATCGCCAACGCGGCCAACCTGTCGGCGCTGGTGTACCACGCGCTGCCGCGGCTCAACTGGGTCGGGTTCTATTTCTTCGACGGCCGCGAACTGGTGGTCGGCCCGTTCCAGGGCCAGCCGGCCTGCGTGCGCATCGCGCTGGACAAGGGCGTGTGCGGCGCGGCGGCGAGCACCCGGCAAACCCAGCGCGTGGCCGACGTCGACGCCTTCCCCGGACACATCGCCTGCGATTCGGCATCGCGCTCGGAACTGGTCGTGCCGCTGCAGCGCGACGGTCAACTGATCGGCGTGTTCGACCTGGACAGCCCCGTCGTCGAACGCTTCGACGCCGACGACCAGGCCGGACTGGAAGCCATCGCCCGCATCTTCGAGGAATCGTTGGGATGAACGCACCGCAGAAGATGCGCAACATCGGGCCGAAATCCGCCGCGTGGCTGCGCCAGGTCGGCCTGCGCAGCTTCGAGGACCTGCAGCGGGTCGGCTCGGTCGAGGCCTTCGCCAAAATCAAGCGCGCCGGCTTCAAGCCCAGCCTGAACCTGCTGTACGCGCTGGAAGGCGCGCTGCTCGACTGCCACTGGCAGCAACTGCCCGAAACGCGCCGCGGCGAACTGCTGCTGGCCTGGG
>JBDHQQ010000061.1:0-14549 GCA_039807145.1 Pseudoxanthomonas sp. | reverse complement strand
CCAGCCCCGCCCCCGCCCGTCCTTCCCTGCAGAAGCTGTTCCTGACCGGCCTGCTGACCCTGCTGCCGATCTGGCTGACCTGGGTGGTGGTCAAGTTCGTGTTCGTGCTGTTGTCGAACATCAGCAAGCCGTGGGTCGGCCCGCTGTCGGAGCAGATCGCGGCGTCGTTCCCCGACGCGCTGGGCTGGTTCAAGGCGCTGTGGGTGCAGAACACCATCGCGCTGGCCGCTACGCTGGGGGTGATCCTGCTGGTCGGCCTGCTGGCGCAACGGGTCATCGGCCAGCGTCTGCTGGGCTGGTTCGAGAAATTGATCCAGCGCGTCCCGCTGGCCAACACCATCTACGGCAGCGCGCGCAAACTGCTGGACATGCTGCAGACCTCGCCCGACGGCACCCAGCGCGTGGTGCTGATCGACTTCCCGCACCGGGACATGAAATCGGTCGGGCTGGTCACGCGGGTGATCAAGGAACAGGGCACCGGCCGCGAGCTGGCCGCGGTGTACGTGCCGACCACGCCGAACCCGACTTCGGGCTATCTGGAAGTGGTGCCGGTGGAGCTGCTGACCCCGACCGACTGGACCGTGGACCAAGCCATGACCTTCATCATCTCCGGCGGCGCGGTATCGCCGGAGAGCGTGCCGTTCACCCGCGCCGGGGATCGCTGAGGCTTGGCCGCGCCACGCACCCTGGACGACCGCGCGGTGCAGTTGTTCATCGCGCTGGCGGCGTTCTTCTGCGTCAACGCGGTGCTGGCGGAATTCATCGGGGTCAAGATCTTCGCGCTGGAAGACACCCTGGGCGTGGCGCCGTTCGAGTGGAACCTGTTCGGGCAGAAAGGTTCGCTGAGCTTCACCGCCGGCACCTTGCTGTGGCCGGTGGTGTTCGTGATGACCGATACCATCAACGAGTTCTTCGGCCGCCGCGGCGTGCGCTTCATCTCGTGGGTCGCGGTGGCGCTGATCTGCTACGGCTTCGTGTTCGCGTTCGCGGCGATCCGGCTGGCGCCGGCCGACTGGTGGGTGGGCGCGGCGCAGGCGCAGGGCGTGCCGGACTACCAGGCCGCGTTCGCGGCGATCTTCGGCCAGGGCATGTGGACCATCGCCGGTTCCATCGTCGCTTTCATGATCGGCCAGTTGATCGACATTTCGGTGTTCCACCAGATCCGCCGGCGCACCGGCGAGAAATTCGTGTGGCTGCGCGCCACCGGTTCCACCGCGGTGTCGCAGCTGGTGGACAGCTTCGTGGTGATCTGGATCGCCTTCGTCCTGGGCCCGCAGCACTGGCCGGCTTCGCTGTTCCTCGCGGTCAGCAGCGTCAACTACGCTTACAAGATGCTGGCCGCGGTGGCGATGATCCCGTTGCTGTACCTGATGCGCCATGCCATCCGCGCCTGGCTGGGCCACGCGCGCGAAGCGCAACTGCGCGAGGAAGCGGCGCGCGACTAGGCCATCTCAGGAGACTGGCAGTCGGCCGCTCGATGGCCACCCTGTACCCCGCGAACAGGGAAGCGCCGGGCCCGCGGGATTTCCACGCCGGGTATTGTGAACGGCGGCCGATGCCCCGGTCAGGAAACCCGCCGCGCAGCCGACTAGAATCGTCCGCATGAAGTTCTTCCTGACTGCCGCGCTGGCCCTGTTGGCCGCCGCGATGCCCGGTGCGGCGCAGCCGCCGGCCGTTTCCCCAGCCACCTCATCGGTCGCGGACGCCACGGCGCCGGTCCCCGACGGCGATCCCGCCGGCGCGCTGGCGCGGCTGGCGCCGGACGCCGATCCGGACGTGATCGCGCTGGGCCTGTCGGCGATGCAGTGCGCGCAGGCGCATGGCACCGGCGCGGGCGCCACCCGGCTGGCGGTGATCGACTACAGCCGCTCCTCGCTGACCCCGCGCCTGTGGGTGTTCGACCTGGCCGCGCGCAAGCTGCTGTGGCACGAATGGGTCGCCCACGGCCAGGGTTCGGGCGAGGACATCCCGCACCGCTTCTCCAACACCGACGGCACCCACGCTTCCAGCCTGGGCCTGTTCTTCACCCGCGACACCTACCAGGGCAGGAACGGCTACTCGCTGCGCATGGACGGGCTGGAACCGGGATTCAACGACGCCGCGCTGGCACGCGCCATCGTCATCCACGGCGCGGCCTACGTGAACACCGAAGCCGGCCGCGCCATCGGTCGGCTGGGCCGCAGCTGGGGTTGTCCGGCGCTGCGCACCGCGGTGGCCAAACCGATCATCGACACGCTGAAGAACGGCCAATTCGTGTTCTCGTACTACCCCGAGCAGGCCTGGCTGGCGCGCTCGGCGCTGGCGCAATGCGCACAGGCACGCGCCCGTCGCGTGGACGGCAAGCAGTACGCGGCGCGCTGATGACCGGCCGCCTGCGCGCCTGCCTGTTGTCATCGCTACTGGCGCTGTCGGCCGTACCGCTGGCGGCGGCGGTGCCGTTCTGGGGCGCCAGGCAATCCAGCCCGGTCGACACTACGCCATCCGCATTGAAGCCCGGCGAGTGGATCTGGGGCGGCGACTCGAAAACGATGGGGCCGATGGCGGTCATCGTCAGCCTGACCGAGCAGCGCGCCTACGTCTATCGCAACGGCATCCTGGTGGCGGCGACGACCATCAGCAGCGGCAAGAAGGGCTACGAGACGCCGACCGGGGTGTTCACCATCCTGCAGAAGGACAAGGACCATCGCTCCAACAAGTACAACAACGCACCGATGCCGTACCAGCAGCGACTGACCTGGGACGGCGTGGCGCTGCACGCCGGCGGCCTGCCCGGCTATCCCGAATCGCACGGCTGCGTGCACCTGCCCAGCGCCTTCGCGCAGAAGCTGTTCGATGCGTCCAGCATGGGCATGGTGGTGGTGGTTTCCGAGCAGGGACGTTCGCCCGAAGCGCTGGTGCATCCCGGCGCGCTCAGTCCGATCGATCCGCACACCGGCCAGGACGTCGCCATCCCGCTGCTCGAGGACGGCCAGCCATGGCGCTGGCAGCCGCAGGACTCGCCCAGCGGGCCGGTCTCGATCGTGCTCAGCCGCGACGACCGCATCCTGTTCGTCTATCGCAACGGCCTGGAGATCGGCCGCAGCCGCATCGCCATCGACGGCACGCCGCAAACCGGCACCCGCGCCTACATCGTCGCCGCCGGCTACCTGCCGCCCGCGCCCGGCAGCGATCCGGCACAGGCGCCGATGCCGTCATGGATTTCGGTAGGCATGCCCGGTACCGAGGAGCAGGCCGGGCAGGCGGTGCCCGACAGCGTGGCCGAACAGATCCACGTGCCCGACGCCTTCAAGGCGCTGGTGCTGCCGCTGCTGGCGCCGGGCACGGTGCTGGTGGCCACCGACGAACGCATCCTGCCATCCACCACCGGCGTGCCGGTGCAGGTGATCGACTCCGATCCGCCCGAGGCCCGGGCGAATCCGCCCGCGACCGCACCCACGCCGCTCGAACGACCCAACGGCTGATACGCCGCCGCATCCGGATTCCCGAAGTCACAGGTCGGCGATCACCGCCTGCGCCGCGTTGTGCCCCGGCGCGCCGGTGACCCCGCCCCCGGGATGGGTGCCCGCGCCGCACAGGTACAGGCCGGGAATCGCGCCGCGGTAATCGCCCTGCCCCAGCATCGGTCGCGCGCTGAACAGCTGGTTCAACGACAGCGCGCCGTGGAAGATGTCGCCACCGAGCAGGCCGAAGTCGCGCTCCAGGTCCAGCGGCGACTTGATCTGCCGGCCCAGCACCGAATCGGCGAACCCCGGCGCCCAGCGGTCCACGGTCGCGACCATCAGGTCGGCGACTTCCTCGCGATGATCGTCCCAGGAGCGGCCGTCCGGCAGTTCGGGGGCGACGTGCTGGCAGAACAGGCTGGCGACGTGCTGGCCCGGCGGCGCCAGCGAATCGTCCAGCGTGGACGGGATCAGCATCTCGACGATGGGTTCGCGCGACCAGCCGAAGTCCGTCGCGTCGCGCCACGCGCGGTCCATATATGCCAGCGACGGCGCGAGGATGATGCCGGCGGTGAGATGGTCGCCCTCGCCCGGCAGCGCCGAAAAATCCGGCAGCCGCGACAGCGCCACGTTCATGCGGAACGTGCCGGAACCGCAGCGCCAGTTCCGCATGCGCTCGCGGGTCGGCGCCGGCACGTCCTGCTGCGGCAACAGCCGCTGGTACAGCAGTTTCGGGTTGACGTTGGCGACCACGCAGCGCGCGTGCAGGGTTTCGCCCGATTCAGTGATCACGCCGATGGCCTTGCCATTCTCGACGACGACTTCGCGCACGCCGGCATCGGTGCGGATTTCCACGCCGGCTTCGCGCGCGGCACTGGCCATCGCCTGGGTGATCGTGCCCATGCCGCCGATCGCGTGGCCCCACGCGCCCTTGACCCCGTTCGTTTCGCCGAACACGTGGTGCAGCAGCACGTAGGCACTGCCCGGCGCATGCGGGCTGGCGTAGTTGCCGACCACGCCGTCGAAGCCGAACAACGCCTTGATCGGCTCGCTCTCGAACCAGCGGTCGAGGTATTCGGCGGCGGAAATGGCGAACAGGTCCAGCAGTTCCTGGCGCAGCGTCTCGTCCAGTTGCAGCAGGCGCCTGCCGACGCGCGCGCCGTGCAGCAGCCGAGGAACCTGCTTCCACCATGCATCGGTGGTGAGGTTCGGCGGCGGCTGCAGCGCCAGCGCGCGCAGCACGTCGGCGATGGCGTCGAGGCGGCGCTCGTATTGCGGCAGGGTGTCGGCGTCGCGACGCGAGAACTTCGCCACTTCGGCCTGCGTCCGCCCGCCGCCGGTCAACAGGTAGCGCCCGTCCGGCAGCGGCAGGAAGTTGTCGCGCCTGCGCAGCACGACCCGCAGCCCGTGGCGATGCAGGTCGAGGTCGGCGACGACCTTCGGCTGCAGCAGCGACACCGTGTACGCAGCCACCGAATTGCGGAATCCGGGATGGAATTCCTCGGTCACCGCCGCGCCGCCGACCACGCCGCGACGTTCCAGCACCAGGGTCTTCAATCCGGCGCGCGCCAGATAGCAGGCGCAGACCAGGCCGTTGTGGCCGCCGCCAACGAGGATGGCGTCGTATCGGGAGGATATCCGGGGCATGGCGCAGATATACCACCCGCGCGGGTAAGGACGGACAAACGCGAACCGGAGGCGATACCGGTCACGAAATCCACGGAACGGGCGATACTGTCCCTATAATGCGACGCTCACCTGCCGGGGAACGGGGGCATGGCCGTGGGCCATCGGGTAATTCAGGGAATTCGAATGCATCGGGTCTGGCTGGCGGCGGCATTGCTGCTGGCCGGCTTGGCCCAGGGAGCATCGGCGGGGGACTGGACGTATCGCGTCCGTCCCGGCGACACGCTGTGGGATTTCGCCGCGGCCTACCTCAAGTCCGACCACGACTGGCAGCAATTGCGTGCGTACAACCGGGTCGCCGACCCCTACCGCCTGCCACCGGGCTCGGCCCTGCGCGTGCCCATCACCTGGCTGCGCGCCGAACCCGCCAGCGCGCGCATCGTCGCGGTCCAGGGCCCGGCCACCATGCAGGTCCCCGGACATCCTCCCGCACCGGCGACGACCGGCCAGCGTCTGCCGGCGGGAAGCCTGATCGAAACCGAGCCCGGCGCCAGCCTGACCCTGCAGTTCGCCGACGGCTCGCGCCTGCTGCTGCGCGGCGGCAGCCAGCTGCGCCTGGATCGCCTCAGCGCCTACGCCGGCGGCGCGATGGCCGATACCCGCCTGCGCCTGCAGCGCGGCCGCATCACCAACACCGTGCGCAAGCAGTTCGGCGGCGGCGAAGCGAAGTTCCAGGTCGATACCCCCAACGCCACTTCGGCCGTGCGCGGCACCGTGTTCCGCGTCGAAGCCGGTCCCGACGCCAGTCGGACCGAAGTGCTGCACGGCAGCGTCGCGATGAGCAACCGGAACCACGGCGCCCTGCTCCGGCGCGGCTACGGCGCGGCGGTTTCCACCGGAGCCGACGCAAGGCTGCGCGAAGCGAAGCTGCTGCCGGCTCCGGACCTGTCGGCCTGGGAACCGGTGCGACACGAGGCGCGCCCCGAACTGGCCTGGCCGGCGGTCGAGGGCGCGCGCGAATACCGCGTGCAGGTATCCGCCTCGCCGGAATTCACCAGCCTGCTGGTCGACCGGAGCTATGCCGACGCGCGCGCCGTGCTGCCGGAACTGGCGGACGGCCGCTACGCCATCCGCGTCAACGCGGTGGATGCGCTGGGCCTCGAAGGGCGCGACGCGACCGCGGCGCTGACCGCCGAAGCGCTACCGGAGCCGCCCTACACCCTATCGCCGGTCGCGGATTCGTCCTCCGGCGACCCGCAGCCCGAATTCCGCTGGAGCGGCGTGCCCGCCGCCGCGGCCGTCGAGATCGCCGCCAGCGCGGATTTCGCCGCACCGCTGGCCAGCGCGCAACTCGCCGAAACCCGCTTCCGGCCGAAGCAACCGCTGCCGCCGGGCCAGTACTACTGGCGGGTCTCGACCCTCGACGGCCGGGGCCGGAGCGGTCGCTACGGCGACACGGTTGCGTTCTCCCGCACCGAACTGCCGCCGCTCGGCGAGCTGGATCGCGAACGCGGCGAACACGGCAGCCTGACGTTCCGCTGGCAGCAGGGCGGGCCGTCGCTGCGCTACCGCTTCCAGCTGTCGCGCACGGCGGATTTCGCCAACCCGGCGGTCGACCGGATCGTGGACGAACCGCAGGTCACCCTGCGGAAGCCGGGCGGCGGCACCTGGTACGTCCGTGCGCAGGCCATCGACGCCAGCGGCTACGCCGCACCGTTCCCGGCGGCGCAGACCATCGAACTGCCGTGCCGCGCCTGCCGCATCGCCGCGGGCGCCGGCATCGTCCTGATGGTGCTGGCCCTGTGAACGCACCGTCGCCACGACGCCGCATGTTGCAGCGCGTCCTCATCGGCCTGGGCGCGCTTGCCGCGGTCACCGTGCTGGCCATCTCGGGACTGGCCTGGCGCGCCGACGCCTGGGCCTACGACACCCTGGTCGGGCTTCGCCCGCAGCAGGTGGACAACCGCATCGTGGTGGTGGCGATCGACCAGAAAAGCCTGGCCGAGCTGGGCCGCTGGCCGTGGTCCCGGCGCCTGCACGCGCAGCTGCTGAACCGGCTGGCCGCCGCCGGCGCGCGCAGCGTGGCCTTCGACCTGCTGCTGACCGAACCGATGCTGTACGACCCGGAAGGCGACGCCCTGCTGGCCCAGTCGATGGGCCGCTACGGCCGCGCGCTGCTGCCGGTGTTCGCCGAACCGGCCGAACTGAACGCACCGGCCACGGAATCCCTGCCCATCCCCGAACTGGCGGCCGCGGCCGCGGGTCTGGGCCACGTCGACCTGCCGCTGGACGCGGACGGCGTCGCCCGCAGCATGTTCCTGCAGGCCGGGATGGGCGACCCGCACTGGCCCTCGCTGGCCCTGGCCCAGTTCCAGCTGGACCAGCCGGCGGCGACCGGGCAACCGCTGCCGGGGCTGCGCAGTCCGCTGCCCGCGGCTTCCCCGTACGCATGGGCACGCGACTACAAGGTGCTGGTGCCGTATGCGGCATCGCCCGACGGTTTCACCCATTTTTCCTATGTCGACGTACTGAAAGGCCGGGTTCCGGATTCGGCGCTGCGCGGACGCTGGATCCTGGTCGGGGTCACCGCCAGCGGCCTGGGGGATTCGGCGGCCACGCCGCGCAACGCCGCCAGCACGCGTTTGAGCGGCGTCGAATACCAGGCCAATGCACTGAACATGCTGGCCAGCCACGGCGCGATCGTGCCGCTGCCGCAGGCGCTGCAGTGGCTGCTGTCGGTGCTGCTGGTCGCGCCGCCGCTGCTGTTCGGCCTGCTCGGGCGGCACCGGCTGTGGCTGGCGACCGCGGGGGCGGCGCTGCTGGCGATCCTGCTTTCGGCGCTGTGGCTGCACCTGGGCCACCGCTGGTTCTCGCCGATGCCGGCCCTGCTGGTGCTGCTGGCGGGCGGCCTGCTGCTGGGCGTGCGCCTGTTGCGCCACACCCGCGTGCAAGCGCTGTCCGATCCGCTGACCGGGCTGGCCAACCGCAAGCATTTCGACGATACCCTGGAACAGGAAATCCGCATCGCCCGTCGCACCCTGGCCCCGCTGTCGCTACTGCTGGTCGACGTGGACTATTTCAAGCACCTGAACGACAGCCTGGGCCACCCCGCTGGCGACGAACTGCTTACGCGGCTGGCCAGGGTGTTGCAGGGCCGTGCGCGGCGCCCGCGCGACCTGGTCGCGCGCCTGGGCGGGGATGAGTTCGCCCTGCTGCTGCCCGAGACCCCGGCCCACGCCGCCGCCGCCATCGCCAGCGCGATCCACGCCGACGTCGCCGCCCTGCCCGACGCGGCCACGGTCGCCGACGGGCAGAAGTCCAGCGTCAGCATCGGCATCCACAGCGCCTACAGCGACCACGACACCACCGCGAACACCGTGATGGAACTGGCCGACGTGGCCCTGTACCGGGCCAAGCAGAGCGGACGCAACTGCACCGCGACCAGCGTCGAATCGCTGCCCTGAATCAGACTTCCAGCGTCGCGCCCGGCCGCGCCAGCACCGCCGCGACGCCATGGCGCCGGTCGATCTCGCCGGCCAGCGCCTCGCGTGCCCGGTCCTCTCCGTGCACCAGCGCCAGCGGCGGGCGGCTGCGAAAACCCGCGTACCAGTCCAGCAGGCCGCGCTGGTCGGCGTGCGCGGACAGGCCCCCGACCGTATGCACCTGCGCGTTGACCCGGTAGTCGTGGCCGTGGATGCGAATCCACTGCGCGCCATCGACCAGGCGCCGGCCCAGCGTGCCTTGCGCCTGGTAGCCGACGAACACCACCTGCGCCTGGCGCCGGCCCAGGTTGTAGCGCAGGTGGTGCTGGATGCGCCCGCCGTTGGCCATGCCGGAGCCGGCGATCACGATCGCGCCGCCGTCGATGTTGTTGATCGCCATCGATTCGGGCGTGGTTTCGGTGACGTGCAGGTTCGGCAGCCGGAACGGGTTCGGACGACCCTTCCACACCGCCTGCGCGTCCGCGTCGAAGATCGCATGGTGGCGGTCGTAGACGCGCACCACCCGGGCCGCCATCGGGCTGTCGAGGAAGATCCGCCAGCGCGCCATCTTCCATTCGTCCCAATGCCTGGCGAACCAGTACAGCAGTTCCTGCGAACGGCCCACGGCGAACGCCGGAATCAGCACGTTGCCACGCTCGCGCCAGGCATGTTCGAGGATGCCTCCGAGTTCGTGGACGGTAGCGTCGCGCTCGCGATGGTTGCGGTCGCCGTAGGTCGATTCCATCAGCACCAGGTCGGCGTCGGGAATCGCGACCGGATCGCGCAGTATCGGCGTGCCCTTCTGCCCCAGGTCGCCCGAGAAGACCAGTTTCCTGCCGTCGGCCCACAGTTCGACGATGGCCGAGCCGAGGATGTGCCCGGCATCGCGCAGGCGGATGCGCACGCCCGGCAGGATTTCCGTTTCCGTGTCGTAGTCCAGCGGCCGCAGCAGGCGCATCGCGGCGGCCACGTCGTCGTGGCCGTACAGCGGCTGCGCTTCCGCCTCGCCGCGGCGGCGGTCGCGATTGGCGCGCGCGGCGTCGGATTCGGCCAGCGAGGCCGAGTCCTCCAGCATGATCGGCATCAGTTCGGCGCTGGCCGACTGGGTGAAGATGGGGCCGCCGAAGCCGCGCTTGACCAGCAGCGGAATGCGGCCGATGTGGTCGATGTGCGCATGGCTGACCACCAGCGCATCGATGCCGGCCGGATCGAACGGGAACGGGTCGGCGTTGCGCGCCTCAACCTCGCGGCCGCCCTGCATCAGCCCGCAGTCCAGCAATATCCGCCTGCCAGCCGCACGCACCAGGTGCATCGAGCCGGTGACCTCGCCGGCGGCGCCATGGAATTCGACCTGCATGTCCCGCCTCCCGTCCGGATGCATCCAAGCCTAACCCTTGCTCCGCCCCTTCGGACAACGACCTTCGGCACGGGCCGGGGACGGCGCCGGGGGTTAGAGTAGTCGCCCGCCACCGAGGAGCCGCCCGATGCGTTCGCCCAGGATGCTGTTCTGCGCCGTCGCGCTCGCCCTGTCCGGAGCCGCGCAGGCCGCCACCGCCGTGCCCGGCGCCGACGCCATCGTCAGCAGGACGCTGGCCAACGGCCTGAAGATCGTGGTCTGGCCCGACCACGACATCCCCAGCGCCAACTACTACACCTTCTACAAGGTCGGCAGCCGCAACGAATACCCGGGCATCACCGGGCTGGCGCACTTCTTTGAGCACATGATGTTCAACGGCACCACGAAGCGCGCGCCGGGCGAGTTCGACCGCACCATGGAAGCCGCCGGCGGCAGCAACAACGCCAGCACCAGCAACGACCTGACCATCTACACCGACTGGTTCCCGAGCAGCGCGCTGGAGACGATCTTCGACCTGGAAGGCGACCGCATGGCCAACCTCTCCTTCGACCCGAAGGTGGTCGAGAGCGAGCGCGGCGTGGTCTACAGCGAGCGCCGCCTGCGCGTGGACAACGACAACTTCGGCACGCTGATGGAGCAGATGCAGGCGACCGCGTTCACCGCGCATCCCTACCAGTTCCCGACCATCGGCTGGCCCAGCGACATCGAGCACTGGAAGATCGACGACCTCAAGCGCTTCTTCAAGACCTACTACGCGCCCAACAACGCGGTGCTGGTGATCGCCGGCGACGTCGAACCGGCGCAGGTGTTCTCGCTGGCCGACAAGTACCTGGCCCCGCTGCCGAAGCAGCCCGAGCCGACCCCGATCACCACCGTCGAACCCGAACAGCAGGGCGAGCGCCGCATCGTCGTGGAGAAGGCCGACGCGCAATCGCCGCTGCTGGCCTACGCCTTCCACAGCGGCCTGGGCGCGGGCGACAAGGACTACCCCACGCTGGAACTGCTGACCGCGATCCTGTCGCAGGGCGATTCCTCGCGCCTGCACCAGCGGCTGGTCGAGCGCGAACAGGCCGCGGTGGACGTGGGCGCGTTCGCAGAATCCGGCTTCGATCCTGGCCTGCTGTGGGTGTACGCCGCGCTGCCGCCGGGCGGCGACCTGGCCAAGGCCGAGGAACTGCTCGACGACGAACTGGCGAAGATCGCCCGCGACGGCGTCAGCGCCGCCGAACTGGACAAGGTGCGCAACCTCAAGGCGTCGGCGTTCTGGCGCAACATGGCCACGATCAACGGCAAGGCGCGGGTGCTGGGCACCTACGAAGTATTCAACGGCGACTACCGCAAGGCGTTCGACGCGCCGGCCGCGTATGCCGCCGTCGGCGCAAATGACGTGCAGGCGCTGGCGAAGAAGATCCTGCGCGTGCGGAACCGCACCACCGGCCTGCTTGTACCCGTGATGTCGAAACCGGTTGCCGCCGACAAGGAGGCCGCGAAATGAACCTCTTCCGCATCGTTTCCGCCGCGCTGCTGGCCGGCTGCGCCGCGCTCTCCGCGAACGCCGCCGAGATCAGGCTGCCCGACTACCGGACGCTGACCCTCGACAACGGCGCCACCGTGCTGCTGATGCCGCGCCAGGATGTGCCGCTGATCGCCGCGTCGGTACGCGTGCGTGGCGGCGCGCTGGCCGACGCGCCGGGCAAGGAAGGCACCGCCTCGCTGCTGGCCGGAATGCTGTCCAAGGGCGCGGGCGAGCGCAACGCGTTGCAGTTCGCCGAGACCATCGACGGCGCCGGCGGCACGCTGGGCTTCGGCAGTTCGGCCGAGGCCCTCACCGCCAGCGCGCAGTTCCTGTCGAAGGATGCCGGGCTGATGCTGTCGCTGCTGGCCGACGCGCTGCTGCGGCCGAAGATGGACCCGGCCGAGTTCGACAAGCTGCGCAAGCGCGCCATCGACGGCATCGCCAGCGCCAAGGACGGCGACCCCAGCCGGCTGCTGGGCAGCTACAGCGCGGCCTGGCTGTTCCGCGGCCATCCCTACGGCCGCCCGGAAGACGGCGACGAAACCAGCCTGGCCAAGGTTTCCCTGGCCGACCTGCAGGATTTCCGCCGCTCGCAGATGGGCGGCGACCGGCTGATCGTCGCCATCGCCGGCGACTTCGATCCGACCGCGATCGCCGCGCAGGTGAAGCAGGCGTTCGGCGGCTGGGCGAAGGCCGAAGGTGCGCTGCCGCAGGTCGCCGCCAAGGCGAAGGAAAGCGGCCGCCGCGTGCTGCTGGTGGACAAGCCCGGCGCCACCCAGACGTATTTCACGCTGTCCAACGTCGGCAGCGTGCACGGCGACCCGGCCGAAGCCGCGCAGGACCTGGTGCAGACCGCGTTCGGCGGGCGCTTCACCTCGATGCTCAACACCGAGCTACGGGTGAAGTCCGGCCTCAGCTACGGCGCGCGCTCGGGCATCGAACGCCCGCGCCTGCCGGGCATGGCGACGATCAGCAGCTTCACCAAGACCGATTCGACCCAGGCCGCCATCGACCTGGCCATCGCCACGCTGGAGCGCCTGCACCAGGACGGCGTGGATGCCGTCACCCTGCAGTCGGCCAAGAACTACATCGCCGGGCAGTTCGCGCCATCGCTGGAAACCGCGCCGCAGCTGGCCCGGCAGTTGTCCGAAATGGCGTTGTACGGCGACGGCCGCGAAACCGTCGACGGCTACCTCGGCAAGGTCGCCGCGGCCACGCCGGAACAGGTCGCCGCCGCGCGCGCGGTGTTCCCCGACCGCAAGGACCTGGTCATCGTCGCCATCGGCGACGCGGCGAAGATCCGCGACACCCTGAAGGGCTACGGCCCGCTGACCGAAATGAAGCTGTCCGACCCGCGTTTCGCGCCCTGAGCCGCATGTCGCGCCGCGCCGCGTTCCTGCTGCTGACGCTCCTGCTCGCCGGCTGCGTCGCCGCGCCGCCGCCCGCACCGGCGGCCGCGGCAACGGGCCTGTTCGGCGGCGAACATCCGGATGCCGACGGCACCCGCTTCCAGTACGACTACTTCAGGCCGGAAGATCCCGGCCTGCTGCCGTTCTACCAGGGCGCGATCCGCGCGGATTTTTTGAACCAGCTGCCGGAAATCAAGGCGATCGACGGGCTGTTCGTGCTGCCCGGCCCCATCCGCTACGTGATGGCCGAATGCGGCCAGGCCGACGCGTTCTACTCCCGCGACAACAACGAAGTCGTGGTGTGCTACGAACAACTCAGGCTGCTGTTCGAGCGCGGCGAGGAACTGGCGCAGGCGCAGCATCTGGGCGACGCCTATCCGCACCGCTACGTGATCGCCAACCTGCGCTACATCCTGCTGCACGAGACCGGCCACGCGCTGATCGACCTGCTCGACATCCCCGCCACCGGCCGCCAGGAAGACGCGGTGGACCAGTTGGCCACCATGCTGATGCAGCATTTCGCGGCGCTGGACGAATCCCCGGCCACCGTTTCCGAAAACCTCGGCATGGCCGCGAACTGGCTGCTCGCCCACAGCACCGGCGAGTACGACCTGGCCGCCTATGCCGACGAGCACGCGCTGGGCGAACAGCGCTTCTTCAACATCCAGTGCCTGATCTACGGCAGCGATCCGGTGCGTTTCGCCGACATCGTCGCCAGCAAGGGGCTGACGCCAGAACGCGCGAAAGGCTGCCCGGACGAAGCGAAGCGCGTGTTCCACGCGTGGCTGCGCCTGCTGCTGCCCTACGTGGCGCCCGGCCTGCGCATGCAGACCGAGGAACAGGCGATCCGGGCCTTCGAACGGCGCGATGCCGAGCGCGAGCGGGTTTCACCGCCCTACCTGCGCTGATCCGGCCGGGCATATGACCTGTGGCACCCGCCCGCGTCCCCGCCAGCGGGTACAGTCGCGCGACCGCCCTTTCGCCGGGCGACCCTTTCCCTGATGCCCCGTTGGGGCGGAGTGACCCCGTGACCGTTCGCAAACCGCAAATCCTGCTGCTTTCCCTTGCCGTCGCCGTCGCCCTGGGCGCCTGCAAGAAGGCCGACGAAGCCTCCCCGGCCGCCGGCGCCACCGCCCAGGCCGAGCCCGCCGCCCTGAAGCTGGACGAATCCAGCCTGCCCTCGATGATCTCCTTCCAGGCCAGCGACCTGGACGCCAGCAAGAACGCCTGCACCGACTTCGGCGGCTATGCCAACGGCAAGTGGCTGGCGGCCAACGACATCCCGGCGGACCGCACCAGCTGGGGCGCGTTCCCGGCGCTGGACGAGCGTTCCAACGCCGTGCAGAAGCAACTGGCCGAACAGGCCGCCGCGGACGGCAATGCCAGCGGCGTCGAGAAGATCGTCGGCGACCTGTGGGCCACCGGCATGGACGAAGCGAAGATCGAGGCACAGGGCATCGAGCCGATCAAGGCCGACCTGGCCGCGATCGACGGCCTGCAGGACAAGGCCGCCATCGCCGACTACCTGCGCGCCAGCGCGGCCAGGGGCGACAACTTCCTGTTCGGCTTCGGCGCCGAAGCCGACTTCAAGAACTCGGCGATGGAAATGGCCTACGCCTCGCAGGGCGGCCTGGGCCTGCCCGACCCCGAGTACTACACCAAGGCCGAGAACAAGGAAAAGCTGGAGGCCTACCGCGCGCACGTGGCCAAGGTGCTGGA
>JBDHQQ010000060.1:0-14550 GCA_039807145.1 Pseudoxanthomonas sp. | reverse complement strand
TAGATCTCGGTGATCTTGGCGTCGCGGAAATAGCGCTCCAGCGGCATCTCCTTCGAGTAACCCATGCCGCCGTGGATCTGCACCGCCTGGTGGGCGATCCACATCGCCGCCTCGGACGCGGTCAGCTTGGCGATGGCCGCCTCGTTGCTGAAGCGGCCGCCCTGCCCCTTCACCCACGCCGCGCGCAGGGTCAGCAGCAGCGCCGCGTCCAGCTTGCACTTCATGTCGGCGATCTTGGCCTGGGTCATCTGGAAGGTGCCGATGGGGGCGCCGAAGGCCTTGCGCTCCTTCACGTATTCGACGGTCTTCTCGTAGGCCGCGCGGGCGATGCCGACCGCCTGCGAGGCGATGCCGATGCGACCCGCGTCCAGCACGCCCATCGCGATCTTGAAACCCTCGCCTTCCGCGCCCAGCACGTCCTCGGGCGCGACCACGTAGTCGGCGAACTCGATCTCGCAGGTGGCCGATGCGCGGATGCCCAGCTTCGGTTCGGTCTTGCCGCGGTGGAAGCCCGGCCGGTCGCCGTCGACCAGGAACGCGGTGATGCCGCGCACGCCCTTTTCGGGTTCGCTCATCGCGAACAGCACGAAATACTTCGCCACCGGGCCGGAGGTGATCCAGCTTTTCTTGCCGTTGATCACGAAACTGCCGTCGCCGCGCTTCACGGCGCGGCAGCGCATCGCGGTGGCGTCGGAGCCGGACTGCGGTTCGGTCAGGGCGAAGGCGCCGATCTCGCGGCCCTCGGCGATGGCGCGCACGTACTTCTGCTTCTGCGCTTCGCTGCCGTACTTCAGGATGCCGTTGCAGAACAGCGAGTTGTTGACCGACATGATGGTCGAATGCGCGGCGTCGCCGGCGGCGATCTCGACCATCGCCAGCACGTAGGCGACCGGGTCCATGCCGGCGCCGCCGTATTCCACCGGCACCTCGATGCCCATCAGGCCGTTCTCGCCCAGCAGGCGCATGTTGTCCAGCGGGAATTCGCCGGTGCTGTCGTGGTGCTCGGCGCTGGGCGCGATCTTCTCGCGGGCGATGCGCCGGGCCACGTCCTGGATCATCAACTGCTCGTCGGTATAGCCGAAATCCACGTCCCCACTCCTCCCAAGGCGAATGGGTGCAATTGTAACCATCCGTCCCGTGCCGGCTTGACCCCGCCTCCGCGCCGGCCCAGAATATCTTTATATCGCGATAGGAAGATATTTATGGACCTGGAAGCCTGGTCGGCCCGCCTGAAGGTGTTCGCCGACGCCACCCGGGTACGCCTGCTGGCCCTGCTGGCCGGCGAAGAGCTGACCGTGGCCGAACTGTCCGCGATCACCCAGCTGGCCCAGCCGCGCGTGTCCACCCATCTGGCCAAGCTGAAGGAAGCCGGCCTGGTGCGCGACCGCCGCGCCGGCGTGTCCGCCTACTACCGTTTCGACCAGGACAACCTCGATCCGGCCCAGCGCGAGCTGTGGCGCAGCCTGCGCGAAGGCAGCGACGACCCGCTGCTGCGCCAGGACGCCGAACGCGTGCCGGGCGTGCTGGCCAGCCGCGCCGCCGAACAGAACTGGGCCGACAGCGTCGCCGGCGACATGGAGCGCCACTACTCCCCCGGCCGCACCTGGGAAGCGATGGCGCGCATCGTGCTGCCGCTGTTCGAAGTCGGCGACGTGCTCGACATCGCCTCCGGCGACGGCGTGCTGGCCGAACTGCTGTCGCCGCACGCCAGGCGCTATGTATGCGTCGACACCAGCGCGCGCGTGGTCGCCGCCGCCGGCGAACGCCTGCGCCGCTTCCCCAACGTCGAAGTGCGCGAGGGCGACATGCACGCGCTGCCGTTCAAGGACAACAGCTTCGACCTGGTCGTGCTGATGCACGCGCTGACCTATTCCGCCCAACCCGCGCAGGCGGTGGCCGAAGCCGCGCGCGTGCTGCGCCGCGGCGGCCGGGTGCTGCTCAGCAGCCTGGCCCGGCACGAACACCGTGCCGTGGTCGCGGCCTACGGCCACGTCAACCTCGGCTTCACCCTGAAGGAACTGCGCAAGTTCGCCGAGAAGGCCGGACTGGAAGTCGCCAGCGCCGAAACCGTGACCCGCGAGCGCCGGCCCCCGCATTTCGAAGTGATCTCGCTGATCGGTACCAAGCAATGAAGAATCTTCCCTGGCTGCACCCCGACCGCGTCGAAAAGCTGCAGCGCGCACTGCAGCAGCGCATCCTGGTCATCGACGGCGCGATGGGCACGATGATCCAGCGCCATGGGCTGGAGGAAGCCGACTACCGCGGCGACCGCTTCACCGAAGGCTTCGACAGCCGGCACGCGCATGGCCCGAACTGCGGCCACGACCTGAAGGGCGACAACGACCTGCTGCTGCTGACCCGGCCGGACATCATCGCCGGCGTGCACGACGCCTATCTGGAAGCCGGCGCGGACCTGGTCGAGACCAACACCTTCAATGCGACCACGATCAGCCAGGCCGACTACCGCCTGGAACACCTCGCCTACGAACTGAACAAGGCCGGCGCCGCCCTCGCCCGCGCGTGCTGCGACAGGTTCGAGGCGAAAACCCCCGACAAGCCGCGCTTCGTGATCGGCGTGCTCGGCCCGACCAGCCGCACCGCGTCGATCAGCCCGGACGTCAACGACCCCGGCTTCCGCAACGTCGATTTCGAGGAACTGCGCGTCGCCTACCGCGAAGCGGCCGACGGCCTGATCGACGGCGGCGCCGACACGCTGATGGTCGAGACGATTTTCGACACCCTCAACGCCAAGGCCGCGCTGTACGCCATCGAGGAAGCCTTCGACGCGCGCGGCGCGCGCCTGCCGGTGATGATTTCCGGCACCATCACCGATGCTTCCGGCCGCACCCTGTCGGGGCAGACCGCCGAAGCCTTCCACAACTCGCTGGCGCACGCGCGGCCGCTGTCGATCGGCCTGAACTGCGCGCTGGGCGCGAAGGACCTGCGCCCGCACGTGGAAACGCTGGCCAACGTCGCCAACGCCTACGTCAGCGCGCACCCGAACGCCGGCCTGCCCAACGCCTTCGGCGAGTACGACGAAACGCCGGAGGAAATGGCCGCCACGCTGAAGGAGTTCGCCCAGAGCGGCCTGCTGAACCTGGTCGGCGGCTGCTGCGGGACCACGCCGTCGCACATCCGGGCCATCGCCGAGGCGGTGGCCGGCATCGCGCCGCGCCAACTGCCGCGGGCGCTGGAGCAGGCGGCATGAAGACGTCGCACCTCCGCTCCCTTCCCCCGCGTGCGGGGGAAGGTGGCGGACAGCGCCGGATGGGGGCCGACGGTCGCGGTTTGCCCCCATCCGCCCTTCGGGCACCTTCCCCCGCACGCGGGGGAAGGGAGCGGAGACACATCGCATGAATTCCTCGATTCGCCATACCCGCCTGTCCGGCCTGGAGCCGCTGGTCATCACGCCGCAACTGCTGTTCGTCAACGTCGGCGAGCGCACCAACGTCACCGGCAGCGCGCAGTTCCGCAAGCTGGTCAAGGAGGAACGCTACGAGGAAGCGGTCGAAGTCGCGCGCCAGCAGGTCGCCAACGGCGCGCAGATCCTCGACGTCAACATGGACGAAGGCCTGATCGATTCAGAGAAGGCGATGGTGCGCTTCCTCAACCTGATCATGTCCGAGCCGGACATCGCCCGCATCCCGGTGATGGTCGATTCGTCGAAGTGGAGCGTGATCGAGGCAGGCCTGCGCTGCCTGCAGGGCAAGGGCGTGGTCAATTCGATCTCGCTGAAGGAAGGCGAGGAAGCCTTCGTCGAGCACGCGCGCAAGGTGCTGCGCTACGGCGCCGCCGCGGTGGTGATGGCCTTCGACGAGCAGGGCCAGGCCGACACCTGCGCGCGCAAGGTCGAGATCTGCACCCGCGCGTACAGGATTTTGACCGAAGAAGTCGGCTTCCCGCCGGAAGACATCGTTTTCGACCCGAACATCTTCGCCATCGCCACCGGCATCGAGGAACACGACAACTACGCGGTCGATTTCATCGAGGCCACGCGCCAAATCAAGGCGACCCTGCCGCACTGCCACGTGTCCGGCGGCGTGTCCAACGTGTCGTTCTCGTTCCGCGGCAACGAACCGGTGCGCCAGGCCATCCATTCGGTGTTCCTGTACCACGCGATCCGCGCCGGCATGGACATGGGCATCGTCAACGCCGGCGCGATGCCGATCTACGACGACCTGGACCCGGAACTGCGCGAACGCGTCGAGGACGTGGTGCTGAACCGGCGCAAGGACGGCACCGAGCGCCTGCTGGAAATCGCCGAGCGCTACAAGGGCAAGAAAGGCGAAGCCAGGGTCGAGGACCTGTCCTGGCGCGACAGGCCGGTGAACGAACGCCTCGCCCACGCACTGGTGCACGGCATAGACGCCTACGCCGAATTGGACGCCGAGGAAGCGCGCCAACAGGCCGCACGCCCGCTGGACGTGATCGAAGGCCCGCTGATGGACGGCATGAACGTGGTCGGCGACCTGTTCGGCGCCGGCAAGATGTTCCTGCCGCAGGTGGTGAAGTCGGCACGGGTGATGAAGAAGGCGGTGGCCTACCTGCTGCCGTACATCGAGGCCGAGAAGCAGCGGACCGGCGACACCGGCAAGAGCAACGGCAAGATCGTCATGGCCACGGTCAAGGGCGACGTGCACGACATCGGCAAGAACATCGTCGGCGTGGTCCTGGCCTGCAACAACTTCGATGTCGTGGACCTAGGCGTGATGGTGCCGGCGCAGAAGATCCTCGACACCGCGATCGCCGAGAACGCCGACCTGATCGGCCTGTCCGGCCTGATCACGCCGTCGCTGGAGGAAATGAGCCACGTCGCCCGCGAGATGCAGCGCCAGGGCTTCACCCTGCCGCTGCTGATCGGCGGCGCGACCACGTCGCGCGCGCACACCGCGCTGAAGATCGACCCGCACTACAAATCACCGACCGTGTGGGTCAAGGACGCTTCGCGCGCGGTCGGCGTGGCCCAGTCGCTGATCTCGCAGGATCTGCGCGGCGCCTTCGTCGCCGCCAACGACGCCGATTACGCGGAAATCCGCGAGCGCCATCGCAACCGCGGCAACGGCAAGCGCCTGGTGCCGCTGGACAAGGCCCGCGCGCAGAAGTTCGACGACGACTGGAACGCCTACGCGCCGCCCGCGCCGAAACAGCCCGGCCTGCACGTGTTCGACGACTACCCGCTGGCCGAACTGGTCGAATACATCGACTGGTCGCCGTTCTTCAATGCCTGGGAACTGGCCGGCAAGTTCCCGGCCATCCTCGACGATGCCGTGGTCGGCAAGCAGGCGACCGAGCTGTATCGCGACGCGCGGACGATGCTTGAGCGGATCGTCGCGGAGAAATGGCTCACCGCACGCGGGGTGATCGGCTTCTGGCCGGCGAACAGCGTGGGCGACGACGTCGCGCTGGCGCACGACGACGGCACGACGACGATGCTGCACCACCTGCGCCAGCAGGCCGACAAGCCGGTCGAGCGCCCCGATTTCTGCCTGTCCGATTTCGTCGCCCCACAGGCTTCGGGGAAACAGGACTGGATCGGCGGTTTCGCCGTCACCGCCGGCACCGGCATCGAACCGCACATCGAGCGCTTCCTCGCCGACCACGACGATTATTCGGCGATCATCCTCAAGGCCCTGGCCGACCGACTGGCCGAAGCCTTCGCCGAGCGCATGCACGAGCGCGTGCGCAAGGAGTTCTGGGGCTATGCCGCCGACGAGGTCCTGGACAACGATGCGCTCATCGACGAGCAGTACGCCGGCATCCGCCCCGCCCCGGGGTATCCGGCCTGCCCCGACCACACCGAGAAGGCCACGCTGTTCCGCCTGCTCGACGCGACCGGGAACGCCGGCATCGAGCTGACCGAGGGTTTCTCGATGTATCCGGCCGCGGCGGTGTCGGGCTGGTATTTCTCGCATCCGCGCAGCCAGTATTTCGTCGTTGGCCGCCTGACCAAGGAACAGGTCGCCGACTACGCCAAGCGCAAGGGCTGGTCGCAGGCGGAGGCGGAGCGCTGGCTGGCGTCGAACCTGGACTACGATCCCGAATAACGAACATCGGGAAACGCGTCCCCCCACTTTGTCATCCCCAGCGTAGCGAGGGATGACGAATTGAAGGCACAGGCTTTTTTTTCCGATTCCTAAGCGCCGCGCTCCCGCAACACTTCATGCCTTCTTCCCCTCCACCGGTTCCCTTCGCACGGCTGGCAGGCTTCTATTTCGCCTACTACGCCGCATTGGGCGCGTTCACGCCGTACTGGAGCCTGTACCTGCAGTCGCAGGGCATGGGCGTGGCGGCGATCAGCGTGCTGATGAGCCTGTGGTACGCGACCCGCGTGGTCGCGCCCAGCGCGTGGACCGCGCTGGCCGCGCGTTCGCCGCGGCCGATCCGCTGGCTGCACCTGGGCTGCGTGCTGAGCGTGGCCAGCTTCGCCGCCTTCCTGCTGCCGTGGAAGTTCCCCGGGCTGTTCGCGGCGATGTGCGCGTTCTGCTTCTTCTACAACGCGGTGATGCCGCAGTTCGAGTCCATCACCCTGTCGCACCTGCATGGGCGCAGCGACCTGTACGGGTCGATCCGGGTCTGGGGCTCGATCGGTTTCATCGCCGTGGTGGCGCTGTACGGCGTGCTGATCGACTGGCTGGGCGCGGCCAGCCTGCCGTGGCTGATGCTGCCGCTGTTCGCCGGCATGGCCGTCTCGGCGTTCGGCAACCACTACGCGCGCCCGCCGGCCGCTGCCGAACATGGCGACGAGGTGGGATTCCGCGAGCGCCTGCGCCGGCCGGAAACGCTGGCGTTCTTCGTCGCCGCGTTCCTGGCGCAGGTGTCGTTCGGCCCGTACTACACGTTCTTCTCGATCTACCTGGGCGAACACGGCTACGCGCCATCGGTGCAGGGCGTGCTGTGGAGCATCGGCGTGCTGGTCGAGATCGCGCTGCTGTTCCTGTCGCGGCACATTTTCCGGCGCTGGGGCGCGCGCCGCCTGCTGGTGTTCTCGCTGGGCGTCACCGCGCTGCGCTGGTGGGCGACCGCGCTGTGGCCGGATTCCCTGGCGCTGATGATCCTGGTGCAGACCAGCCACGCCTTCAGCTTCGCCGCGTTCTTCGCCGCGGCGATGCTGCTGCTGGCCGAGTATTTCCCCGGCCGCCACAACGGCCACGGCCAAGGCGTGTTCTACGGCGCCTCGTCCGGCGTCGGCGGCGTGGTCGGGGCGCTGCTGGCCGGCCAGCTCTGGCATTTCAGCGGGCGCATGGCCTTCACCGTGTCGGGCTTCGTCGCCCTGGCCGCGACGGCCATCGCCTGGCGCTGGCTGTTGCGACGACCGCGCACGCTCGCGGTCACCACGGAAACCGCGCAGGGAAATACCAAAGGCAGATGAGATACCCGCCATGGATTCCCGCCTTGTAGGGCCGAATTCATTCGTCTGTTCTTCGTTCCGCTGCCTGCCATGCAAAAAAAGCAGCCGAATGAATTCGGCTCTACTAGGGGATTCGCTCCTCGCCGTATCCAGGTGAACTTGGCTGTGCCGCTCAGCGCAACGTCGCCTACCAGACCAGGTCGTCCGGCACCTGGTATTGCGGATCCGCGTACGGATCGTCTTCGGCCGGTGCGTCCGGATCGACCTTCAACGCAACGGCCGGCGCGAATGCCGCTTCCGCCTCGGCCAGCGTCGCCGCATCGACCAGCAGGTAGCGGCCGTTCAACTGCACCACGCCCAGTTCGCCGGCATTGAGCCGCTTCAACTGTTCGGCGTTGACGTAGATGCGCTTGATCTTGCCGCCGTAGGGGAAATGCCGGGCGATGTCGGCCTCGGCGTCGTTCAGCGCCTTGCCCTGCAGCAGCGCCTCCAGCCTGGCCTTCGCTTCGCGGCGCTGGCGCGCTTCTTCCTGCTTGCGCCGCTCGGCCTCGATGCGCTCGTCCTTTTCCTTCTGCGCACGGATGGCATAGGCCTTGGCCAGGTCGATCTCGCCGCGCGACTGCGCGGGTTTACCGGCCGGCTTGCCCGTCTGCGCGCGCGCGGGCTTGCCCGCATGCGGCTTGTTGCCATGGGGCTTGCGCTGTTCGGGCTTGCGTTCCGGCTTGGGCGAAGGCTTGAAACCCAAGCCCAGCAATTGGTCTCGCAGGTTGTTGCTCATCTCTCGCTCTTGCGAATACCGGATTCCGGCCTTCAATAATGCGGTGGCGGCGGTTCGTCCTGCGCGTCGCCGGCCAGGCTGTTGCGCAGCTTGCCGAGGTCGCTCAGCAGGTGGCGCAGCATTTCGGCGTTGCGCGCGCCTTCGATGCGGGCGTCGGCCAGCGCCTGGCTCAACTCGTTGGTCGCCTGTTCCTGGAAGGCCAGCCGCGTTTCCAGTTCGACCAGCCGCTGTTCGAGCAGGATATCCTGCCCGGAAAGATCATGTTGCATGCAGGGAACGCCCTCTTCCGATGCCGTAATAAGCCAGGCCCGCCGCTTCGACTTCGGCCGGATCGTACAGGTTGCGGCCATCGAACACCGCCGCATCCGTCAGCGCGTTCTTGAGCCGCGCGAAATCGGGGCTGCGGAACTGCTTCCATTCGGTGACCACGACCAACGCGTCGGCGCCTTGCAGCGCATCGCCCGCCGATTCGCACAGCACCAGGTCGTCGCGTTCGCCGAAGATGCGGTGCGCCTCGTTGCGCGCTTCCGGGTCGTAGGCGCGGACCTTCGCGCCGGCTTCCCACAGCTGCGCCAGCAGGCGCCGGCTGGAAGCCTCGCGCATGTCGTCGGTGTTCGGCTTGAACGCCAGGCCCCAGACCGCGAAGGTCCGACCGCGCACGTCGCCGTCGTAGTGCCGACGGATCAGTTCGAACAGGTGGCCCTTCTGCGCATCGTTGACCGCCTCCACCGAATCCAGCAGGCGCGCGGCGTAGCCGTGCTGCTGCGCGGTGCGCGACAGGGCCTGCACGTCCTTGGGAAAGCACGAACCGCCGTAGCCTGCGCCCGGATAGATGAAGTACCAGCCGATGCGGGGGTCGGAGCCGATGCCGTGGCGGACCTGCTCGATGTCGGCGCCGACGCGCTCGGCGATGTTGGCCATTTCGTTCATGAAGCTGATCTTGGTCGCCAGCATCGCGTTGGCCGCGTACTTGGTCAGCTCGGCAGAACGCACGTCCATGGTCACGATGCGGTCATGGTTGCGGTTGAACGGCGCGTACAGGCGGCGCAGCTTCTCCACCGCGGCCGGGTTGTCGGCGCCGATGACGATGCGGTCGGGGCGCATGCAATCCTCGACCGCCGCGCCTTCCTTGAGGAATTCGGGATTGGACACCACGTCGAACGCCAGCTGTGCGCCGCGTGCCTGCAATTCGGCGGCGATCGCTTCGCGTACCTTGTCCGCGGTACCGACCGGCACGGTGGACTTGCCGACCACCACGGTCGGACGCTCGATATGGCGACCGATGGTCCGCGCCACCGCCAGCACGTATTGCAGGTCGGCGCTGCCGTCCTCGTCGGGCGGCGTGCCGACGGCGATGAACACGATGTCGCCGTGGGCGATGGCGACGGCCGCATCGGTGGTGAACTTCAAGCGGCCGGCAGCACGGTTGGCTTCGACCATCGGCGCCAGGCCCGGCTCGTAGATCGGCACGACGCCGTTGTTCAGGCCTTCGACCTTGGCCGCGTCTACGTCCACGCAGACGACGTCGTGCCCGACCTCGGCCAGGCAGGCGCCAGTCACCAGTCCGACGTAGCCGGTGCCGAAGATGCACACGCGCATGCGGGCGATCCCTTGCGGTCGGCGCTTACTGCACGCCGAGCAGTTCGACGTCGAAGGTCAGCGTGGCGTTCGGGCCGATGCCGCCCTGCGGCTGGCCGTCGGGGCCGTAGGCCAGCTCGGACGGAATCCAGAAGCGGTACTTCGAACCCACCGCCATCAGCGGGATGCCCTCGGTCCAGCCGGCGATCACGCCGGTCAGCGGGAAGCTCGCCGGCTGCCCGCGCTTGTACGAACTGTCGAACACGTAGCCGTCGAGCAGCTTGCCCTCGTAGTTCACCTGCACCGTGCTGGAAGGCGTGGGACGCGCACCGTTGCCTGCGCGCAGCACCATGTACTGCAGGCCGGAAGGCGTGGTGACCACGCCCTTCTGGGTCTTGTTCTTCGCCAGGAACGCGGCGCCGTCGGCGCGGTTCCTGGTGGCGACCTGCGCCTGCTGGCGCGCGCCGAAGGCCTGCAGCGTCGCCTGCGCTTCCGCCCGCGTCAGCAGCGGCGTGCCGTTGGCGAACGCGGTGCGCATCGCCTGCATCACCAGCGGCAGGTCGATTTCGTCCTTGATCCGCGCCAGGCCCGGACCCACTGCGCGGTCGCCCAGCATCAGCCCGACCTTGGCCTTGTCCACCGCCGGCGGCAGGGTGCCGGGCGCGGCGCCCTGCACCGCCATCATGCTCTTGCGCAGGGCTTCGTCGGTGGCCTTGGCCTCGGCCTCGGACTGCAGTGGCTGGCCGCCGGCGAAGGCGTTCTTCACCGCGCGTTCGAGCGAGGCCACGTCGATCTGCTGCGCGATCGGCGCGAACGAACGGGCCACGTCCAGGCCGATGGCATAGCTGACCTTCTCGCGCTCGCTGCCCAGCGCGGTCTTGTCTTGCGCAATGGCGCTGCCCGTCATCGAAACCGCCAACAAGGCGACCCACGCGGCCAGGCCGCGAACCGACTGCTTCATTCCGTCATCTCTCATGGAGCGCCGCCATGCGACGCGAACGCGTCATTGTCGCATGCGCGCCGCCACGCGCATCAACGTGCCGGTGGATGCGGCTGCGGTTGGCGTTCGCGTCGCCGCTGCTCGAAAACGAATGCAAGACGGGATTTCCACGGGGATTCCGCCTGCGCGGCACGGGTGCGCGTCGCACCCGCGACAGCGGTGTTGTCACGCCTGGTCCAGGATCCGTTGTCATTCCCGGCCACCCGATCATCGGCAGGCGCGCACTTCGTATGCCGATCAGGCCTGGCGGGCCGCGGCGGCAGCTTCCCTCGCGCACGGAAATCACTCAAATACTCCATATATATCTTTTATTTTCAATGACTTGAATTGAATTCGGATGCCTTGCCGGCGTTGGTGGCGGCGTATGTCTTTAGTTGGGGAAGAAATTTCACGCCAGGTGCTTGACGTGGGTTGCCTGGGTGTTATAGTTCAATACAACACCACTCACCCAACTCACGGGAGAGCGCCATGCCAAACAAATACCTCCGGTTCCTGCCATCCCTCGCGGCAAGCGGTGCCGTGCTCGGGCTGGCCGTGCTGGCCAGCTGTGTCGACACGGGCCGCGCCCGCGCGGACGAGGCCGAGATCGCCGCCGACCTGCCCGGGATCGAAGCGATCCAGGCCGGCGACGCCGCGCCCGCGCGCCGCCACCGCCGCCACGCCCGCGGACTGACGATGCCCTACTTCTCCTTCGCGCAATCGCTGCGTCCGAGGAACTGACATGATGATGACTTCCGTGCAATGGGTCGACGGCGCGCCGATCTACCGCCAACTGAAGGATCGGGTGATCGCGATGATGCTGGACGGCGTGTTGAAGCCGGGCGACGCCCTGCCCTCGGTCCGCCAGGTCGCGGCCGAATACCAGCTCAATCCCATCACCGTGTCGCGCGCCTACCAGGAACTGGCCGACGAGGCCCTGGTCGAGAAGCGTCGCGGCCTGGGCATGTTCGTGACCGACGAGGCGGCGAAGAAGCTGCTGGGCAGCGAACGCGAACGTTTCCTCAACGAAGAATGGCCGTCGGTCGCGGAGCGCATCCAGCGCCTGGGCCTGTCCGCCGAAGAACTGCTGAAGGGGGTCGCCAAGTGAATGCCGTCGCCAACCATGTCGTGTCCGCGCGCGGCCTGCGCAAGGCCTACAAGAACAAGCTGGCGCTGGACGGCGCCAGCTTCGAGATCGAATCCGGCAGGATCATCGGCCTGATCGGTCCAAACGGCGCCGGCAAGACCACCGCGCTGAAGGCCATCCTGGGCCTGATCCCGTTCGAGGGCGAAATGAAGGTGCTGGGCCTGGACCCGCGCACCCAGCGCGACGAACTGATGCGCGATGTCTGCTTCATCGCCGACGTCGCGGTGCTGCCGCGCTGGCTGCGGGTGCGCGAGGCCATCGACTTCGTCGCCGGCGTGCACCCGCGCTTCGACCGCGCCAAGTGCGAGCGTTTCATCGCCAACACCCAGCTGTCGCCCAACCTGCGCGTGCGCGAGATGTCCAAGGGCATGATCGTGCAACTGCACCTGGCCCTGGTGATGGCCATCGACGCCCGCCTGCTGGTGCTGGACGAGCCGACGCTGGGCCTGGACATCCTGTATCGCAAGCAGTTCTACCAGCGCCTGCTGGAAGACTATTTCGACGAACAGAAGACCATCCTGGTCACCACCCACCAGGTCGAGGAAATCGAACACATCCTCACCGACGTGATGTTCATACGCGACGGCAGGATCGCCCTGACCGCTCAGATGGACGAAGTGGCCGAGCGCTACACCGAACTGCTGGTCGCCGCCGACAGTGCCGAGCCGGCGCGCGCGCTGAAGCCCATCGACGAGCGCACCCTGCCGTTCGGCAAGACCGTGCTGCTGTTCGACGGCGTCCCGCGCGAACAGCTCGCCGCGCTGGGCGAAACCCGCGTTCCCGGCCTCGCCGACCTGTTCGTCGCCATCATGAAAGGAACCTACGCATGAACGCCGTCGCCACCCACAAGCCCCAAACGTTCAAGTGGCTGCTGAAGCGCGAGTTCTGGGAGAACCGCGGCGGTTTCGTCTGGGCTCCGGTCATCACCGGCGCGATCGCCACGTTCTTCGCCATCATGGCCGCGATCATCGCGACGTTGATCGGGCACAAGCACAGCGGCGACTGGCGTACCGACGCGGACGACCTGGCCGAAGCCACCCGGATCGCCGGCCACGTCGGCGACGGCGCGCTGCTGGGCGGCATCGGCCTGGCCTTGGCGGTGCTGGCCTTCGTGGTGTTCTTCTACGCGCTGGGCTCGCTGTACGATGACCGCCGCGACCGCAGCATCCTGTTCTGGAAGTCGCTGCCGGTGTCGGACAGCCAGATGGTGCTGTCCAAGCTGGCCTGGACGCTGCTGCTGGCGCCGCTGCTGGCGCTGGGCATCGGCGTGCTGACCGGGCTGGCGTTCTGGATCGTCTCCGCGCTGACCACGGCGGCCAACGGCCTGCCGGGCGCCAGCGGCATCCTGACCCATTCGCACCCGCTGCGGATCATCGGCAACGTGCTGCTGGCCTTCCCGGTGCAGATCCTGTGGTCGCTGCCGACGGTCGGCTGGCTGATGCTGTGCTCGGCCTGGGCCAGGCGCTTCCCGTTCCTGTGGTCGGTGTTGTTGCCGTTCCTGTTCTGCGCGATGGCCGGCGTGGTGACGCTGGTGTTCAAGATCGCCGTCGACATCGAGCTGCCCTACACCTCGCTGCTGTACGTGGTGCTGTACCGCGGGCTGGCCAGCATCGTGCCGGGCGCCTGGCTACCCGTCCGCGGCGACACGCAAATGTGGAATGGCCACGACCTCAGCGGCGCGCTGAACCTGGGCGAGAGCTGGCGGATGCTGGGCCACGCCGACATCTGGATCGGCGTGATCGTCGGCATCGCGATGATCTGGCTGGCCATCCGCATGCGCCGCTGGCGCGAACTGGCCGATTGACCTTCCCTCCATTCCGCGAGATCCCGCCATGAATGCGATCCAATCCCTTTCGGCCGCCGCGATCATCGCCCTGCTGCCGATGGCCACCCCGTCCGTGCAGGCCGCGCCCGCGAGCGTCCGTTCGGAAATGAACGACGCCCGCCGCGAAGTCCGCACCGAAATGGCCAAGGCCCGCGCCGAGCTGGAAACCGGAAACCTTTCCCTCGGCGACGGCATGCACTTCGGCAAGGGCGGCAAGCGCAAGGGCAACGATGCGGCGGCGAAAGCCGAGATCAGTCCGAAGGGCGACTTCCTGATCGACGGCAAGGCGGTCGCCATCGACGCGCGGCAGCGCCAGCAGTTGCTGGACTACCGCGGCCAGGTCATCGACATCGCCCGGATCGGCATCGAGGCCGGCGAACGTGCCGCGATGGCCGCCCTGGACGCCACCGACGTCTCGCTGTTCAGCCTGATCGTGGGAGGCTTCAACGGCAGCCTGGAACGGCGCATCGAGCGCACGGTCAAGACCCACATCGAACCGATGGTGCGGCAAATCTGCCGGCGCCTGCCCGACGTGCTGGCCTCGCAGCAACAGCTGGCCGCCAGCCTGCCGCAGTTCCGGCCCTACGCCGACCTGGAAAGCGACGACGTCGCGGACTGCGAGCGCGAGATGCGCCAGGAACTGGCCGTGCGCTGACCCGCCCACTGGAGAACCGACATGAAAAACTTCCACCTCCCGGTACTCGCCATCGCGCTGTTCGCACTTGCCGCGTGCCACAGGGCGCCCACGCCCGCGACCGACCAAGCCAAGCCGGCCAGCGAGCCGCAGACCGCGCTGGGCAAGGTCGCGGCGCGGGGCATCGAACGGGCGCGCAAGGAACTGCAGACCCAGAACCTGACCCTGAACGGCAACGGCGGCATCACCGTCAACGGCCAC
>JBDHQQ010000251.1:0-2870 GCA_039807145.1 Pseudoxanthomonas sp. | reverse complement strand
GCCCCTACGCCATCGCCGCGATCCCGCTGCTGGCCGAGGGCGGCGGACGCACCCATTACCCGTGGCTCGACCGCATCCTGCTGGTCGATGCGCCTACCGAGGTGCAACGGGCGCGGCTGATGCAGCGCGACGGCATCGACGCGGCGCTGGCCGAAAGGATGATCGCCGCGCAGGCCAGCCGCGCGCAGCGGCTGGCCATCGCCGACGACATCGTGGTCAACGAAGGCCACCCCGAGCGCCTGCAGGCCGCCGCCGCGCAGCTGGACGCGCAATACCGCGCGCTGGCCGCCGCCCGCCCTTCCACCCCGTAGGAGCGCTCTCGAGCGCGACCAGGCTTTCCCGGGAAGGCTGTCGCGCTCGAGAGCGCTCCTACATGGCCGCAACCCGGTCGTGCGGCCACAGCGCGCGAATCGCGGCGATGCCTTGCGCGCCGTGCGTGCGCGCTTCGTCGATGTCGGCCGGCCCCAGGCCGCCGATCGCGTACAGCGGCAGCGACAGGTTTTCGCGCAGCGCCTCGAAGCCGTCCCAGCCCAGCGGCGTCGCGTCCGGGTGGGTCGCGGTGGGGCGGATCGCGCCGACGACGGCGAAATCGCAGCCCAGCGCCTGCGCCGCGCGCAGTTCGTCGGCCGTGTGGCAAGACGACGCGACCGGCAGGCCCGCCGGCAACGGCCGCGCCGCGATGCCGGCCAGCTGCGCCGCGCGCAGGTGCACGCCGACGCCGAGTTCCCGCGCCAGCTTCGCGTCTGCGCCGACCAGCAGTTCCGCCGCGCCGCGCAGGCGCTCGACCGCACGCTGCTGCAGCACGCGCCAGCGTCCGGGATCGGCCGCCGCCAGCCCGGGCGCGCGCAGGTGCACACGGCGGACGCCCGCATCGATCGCCTGCGCCAGCGAATCCAGCCAAGCCGCGTCGTCCGCGGTCGGCTCCGGCGTCACCAGGTAGCGGTCCGGTTGCAGCAGCGCCGCGACCACCGGCAGGTCCGCCGGCGGCATCGAATAGCGCGCGAGTTTTTCCGGCGCGACCCACGCCAGCGCCTGGCCCTCGTGCCCGCGCGGCCGGCCCTGCCAGGCATCGACCCGGCGCACGTCCAGGCGCAGGCGCTTGCCGGGATACTGCTGCGGCACCTGCATCAGCGGCGGGCCGACTTCGACGGTGATGTCGAGTTCTTCCTGCAGCTCGCGCACCAGCGCCTGCTCGCAGCTCTCGCCCGGCTCGCGCTTGCCGCCGGGGAATTCCCACAGCCCGGCCAGGTCGCTGCTGCCGTCGCGCCGCGCCAGCAGCACGCGGCCGCGCGCGTCGGTGATGACCGCGGCCATGACGTGGATGGAACGCTGCGGGGAACCCATGCCCGCTAGCTTGCCGGCGGGCGTCCGCTTCCCGCAACCGCATCGGCCGCGGCCGCGGACGGCACCGGCAGGTCGGGCGCGATCATCGCCAGGGTCTTCGCCAGCGCGCCGCGTCCGGCTTCGACCAGCGCGTGCCCAGCCACGGCCATCGCCTCGCGCCGCGCCGGATCGGCCAGCAGCGCTTCGAGTTCCGCCGCCACCGCGTCGGCGTCGGCGCCGATGCGCAGCGCATCGGCTTCCTTCAGCCGTTTCGATATCTCGCTGAAGTTGTGCAGGTGCGGTCCGGTGACCATCGCGGTACCGACCGCGGCCGGTTCCAGCAGGTTGTGCCCGCCGATCGCCTGCAGGCTGCCGCCGACGAAGGCCGTGTCGGCGCAGGCGTAGAACGCCATCAGTTCGCCCAGCGTATCGACCACGAACACGCCGGTGTCCGCGTCCGGCCAGGTGTCGCGGCTGCGCGTCGCGACCCGCCAGCCGGCGGCCTGCGCCTGCTCGACCGCGCGGACGAAGCGCTCGGGGTGGCGCGGCGCCCACAGCAGCAGCAGGTCGGGCCAGCGTTCGCGCAGGCGGCGGTGCGCGGCGATCACCGCGGCTTCCTCGTCCTCGTGGGTACTGGCGGCGATCCATGCCGGGCGCGCGCCGGCATGGCGGCGGAATTCGGCGGCGAATGCGTCCAGTCCGGCGGGCGCGGCGATGTCGAACTTCAGGTTGCCGGTGTCGATCACGTTGCCGCGCAATGCGCCCAGCGCGACGAAGCGCTTGCCGTCGTTGGGCGACTGCGCGCCGATCCGGCGCAGCGTGCGCACCACGCGCGAGATCAACGGGCCCAGCGCGCCATAGCCGCGCAGCGAGCGCGCCGACAGCCGCGCGTTGAGGATGTACGCCGGCACGCCGGCGTCGCGGCAGCCGAACAGCAGGTTCGGCCACAGTTCGGTTTCCATCACCAGCGCCAGCTTGGGGCGGAAGTGCCCGAGGAAACGCGCCACCGCGCCGGGCAGGTCGTAGGGAATGTAGACGTGCTGCACGCCGTCGCCCCACAGCGCGCGCACCCGCGCCGAGCCGGTCGGGGTGATGGTGGTGACCAGCCAGCGCAGCTGCGGGTGCTGTCGGCGCAGCGCCTCGACCACCGGAACGGCCGCGTTGACTTCGCCCACCGATACCGCGTGCAGCCACACGTCGACCGGCCGCGCGACCTTCGGGTACGACGCATAGCGTTCGTTCCAGCGCTGGAAGTATTCGCTGAAGCGGAAGCCGCGCCAGATCAGGTGGTACACGGTGACCGGCGTCAACAGGTACAGCACGGCCGAATACAGGCCACGCAGCAGCTTCTCTGTCAGGTCCGTCCGCATCGCGGCAAGGATACCTGCCCCGGCCGCTACAATGAGCGGGCATGGCTGCGACTTCCGACAACGATCACGCACCGCTCGGTCCACGCCAGTGGCCGGCATGGCTGGGCATCGGCCTGGCGGCGGCGGCGGCGCGCCTGCCGTGGCCGCTGCAGCGCGCGCTGGGCCGCGGCCTGGGCC
>JBDHQQ010000250.1:0-2876 GCA_039807145.1 Pseudoxanthomonas sp. | reverse complement strand
GTGGCGATGCGCAAGCTGGCCATGCTCAATCGGGCTGCTGTTCTGGAAGATTTGCGGATCCCGCCCAATAACCATCTCGAACCCTTGCAGGGCGACCGCGCCGGGCAGCACAGCATCCGGATCAACCAGCAATGGCGGGTTTGCTTCGTCTGGACAGCCAATGGCCCGACCAACGTTGAAATCGTCGATTACCACTGAAGGAGTACCCCATGCGCAAAGTTCCTTATCCGCATCCCGGTGAAATCCTGATGCATGAATTCCTGGAGCCGATGGGCATCAGCCAATACCGGTTGGCCAAGGAAATCGGCGTTCCGCAGCGGCGTATCGGTGAAATCGTTGCCGGCACTCGCTCCGTGACCGTTGATACCGGCCTGCGCCTGTCGCGCTTTTTCGGCCTGTCCGAAGGGTTCTGGACGGGATTGCAACTGGACTACGATGCAGCCACTGTCAAGGATGCACTGACAAAAGAACTGGATCGGATCAGGCCCTGGGCCGCCGCCGCATGAAAGTTGTTTGCGGCGACCGTCGGCTTCGATGGGTTGAGTGATCAATCCGGATCGGTGCGCGCACGCAAGATGGAGCCGGGCCGGTGGGAAGTGCGCAGCCAGTTCGCCGAAGGCATTGCCCGCGTGTTCCTCGGCGTCACGGACAACGGCAACCCGCGGACAAATCGTCATTCCCGCGGCCTTCAACAGCCGTTCGGCCGTTGCGAAGCGCTTCCGGGGGCGCGCTCGAGAGCGCTCCTACTCGATGCCCAGCTTCTTCAGCTTGTAGCGCAGGGCGCGGAAGGTGATGCCCAACTGCGCGGCGGCCTTGGTGCGGCGCGGATCATCCGATTTCGATCAGGCCGGTGTCCCGTTGCTCCAGCAGTTGCACCAGGACATCAGCCGATGCCAGCAGCGTTTCCAGCACCTGCTGGTTGTTGCAGTTGCCCAGCCGCAACACGATGAGCTTGGGTGGATAGCCGTGCATGTCTTGCAGGCCGCTGAAATCGTCGTCCTTGGTGACGATGGCGAACCCATGTTCGCGCGCGAACTTCCAGATTTCGGCATCGCTGGCCTGTTGCAGGCCGGCAAGGGCGACTTGGGTCGTACCGGGAAATCGCCCTTGCAGGGCAGGCGCCAATCGCCGCGAAAGGTTTTCGTCCAGAAGCAGCTTCACGCTGCAGCCGGTACCCAGACGGCGCGCTGCTCGCGCGCGGACGCCCATGCCAGGCAGGCGAGAATGTCGTCGCGGGTCAGTTCGGGGTAGTCGGACAGGATTTCGTCGGGACTCATGCCGGCGGCCAGCCATCCCAGCACGTCCTGCACGGCAATGCGCAGTCCGCGCACGCATGGCTTGCCGCCGCGCTTGCCGGGTTGCAGGGTGATGTTGGCGAGATGGTCGGTCATCGAACGGATCCCGGAGTGGACCGACTTATTGAATCCCCGCCGCAAAAGGCAGTCAAGGCTACTCGATGCCCAGCTTCTTCAGCTTGTAGCGCAGGGCCTGCCCCCGCGAAGGCGGGGGGGGGGGCGGAAGGCGATGCCCGGCTTCAGTCCGGCCCGGTCAGGTCGTCCAGCACGGTGCGGACATCGGCCAGCAGCGTCGGCAGCTTCTCGGTTGCGACGCTCCCTACGATGGCGTCGTCCACTACCGCGTAACCATGGATCAGCACGTTGCGGAAACCGATGATCTTTTCATGCTCGCGGACGCGCCCGGCCAGTTCGGGCGAATGCCGGCGCAGTTGTCCCAATGATTCCCCGATGATTTCGAACTGACGCTCGACGCCTGCGCGGAGCAGTTCGTCGCCCTGATAGTCGTCCCAGTTCTTGTCCGAGAGGAAGCGGGCAAGGCGTTCGCCGGCCTGGACGATGTCGTACAGCCAGGTGCGTGGATCACGCGGCATAGAGGTTGAGGTGCGCTTGTTCCACGGCGCGCAGGAAATACGGATTGCGTACGCCGTTGCGCACGACCAGATCCACGGGGCGGTGCAGGGTGGATTGCAGGGCCTGGCGCAGATCGAAGTAGCGGTCGGCTGCGCCCGCCGGGCGGGTTTCCAGGAATTCGACCAACAGGTCCAGATCGCTGGAATCGGCATCGAAATCGTCGCGCAGGGCGGAACCGAACAGATCCAGCCGGCGCACGCGATAGCGCCTGCACAATTCGGCGATGCGGGGGCGGTGGGGGTTGATCGGGAACGCCATGCCCGGATGGTAGCCGGAATGCGCGCGCCGCGCCCGGCCACACCTACTCGATGCCCAGCTTCTTCAGCTTGTAGCGCAGGGCGCGGAAGGTGATGCCCAGTTGCGCGGCGGCCTTGGTGCGGTTCCAGCGGTTGTCTTCCAGCGCCTTGACGATGGCCGCGCGCTCGATTTCCTCGATGTAGCCGGGCAGGGCGGTGGCCGCATCGTCGTCGGCTTCGTCGTCGTCCGCGTCTTCCTCCTCGTCGCGCACGGGCGAAGGCGCGGCGGCGGGACGGCTGGCCGGCGCCAGGCGGAGGTCCGCGGCGGTGATGACTTCGGCGTCGGCATCGGCCAGGGCCAGCGCGCGTTCCAGCAGGTTTTCCAGCTCGCGCACGTTGCCGGGGAACGGATGCGCGGCCAGCGCCGCCATCGCGTCGTCGGCCAGCAGCGGCACCGGCCGGCCCTGTTCGGCGGCCAGCCGCGCGAGGATGGTGCGGGCCAGCGCGGGCAGGTCTTCGCCGCGTTCGCGCAGCGGCGGCACGCGCAGTTCGATCACGTTGAGGCGGTAGTACAGGTCGTGGCGGAAGCGGCTGGCGGCGACCTGCTCGGCCAGGTCCTTGTGGGTGGCCGAAAGGATGCGCACGTCCACCTGCACCTCGGCGTGGGCGCCGACCGGGCGCACGGTCTTCTCCTGGATGGCGCGCAGCAGCT
>JBDHQQ010000249.1:0-2879 GCA_039807145.1 Pseudoxanthomonas sp. | reverse complement strand
CAGCGGCGCGGCCTTCCACGGCTTGATCGCGGCGTTGAGGCGCCCGGCCAGCGCGTGCAGATCGTTGTCGTTGGCGAGGTTGGCGCCCATGGAATTGTCCCGGTCGTAGGTCTGGATGCTGGAAGGCTGCACGCGGTACAGGTCGCGCGGCAGCGGGATGCGCGGATGCGGAATGGATTCGAAGTGGGACACGGTTTCCACCGGGTCGCGGACCAGTTCCCCGATGGCCACGTTCTCGTCGGTGATGCGGTTGACGAAGCTGGAGTTGGCGCCGTTCTCCAGCAGGCGCCGCACCAGGTACGGCAGCAGGTCCTCGTGGCTGCCGACCGGCGCGTACACGCGGCACGGCACGCCGAGGCGGTCGGCGGGCACCACCTCGGCATACAGGTCGTCGCCCATGCCGTGCAGCTTCTGGTGCTCGTACGGGCGGCCTTCGGAGATGGCGCGGATCGCGGCGATGGTCTGCGCGTTGTGGGTGGCGAACATCGGGTACAGCGCGTCGCCGTGGTCGAACATGCGCCGCGCGTTGGCGAGGTACGACACGTCGGTGTTCGGCTTGCGGGTGAACACCGGGTAGCCGGGGTGGCCGTCGACCTGGGCGCGCTTGATCTCCGCGTCCCAGTACGCGCCCTTGACCAGGCGCACCGGCATGCGCCGGCCGGCGCGGCGGGCGAGGTCGGCGAGGAAGTCGATCACGTACGGCGTGCGCTTCTGGTAGGCCTGCACCGCCAGGCCGTAGCCTTCCCAGCCGTCCAGCGACGGGTCCAGGAAGGTCGCCTCGATCAGGTCCAGCGACAGTTCCAGGCGGTCGGCTTCCTCGGCGTCGATGGTGAAGCCGATGCCGTGGCACTTGGCCAGCCGGGCCAGTTCGAGGATGGCCGGGGCCAGTTCGGCCATCACCCGCGCGCGCTTGGCGTGCTCGTAGCGCGGGTGCAGCGCCGACAGCTTGATCGAGATGCTCGGCGCGGCGAACACGTCGCCGCCGAGGTAGTCGCCGCTGCCGCCGATCGCCCGGATCGCGTCGCGGTAGGCCTGCAGGTAGCGTGCGGCGTCCTTCGCGGTCAGCGCGCCTTCGCCGAGCATGTCGAACGAGTAGCGGTAGCCGGCGTTGTCGCCCTTGCGCGAACGGGCCAGCGCCTCGCCGATGGTCCGGCCCATCACGAACTGGTGGCCCATGATCCGCATCGCCTGGCGCACCGCCAGCCGGACCACCGGCTCGCCGACCCGGCCGACCAGGCGCTTGAACGCGCCGTGCACGTTGGCCCGGGTCAGGTCGTTCAGCGACACCAGCTTGCCGGTCAGCATCAGTCCCCAGGTCGAGGCGTTGACCAGCATCGAGTCGCTTTCGCCCATGTGCTTCTTCCAGTCGGCGTCGCCCAGCTTGTCGCGGATCAGCGCGTCGGCGGTGGTCTGGTCGGGGATGCGCAGCAGCGCCTCGGCCACGCACATCAGCAGCACGCCTTCCTCGCTGCCCAGGTCGTACTGGCGCATGAAGGCCTCGATCGCGCCCTGGTCCTGGGCGCGGGTGCGGACCCGCTGCACCAGGTCGGCGGCCAGCGCCTGCGCCTCGGCCTGCCGGTCGGGGGCCAGCCGCGCCTGTTCCAGCAGCTCGCGCACGTGCTCGGTTTCGTCGCGCAGCCAGGCCGCGGTGATCGCGGCCCGCAGCGCCGGCGGCGGCGCGGGCAATTCCGGGGAAACGAGGTCGCCGACCGGGCTGCGGACGGGCGGGGAAGTCGAGTCGGGCGTGGGCATTGCGGCGGTGATCTTGATGGCAGCCCGTTAGTTTAGGGGGCCGCGAGCGGGCCGGATACGGGTTTTGCCGCTGCGCGAACGACTGCTGCCGAAATCGTCGGAATACGTGTGGCTTGCCGCAAACTGTGCAGGAGGGCTACCATTTGAAGGCTATTCAACGAGGCGCGCGGCTTGCCCGCGCCCGTTGCGCATACGGCCGGCCGCTGCGCGGGGCCGCTACCTACGACGCTTTTGGGGTCCAGGCATGACGCTACAACTCGGGTGGTGCAAGCGATTGATTTCCATGGGCGCGCTGCTTGCCGCGCCGGTCCTGGCCTCCGCCCAGTCGGCCGATCCCAAGCCGTGGCAGCTGAACATGGGACGCGGCGTCACCGCTTCTTCCGGCCACGCCTACGACGCCCACATGTTCGCGCTGTGGGTCTGCGTGGCCATCGGCGTGGTGGTGTTCGGCGCGATGGCCGTGGCCATGTTCAAGTTCCGCAAGTCGAAGGGCGCGGTCCCGGCGCAATTCACCCACAACACCGTGGCCGAGGTCATCTGGACGGTGATTCCGATCCTGATCCTGGTGGCGATGACCATTCCCGCGACCAAGAAGCTGATCGCGATGTACGACACCCGCGAGTCGGAGATGACCGTCAAGGTCACCGGCTACCAGTGGATGTGGAAGTACGAATACCTGGGCGAAGGCGTCGAGTTCACCAGCCGCCTCGACCGCGAATCGGACGCCCTGCGCCAGAGCGGCGCGGTGCCCACCGCCGAGAAGAACCCGCACTACCTGCTCGACGTCGACAACGCGCTGGTGCTGCCCACCGGCACCAAGATCCGCTTCGTCATCACCGGCGACGACGTGATCCATTCCTGGTGGGTGCCGGCGCTGGGCTGGAAGCAGGACGCGATCCCCGGGATCATCAACGAGGCCTGGACCGACATCCAGCAGCCGGGCGTGTACCGCGGCCAGTGCGCCGAGCTCTGCGGCAAGGACCACGGCTTCATGCCGATCGTGGTCAAGGCCGTGTCGAAGGCGGAATTCCAGCAGTGGCTGGCCGCGAAGAAGCCGGCCGCGCCCGTCGAGGCGGCCCCGGTCGAAGCGCCGCCGGCCGAAGCGCCTGCCGCCCCCGCCGAGGCTG
>JBDHQQ010000248.1:0-2880 GCA_039807145.1 Pseudoxanthomonas sp. | reverse complement strand
CGGCGATCATGGCCGCGGCCAGCGCCGCGATCTCCAGCCCGCCGACGCGGCGCAGGGCTTCGCGGCCCGGGTCGGCGGCGGCGGCGATGGACGCGCCATGCAGGGCCAACGCCTGCGCGGTCACGGCCTGCTTGTGGGCGATCCGCGCCGCATCCAGGCCGGTGCCGGCGCCCACCAGTTCGGCCAGCGGCAACGGCCCCAGCACCGCCGCAAGCGCACTGGCCGAGGTGGTGTTGCCGATACCCATCTCGCCCAGCAGCAGCAGGTCGGCACCCTCTGCGCAGGCGGCGGCCACCGCGCGCTGGCCGGCGGCGAACGCCGCGTCGAGGTCAGCCGGCGCCATCGCCGGGCCGGTACTGAAATCGTCGGTGCCGCGGCGCGGCTTGTCCCAGGTCACGCCACTGACCGGCGCATCGGCCAGGCTGCCGACGTCCCAGACATGCAGCGGCACGCCCAGTTCGCGCGCCAGCACCGCAATGGCGGCGCCACCGGCGGCGAAGTTGCGCAGCATCTGCACCGTCACTTCGGCCGGATACGCCGACACGCCCTGCGCGGCGATGCCATGGTCGCCGGCGAACACCAGCACCGGCACGCGCGTGGCCTGCGGCTGCTCGCGCCCCTGCAGCGCGGCCAGTTCGATGGCGAGGGTTTCCAGGCGCCCCAGCGCCCCCTCGGGTTTGGTCAGTTGCCGCTGGCGGGCGATGGCGTGCTGCCGGTGCGGCTGCGAGGGCGCCGGGCAGGCCCGGGTGAACCATGCGTCTGTCACGTGTGTTCCGATACCGCGTTGCAATCGCGCATTGTAGGGCGCGTGCCGCCGGCGCGATGTGCCGTGGCGGGCGCCACGACGCCGTGGGCCGCCCATCGCGCGGCACGCCGGGCAGCGCCGCGGGCGATGGCATAGAATGCCCGCACTTTCGGGTGACTGGCCGGACTCGCTCCGGCCGGTTGAAACGGGAAGCCGGTGCCGCGCCTGCCAGGGACATCCTGGCCCGCGCCAGTCCGGCGCTGCCCCCGCAACGGTAAGCAGGACAAGGCCAGGCATACCGCCACTGTGCATCCATCGCACGGGAAGGCGCCTGGCCGGAAGCGTCGACGCGCTTCGCCTGCAAGCCCGGAGACCGGCCCGGAAGCCGACTGGTTGCGATGCGGAGGGCATGGCGGCGGCAGTAGCGCCGTGCGCGCACTCCGTCGTGTCCCTCTCCTGGCAGCCTCCACCGTCCATCCGCGCGGGAGCGCGCGGATCCAGGAGTTCCCATGAAATTGCCTTACCACACCCTTTCCCTCGCCCTTGCGCTCGCACTGCCGGGCCTTGCCAGTGCCGAACAGGCACCGACCGAGCTCGACGACGTGGTGGTCACCGCCACCCGCACGCCGGTCTCCATCGCCGACAGCGTCGTGCCGGTGCAGGTCATCGACCGCGAGCAGATCGATCGCAGCCAGGCCGCCTCGCTGCTGGACCTGCTGCGCGGCCGCGCCGGCCTGGACTTCGTCAACCAGGGCGGCCCCGGCAAGATCACTTCGCTGTTCATGCGTGGCAGCGCCTCCAGCCAGGTGCTGGTGCTGGTCGACGGCGTGCGCATCGGCGCCGCCTCCAGCGGCATGCCGGCGCTGCAGGACCTGCCCATCGACCAGATCGAGCGCGTGGAGATCGTGCGCGGGCCGCGTTCGAGCCTGTACGGCTCCGAGGCGATCGGCGGCGTCATCCAGATCTTCACCCGCGCTGCCGGCCAGGGCCTGCAGCAGAACCTGGCGCTGACCGCCGGCAGCCACAACCTGCGCCAGGCCAGCGCCGGCTTCAGCAACCGCGGCGAGCGCGGCTGGGTATCGGCGCAGGGCGCCTGGCAGAAGACCGACGGCATCAACGCGTGCAACGGGTCGGCCACGCTGTTCCAGGGCTGCTATGTCGACGAGCCCGACCGCGACGGTTACCGCAACGCCTCGCTCAACGTGCGCGGCGGCTATGCGCTGTCCGAGACCCTGGGCGTGGAAGGCCACATGCTCGATGCCGCCAGCCGCAACCAGTACGACGGCAGCATCTACAGCGGCAACGAGGCCGACAACCAGCAACGGGTATACGGCGGCAAGCTGCGCTGGGCCCCGGGCGATGCATTCCGCCTGTCCGCGCAGATCGGGCGCAACGACGACCAGGCCGACAGCTACTACGTCCAGGCCGGCACGCGCAGCTTCGTGTCCACCTTCGACACGCGCCGCGACACCGCCAGCGTGCAGGGCGATTTCCTGTTCGCCGAAGGCCAGCAGCTGAGCGTCGGCGGCGACTGGCAGAAGGACCAGGTGACCAGCACCACCGCCTATTCGATCGACAACCGCGACAACACCGGCGTGTTCGCCGAATACCAGGGCCGCTTCGGCGCGCATTCGCTGCAGGCCAGCGTGCGCAACGACGACAACGAGCAGTTCGGCAACCACACCACCGGCAGCCTCGGCTACGGCCTGGCGCTCGGCCACGGCCTGCGCCTGACCGCCAGTGCCGGCACCGGCTTCAAGGCGCCGACCTTCAACGACCTGTACTACCCGTGGTCGAGCAACCCGGCATTGAAGCCGGAGGAATCCACCAGCGTGAACGTCGGCATCGCGCAGTACGGCGAGGGCTGGAACTGGACCTTCAACGCTTACGAAAGCCGCATCGACCAGCTGATCGCGCTGGACAGCACCTACACCCCGTACAACATCGCCAAGGCGCGCATCCGCGGCGCCGAACTGACCGGCTTCGCATCGCTGGCCGGGTTCGACATCAACGCCCAGGCCAGCTTCACCGATCCGCGCGACCACACCCGCGGCGCGACCAGCCATGACAACTGGCTGCCGCGCCGTGCGCGCAGCAGCGCCCGGCTCGACGTGGACCGTGGCTTCGGGCCGCCG
>JBDHQQ010000247.1:0-2882 GCA_039807145.1 Pseudoxanthomonas sp. | reverse complement strand
TGGATCGCCGGCGTGCCCGGCCATCGCTACGCCGTGCGCCTGACCAACACCACCGGCCGCCGCGTGCTGGTGGTGCTCTCGGTGGACGGCGTCAACGCAGTCACCGGCCAGACCGCCGGCATTTCCCAGGGCGGCTACGTGCTGGACCCGTGGGAAACCGCCGAGATCGACGGCTGGCGCAAGTCGCTGCACGAGGTGGCCGGATTCGTGTTCACCGATCTGGGCGACAGCTACGCAGCGCGCACCGGCCGCCCGCAAAATGTCGGCGTCATCAGCATCGCCGTGTTCGAGGAAGCGCGCCCGCGCTACTTCCCCGCCCCGCCCGCGCCCATCGCGCGCAACGGCGGCAGCGCGCGCGAGGAAGCGGAACGGCAAGCCGCTGCCCCCGCCGCCGAATCCCGCGCCGCCGATGCGTCGCGGCAAAGCGTCGGCACCGGCCACGGCCAGCGCGAATGGTCGCCGGTCGGCGAAACGGCGTTCCGGCGCGCCAGCCGTTCGCCCGCGCAGGTCAGCGAACTGCGCTACGACGAAGAGCGGCGGCTGGTCGCGCTGGGCGTGCTGCCGCGTCCGCAGTGGCGACCGCGCAACGACGCGCCACGCGCGTTTCCCAGCGGCTTCGTCGCCGATCCGCCGGGCCGGCGCTGAAGCGCAAGTTCCTGAAAGAACAACGGGCCTCGCGGCCCGTTGTCGTTTGCATTTTCCGGCGCGAGGGGATCAGTGCCGGCTGTTCTCGTCCAGCGTGCGCTGGAAATCGCGCACTTCCTTCTCCGCGCGATCACGATCCCAGCCGTAGCGGGCCTGCAGGCGTCCGGTCAGGTATTCGGCGTTGCCGGCGGCAACCTTGAAATCGTCGTCGGTGAGATTGCCCCATTGGGCCTGGATCTTGCCCTGGATCTGCTTCCAGTTGCCGGCAATGATGTCCTTGTTCATGGCTTTGCCTCTTGAGACTTCGCGGCGGGGGTACCGCAACGACAGTCTTGCAGACGCACGGTTGCGCGCCGGTCAAGCGGAAGTAACACCGGCATTATTCATTCGCATGAACCTTTCCTCGCTGCGCACGCAAAAAACGAGGGCCGGTTGCCCGGCCCCGTCGTTCTTCAGGCTTGCGCGCCCGGTAGCGTCATTTGCCGGAAGCGTCCTCGATCTTTTCGCCCGTCTTCTGGATGTCCTTGCCGAAACCCTTGACCGTGTTGCAGGCGGTCAACAGCCCCAGCGTCAGGACGGCAAGCAGGGTGGCGATGGCGATGCGCTTCATGGCGACTCCGGAACGAGGAACGGACGATGGCCGGAAAATAGCGCGTATCCCGGCGGATGGGAATAGTCCTCGCCATCGCTGTCTTTCGGCGCTGGAAGCGACGGAACCGGCGAACCGGTTCCGCCGATGCGGCTACGCGATCAGCAGCGACCGTCCTTGCAGTCCTGCGCCTTGTCCTCGATCTTCTCGCCGGCTTTCTGCACGTCCTTGCCCGCCCCCGCCATGGTGTTGCAGGCGGACAGCACGGCGGTGGAAAACATCGCCAGCATCACTGCGGCAATCATGCGTTTCATATCGGCTCCTCCGGTACGGTGGCATGGAATGCCGGCGAACCGCGGTCCGGTCCGCCGGTGTAGCCAAAGTGGCCGCCAGGCCATTCACTGGGCGTGAATTCGCCCGTGCCGGATTCAGTCGAGGCTCAGCGGCGCGTCCGAGACGCGGCCTTGCAGGCGCGGGGACGACCTTGATGCGTCAATCGCGCAGCGTTCCCAATTCTGGATCCCCGCCTTCGCGGGGACGACCTTGATGCGCTAATCGCGCGGTGTTCCTGACTCTGGGTCCCCGCCTTCGCGGGGACGACCTTGATGCGCTAATCGCGCATCAAGGTCGATTTGCCGAACAGGCTTTCGACCAGATCGACCGCGAGCCTGGCGGTGCGATTGCGTTTGTCCAGCACCGGATTCAACTCGACGATGTCCAGCGAACCCATGCATCCGCTGTCGGCGATCATCTCCATCACCAGCTGCGCCTCGCGGTAGTTCGGCCCGCCCGGCACCGTGGTGCCGACGCCGGGCGCGATGCTCGGGTCGAGGAAATCCACGTCGAAGCTGACGTGCAGGTGGGTATCGGCATCGACGCCTTCCAGCGCCGCTTCCATCGTGCGCTTCATGCCGTTCTCGTCGATGTAGCGCATGTCGTACACATCGATGCCGTGCCGCTTGATCAGGCGCTTTTCCTCCGGGTCCACCGAACGGATGCCGATCTGGCGGATTTCCGAAGGCTGGATCGCGGGCGCACTGCCGCCGAGCCGGGTCAGTTCGTCGGGACCGATGCCGCACAGGCAGGCCACCGGCATGCCGTGGATGTTGCCCGAAGGCGTGACCTGGCTGGTGTTGAAATCGGCGTGCGCGTCCAGCCACAACACGCGCAGGCGCTTGCCCTTGTCGCGGCAGTGGCGCGCGACCGCGGTGATCGAACCCAGGCCGAGGCAATGGTCGCCGCCCAGCAGGATCGGCAGGCGGCCGTCGCGCAGTTCGCCGCCGACCGCATCCATCACCGCACGGTTCCAGGCCACGACCTCGGGCAGGTGGCGATAGCCGGCGACCGGCTTCTGCCATGGATTGCGCGGGCCATCGAGATTGCCGATGTCGCGCACGTCCACGCCGCGCGCGGCCAGCGCCTCGCCCAGCCCGGCGATGCGCAGCGCTTCAGGCCCCATGCGCGCGCCGCGATCCCCGGCGCCGATGTCGGTGGGCGCTCCGATCAGGGAAACCGGCGGATAGCTTCGGCTCATTGCGATCGCCTTCTTGGAAACAGGCTGCAAGTCTAGCGGCCTCGACCAGTCGACGCTTTCGGCAACGCAACAGGTGATGGTGGTGGCGGACGTTGCCGGACGAGTAGATGGTGC
>JBDHQQ010000059.1:0-14645 GCA_039807145.1 Pseudoxanthomonas sp. | reverse complement strand
TCGCTGTTCGTGGTGGTGTTCGCGGTGTATCCGTTCGCGGCCGAACTGTTCCGCCAGAGCGACATCCCCAAGCGGCTGATCCCGGGCACCATCGCGCTGGGCGCCTTCACCTTCACCATGGATGCGCTGCCGGGCACGCCGCAGATCCAGAACATCATCCCGACCTCGTTCTTCGGCACCACCGCCTGGGCCGCGCCGGTGCTGGGCACGCTGGGCGGCGTGTTCATACTGGCCGTGGGGCTGAGCTACCTGGAATGGCGCCGTCGTGTCGCCGCGCGCAACGGCGAGGGCTATGCCGGCGACGCCGAATTGCGCAACGAGCCCGAGATGTTCCGCGGCGACCGGCTGGCGCATCCGCTCATCGCGCTGCTGCCGCTGCTGCTGGTCGGCGTGGCCAATTTCTTGTTCACCCGCTGGATTCCCGGCTGGTACGGCGAATCGCAGTCGTTCGTGCCGGCGGTGATCGGCAACCCCGCGCCGGTGGTGCAGGAAGTGAAGAAAGTCGCCGCGATCTGGGCCGTGCAGGGCGCGCTGCTGGTCGGCATCGCCAGCGTGGTCGCGTTCGCCTGGAAGCCGGTACTGGCCAGTTTCGCCGAGGGCACCAAGAGCGCCATCGGCGGCGCGCTGCTGGCCTCGATGAACACGGCATCCGAATACGGCTTCGGCGCGGTGATCGCCGCCCTGCCCGGTTTCCTGGTCGTCGCCAACGCGCTGCAGTCCATCCCGAACCCGCTGGTCAACGAGGCCGTCTCGGTGACCGCGCTGGCCGGCATCACCGGCTCAGCCAGCGGCGGCATGAGCATCGCACTGGCGGCGATGGCCGACAGTTTCATCGCCAATGCGCACGCGGCCGGCATCCCGATGGACGTGCTGCATCGCGTAGCCGCGATGGCCTCCGGCGGCATGGACACGCTGCCGCACAACGGCGCGGTGATCACCCTGCTGGCCGTCACCGGCCTGACCCATCGCCAGTCCTACAAGGACGTGTTCGCGATCACCGCGATCAAGACCCTGGCGGTGTTCTTCGTGATCGCGCTGTTCTACCTGACCGGTTGGGTGTGAGCGTCGCCCGCACACCGTAGGGCCGAATCTCTCGCTTCGTTGCCTGTAGCGGAAAGCAGCCGGATGAATCCGGCTCTGCGACCGTAGGAGCGCGTGTCGTGCACAACGAGGAAGGGCCAAAGAAAAAGCCCCGCCGAAGCGGGGCTTTTGGACAAGTGGCGGAGTGGACGGGACTCGAACCCGCGACCTCCGGCGTGACAGGCCAGCATTCTAACCGACTGAACTACCACTCCGCGCTTGAAACTGGAAGCTTCCGGACTGCCCGAACTTGGTGGGTGCTGAGGGGTTCGAACCCCCGACCCTCTCCTTGTAAGGGAGACGCTCTACCGCTGAGCTAAGCACCCGGGTGCTTGTGCCGCAGGACCAAGGCCCCGCGGCGAGTTGATTAGTTTACGGCATCCTTCAGGGCTTTGCCAGCCTTGAACACCGGGTTATTCGAAGCCGGGATCTGGATGGTTTCCTTGGTCTTAGGATTGCGGCCGGTGCGGGCGGCGCGGGCGCGCACCTGGAAGGTGCCGAAGCCCACCACGGCGACGGTGTCGCCCTGCTTCAGCGCGTTGGTGACGCCGGAAACGACGGCTTCCACGGCACGACCGGCATCGGCCTTGCTGAGGCCTGCGGCATCGGCGACGTGATCGATCAATTCGGATTTGTTCATCTATGGCTCCCTGTACGGCGTCATCGCCGCGGATCTTGGATCGGATGGACCGACGCGCTTCGGCGCAACGGAATCTGGCGGACAAGCCTGGCCTTGCGTCCCGGCAGGCGATTCGAACGTGGATTTATACCAGCCGCGGCGTTGCCGGCGCAAGCAAAAGCGGGGGTGAAACCGCCTGAAAACAGCCGATTTCGCATGACCGCCCACGCGGTGGTTTCAGGATTCAATGCTTGACATCCGCCTGCGATGATGCAGGCGCGGGTTCATGCGATGCGAGCTTTTCGTCAGCGTCGTCGGGCCGGGGCGCCAGCGGGTGCTCCAGCGCCAGGTCGAGCACTTCGTCGATCCACTTCACCGGCACGATCTTCATGCCGCTGGTGACGTTGGCGGGAATGTCGGCCAGATCCTTGCGGTTCTCTTCCGGAATGATCACCGTGGTGATGCCGCCGCGGATGGCCGCGAGCAGTTTCTCCTTCAAGCCGCCGATCGCGGACACGCGTCCGCGCAGGGTGATCTCGCCGGTCATCGCCACGTCGGCGCTCACCGGCACCTTGGACAATGCCGACACCAGCGCGGTGACCATGGCGATGCCGGCACTGGGGCCGTCCTTCGGCGTGGCGCCGTCGGGCACGTGCAGGTGGATGTCGTGCTTCTGCAGGAACTCGGCATCGATGCCCAGCGCCTGCGCGCGGGCGCGGACCACCGACATCGCCGCGGCCGCCGATTCCTTCATCACGTCGCCGAGCTGGCCGGTCAGGGTCAGCGCGCCCTTGCCGGGCACCAGCGCGACCTCGATCTGCAGCAGATCGCCGCCCACTTCGGTCCAGGCCAGGCCGGTGACCAGGCCGATCTCGTTCTGTTCCTCGGCGCGGCCGAAATCGAAGCGACGCACGCCCTGGTACTTGTCTAGGTTCTCCGAGGTGACGCGCACCGCCTTCGGCTTCTTCTTCGACTTGGCCGGCGCAGGCCCTTTCAGCGCGATTTCCTTGACCACCTTGCGGCAGATCTTCGCCAGCTCGCGCTCGAGGTTGCGCACGCCGGATTCGCGCGTGTAGTAGCGCACGATGTCGCGCACCGCGCTTTCGTCGATCTCAAGCTCCACGGGCTTCAGGCCGTTGGCCTTCAGCTGCTTCGGGACGAGATAACGCTGGGCGATGTTGAGCTTCTCGTCCTCGGTATAGCCGGGGATGCGGATCACTTCCATGCGGTCCAGCAGCGGGCCGGGGATGTTCAGCGAATTCGAGGTCGCGATGAACATCACCTCGCTCAGATCCAGGTCGACCTCGAGGTAGTGGTCGTTGAAGGTGTGGTTCTGCTCGGGGTCGAGCACCTCCAGCAATGCCGACGACGGATCGCCGCGGAAATCCATCGACATCTTGTCGATCTCGTCCAGCACGAACAGCGGGTTCTTCGTCGCCGCCTTGTTGAGGTTCTGCACGATGCGGCCGGGCATCGAGCCGACGTAGGTGCGGCGATGGCCGCGGATCTCGGCCTCGTCGCGCACGCCGCCCAGCGCCATGCGCACGAACTTGCGGTTGGTGGCCTTGGCGATCGACTGGCCCAGCGAGGTCTTGCCCACGCCCGGTGGGCCGACCAGGCACAGGATCGGGCCCTTCATCTGCTTCACCCGCGATTGCACCGCGAGGTATTCGAGGATGCGTTCCTTGACCTTCTCCAGCCCGTAGTGGTCGGCGTCCAGCGTTTCCTGCGCCAGCTTGAGGTCCTTGCGCACCTTGCTGCGCTTCTTCCACGGCACGCCCAGCAGCCAGTCCAGGTAATTGCGGACGACGGCCGCTTCGGCCGACATCGGCGACATCTGCTTGAGCTTGTTGAGCTCGGCCTTGGCCTTGGTTTCCACCACCTTCGGCATGCCGGCCTCGGCGATCCTGCGCGCCAGTTCGTCCAGTTCGCCGGGCGCGTCGTCCAGTTCGCCCAGCTCCTTCTGGATCGCCTTCATCTGCTCGTTGAGGTAGTACTCGCGCTGCGACTTCTCCATCTGCGACTTGACCCGGCCGCGGATGCGTTTCTCCATCTGTTGCACGTCGATCTCGCCGTCGACGAAGCCGACCAGCAGCTCCAGGCGCTCGCCGACCTCGACGGTTTCCAGCAGGCGCTGCTTGTCGCTCAGGCGCACGCCCAGGTGCGCGGCGACGGTGTCGGCCAGGCGGCCCGGCTCGTCGATGCCGCCGAGCGTCTGCAGCAGTTCCGGCGGCAGCTTGCGGTTGGTCTTCACGTATTGCTCGAACAGGCCCAGCAGCGAACGCGCCACGGCTTCCAGTTCCCGCGGCTCGCGCGCGACCTCGGATTCGATTTCCTCGCCCTGCCCGTACAGCGAACCGTCGCGCTCGCCCACCCGCGACACGCGCACGCGCGCCGTGCCTTCGACGAGCACCTTGATCGTGCCGTCGGGCAGCTTCAGCAATTGCAGCACCTGGGCCAGGGTGCCGATCTGGTACAGGTCGCCGGCGCCCGGGTCGTCGGTCTCGGCCGACTTCTGCGCCAGCAGCAGGATGCGCTTGTCGGATTCCATCGCCTGTTCCAGCGCGCGCATCGACTTGTCGCGGCCGACGAACAGCGGGATGACCATGTGCGGGAACACCACGACGTCGCGCAGCGGCAGCACCGGCAGGTCGAGGATTTCAGGGGCGGAACGACGGGGCATGCAGGCTCCAGGACAACGGATTTCGGGGGCGCAAACGCGCCAATGGCCCCGTTATGGGGCCATTGCGCGCGGGATGCAAGTGGAACTGCGGAACCTGCCGAACGGTCGGGCCGGGCCCTGGCTCATTCGGCCCCGGCCACCTTCGGCGGCGGGCTCTGGTAGATCAGGTACGGCTCGGACTTGTGCTCGATCACCGACTCGTCCACGACCACCTTGCCGACGTTTTCCAGCGACGGCAGGTCGTACATGGTGTCCAGCAGCACCGATTCGACGATGGTGCGCAGGCCGCGCGCGCCGGTCTTGCGCTTCAGCGCCTTGCGGGCGATGGCCGACAGCGCGTCGGGACGGAATTCCAGCTCCACGCCTTCCATGTCGAACAGCTTCTTGAACTGCTTGGTGATGGCGTTCTTCGGCTCGGTCAGGATCTTGACCAGCGCCGCCTCGTCCAGCTCCTCGAGCGTGGCGACCACCGGCAGGCGGCCGACGAACTCGGGGATCAGGCCGAACTTGATCAGGTCCTCCGGCTCGACCGCGGACAGGACCTTGCCGGTCTCGGCTTTCTTCTCCGCGCTCTTGACCTTGGCGCCGAAGCCGATACCGCTGGCCTCGGTGCTGCGCTGCTGGATGATCTTGTCCAACCCGGCGAAGGCGCCGCCGCAGATGAACAGGATGTTCTTGGTGTCGACCTGCAGGAATTCCTGCTGCGGGTGCTTGCGCCCGCCCTGCGGCGGCACGCTGGCGACGGTGCCTTCGATCAGCTTCAGCAGCGCCTGCTGCACGCCTTCGCCGGACACGTCGCGGGTGATGGACGGGTTCTCGGACTTGCGGCTGATCTTGTCGATCTCGTCGATGTAGACGATGCCCTGCTGCGCCTTGTCCACGTCGTAGTCGCACTTCTGCAGCAGCTTCTGGATAATGTTCTCGACGTCCTCGCCGACGTAGCCGGCCTCGGTCAGCGTGGTCGCGTCGGCGATGGTGAACGGCACGTTGAGCAGCCGCGCCAGCGTTTCCGCCAGCAGGGTCTTGCCCGAGCCGGTCGGGCCGGCGAGCAAAATGTTCGACTTGGCCAGCTCGACGTCGTCGTTCTTCTGCCGGCTCTCGATGCGCTTGTAGTGGTTGTACACGGCGACCGCCAGCGTGCGCTTGGCGCGCTGCTGGCCGATCACATACTGGTCCAGAACCTCGAGGATCTCGCGCGGCTTGGGCAGGTGGCTGCGCGCGGACTGGGCCTTCTCTTCCAGCTCCTCGCGGATGATGTCGTTGCACAGCTCGACGCATTCGTCGCAGATGAACACGCTGGGGCCCGCGATGAGCTTGCGGACCTCGTGCTGGCTCTTCCCGCAGAACGAGCAGTAGAGAATCTTGGTGCTGTCGCCGGAACGACCCGTGCGTTCTTCGCTCATGCCTTGCTTACCCGCTTGACCCGCCCTTCCGGCGGGGGATTCGAATCGAGAATAGCACAGGCCCCCGGGGGCGCCAGCCTGCCCGGAAACCCATTCGAAAACAATGATTTCACCGCGCCGGCAGGGCTCATCCCGCCTGGATGGAATCTTCCGGGCGACGCTCCAGCACCTGGTCCACGAGGCCGTAGGCCTGGGCATCGGCGGCGCTCTTGAAGTTGTCGCGCTCGGTGTCGTGCGCGATGGTCTCCAGCGACTGGCCGGTGTGCTTGGACAGGATCTCGTTCAGGCGCTGGCGCATGGTCAGGATTTCGCGCGCGTGGATGTCGATGTCGGTGGCCTGGCCCTGGAAGCCGCCCAGCGGCTGGTGGATCATCACCCGCGAGTTCGGCAGCGCGTAGCGCTTGCCCTTGGCGCCCGCCGCCAGCAGCACCGCACCCATGCTACAGGCCTGGCCGACGCAGATCGTGCTGACGTCCGGCTTGATGTACTGCATGGTGTCGTAGATCGCCATGCCCGCGGTGACGATGCCGCCGGGCGAGTTGATGTAGAAGCTGATGTCCTTTTCCGGGTTCTCCGCTTCCAGGAACAGCATCTGCGCGACGATCACGTTGGCGACATGGTCGTCCACGCCGCCCACCAGGAAGATCACGCGTTCCTTCAGCAGGCGCGAATAGATGTCGTAGGCGCGCTCGCCGCGGCTGGTCTGTTCGACCACCATCGGGACCAGGTTCAGGGCTTTGGTTTCGATGCTCATGTATGGATTCCGTGGTGGTGGGTCGGTGAAGCCAGTCGGGCGGCGGCTCCTCGCCGGCCTTACCCGCGGATGGCGTCCTGGAACGACAGCGGCTGTTCCGTGTGCTGGGCGCGCTCGGCGATCCAGTCGATCACCTGCTCTTCCATCACCCGGTTCTGCAGCCCGGACATCAATTGGGGATCGTTGCGGTACAACTCAATGACCTGCTCCGGCTCCTCGTAGGTGGAGGCGATCAGGCGCATGGTTTCGTTCAGGCGCTTCGGGTCCAGGCGCAGCTGGTTGCGGCGCGCGACCTCGCCGACCAGCAGGCCGACCAGCACGCGCTTGCGGGCCGGGTCCATGAAGTCCTTCCACGCGTTCTCGGGCGCCTGCGGGTTCTGGCCGTTGCGGCGGGCCTGGTCCAGCTGGATGGACAGCATGTTGCGGGCCTCGCCTTCGACCAGCTTGGGCGGCATTTCCACGTGCGAATACGCGGCGATCAACTGCTCGCCCACTTCGCGACGCAGGCGGTTGGCCAGCGCGCCCTTCAGCTCGCGCTCCAGGTTGCTGCGGATGTCGGCGCGGAACCGCTCCGCGTCGCCGCTCTTCACCCCGAAGCTCTTGATGAAGGCCTTATCGACTTCCGGCACGTAGGATTCGGCGATCTCGACGACCTTCACGTGCACCTGCACCTGGCGGCCGGCCAACTGCGGCACGCGCCAATCGGCCGGGAAATCGACGTCGATGGCCTTTTCTTCACCCCTGGACATGCCGACCAGGCCGTTCTCGATGGCCGGGAACATCACGCCGGAGCCGATCAGGGTCGCGCCCTTCTCCTCGCCCTCGGCGGGCAGGCGCTCGTCGCCGGCCTGCGACCAGGTTTCCAGGTTGACCCGGTCACCGGCCTGGGCGGGGCGGTCCACCGCGCGGAACTCGCGGCGCTGCATGCGCAGGTTCTCGATCATCTGGTCGATGTCGGCGTCGACGACCTCGGCCACGTGGCGGATCACGTTCAGCTTGGATACGTCGATCTCGCCGAAATCCGGCACCACCTCGAAGGTGGCGACCCAGTCGAGCTGGCCTTCGCCGGCCGGCTCCAGCTGCGGGTTGCCGGCCAGTTGCAGGGACTGCTCGCGGATGGCCGAATCGAAGGTCTCGCGCAGCAGGCCGTCGAGGGCCTCGGCGCGGACCTGCTGGCCGAAGCGCTGTTCGATCACCTTGGCCGGCACCTTGCCGGGGCGGAAACCCTTGATGCGGGCGGTGCGCGCGATTTCGCGCAGGCGGCCGCCGATGTGGCTGTCCAGGCGTTCGGCCGGCAGGCTGAAACTCATGCGACGCTCGAGATTGCCCACCGATTCCACGGAAACTTGCATCTTGCTGACTCCTGCTGTCATGGCCGCGCCATGGCATTGATTGAAAATGGGGCTCCCGGACGCGGCCGGAAGGCCGCATCGCGGTGAACGGGATATTTTGGCCGAATACGGGCGCGGCTGCCAGCCTGCGCGCTCGCCACCGGACCTGCGGCGGGCGCCGGCACAAGGAATCCGCGCCCGCCGGGGCTTGCCCGGCATCCAGGCGTCCATCGCGCCATGGTCCGGGCTGGTGCGAAAGGGGGGACTCGAACCCCCACGCCTTGCGGCACTGGAACCTAAATCCAGGGCGTCTACCAATTCCGCCACTTTCGCTTGCGGCCCATTCTAAGGGATGCGCCCGCCCGAGCCGGCGCCGGCACGTTCGCCAAAAAAAAACGCCTGGCTAACCGGGCGTCTGGAGATTGGTGGGCCGTCAAGGATTCGAACCTTGGACCGCGCCGCGACAAGGTCAAAGCCGTCTTGATTTAGAACGCGCCGCAGCGCGCCCATAGACTTAACCTCATGAAAGAAAACGCCCGGCAAGCCGGGCGTCTGGGATTGGTGGGCCGTCAAGGATTCGAACCTTGGACCTATTGATTAAGAGTCAACTGCTCTACCAACTGAGCTAACGGCCCCAATGATTGCAAATTCTAGCAAACAAACCGCACAACGAAAATGGGGTGGCTGATGGGACTCGAACCCACGACATCCGGAATCACAATCCGGTGCTCTAACCAGCTGAACTACAGCCACCATTGAAACCTTGCCTGTCGCACGCCCCGCCGAAGTGGCGCGCCCGACAGGACTCGAACCTGTAACCGCCGGCTTAGAAGGCCGGTGCTCTATCCGGTTGAGCTACGGGCGCCCGAACAGGATTGTCGCATCTGCCGCTGGACGGTGGTCGGGGAGACAGGATTCGAACCTGCGACTTCCTGCTCCCAAAGCAGGCGCTCTACCAGGCTGAGCTACACCCCGACTTGGGTTCCGGACCCGGCGCAGGCGCCGATGCGGCCGCGTATTGTCCGAACCCGCGCCCGCGCTGTCAAACGACATGCGGGCCAGGGCGGCTTCGGCTATGCTCGATGCAAGGCGGCGACGCCATCCCGATCCACAGAGGAAACCCATGATCCGCAGCGGAAACCCGGCACTGAAGGAATCCACGTTTCTCGACCTGGGCAGCGGCGCGGTGGTGTCGCGCAGTGCCGGCGGGTCGATGACCCTCAACGGCACGGTCAACAAGACCGGTTTCCTGCTGCTGCTGAGCGCGATCACCGCCGCCTTCGCCTGGAACCAGTCGCTGGCCACGGTCGGCGGCGAAACCGTCGTCTCGCCGGGCATCATCGGCTACGTGCTGGGCGGGGCGATCGGCGGGCTGATCCTGGCCCTGGTCACCACGTTCAAGAAGGAATGGGCGCCGGTCACCGCACCGCTATACGCGCTGGTCGAAGGCTTCTTCCTCGGCGCGATCTCGGCGATGTACGAACTGCGCTTCGACGGCATCGTGTTCCAGGCGGTGGCGCTGACCTTCGGCACGCTCGGTGCGCTGCTGCTGGCCTACCGCAGCGGCCTGATCAAGGCGACCGAGAACTTCAAGCTGGGCGTGGTCGCCGCGACCGGCGGCATCTTCCTGATCTACCTGGTCACCTTCGTGCTGGGCTTCTTCGGCGTCAATGTCCCCTTCGTCCACGAATCCGGCCTGCTCGGCATCGGCTTCAGCCTGTTCGTGGTGGTGGTCGCGGCGCTGAACCTGGTGCTGGACTTCGATTTCATCGAGTCTGGCGTCGATGCCGGCGCGCCGAAATACATGGAGTGGTACGGCGCCTTCGGCCTGATGGTCACCCTGGTGTGGCTGTACGTCGAGTTCCTGCGCCTGCTGTCGAAACTGCAGTCCCGCAACTGAAGCATGAAGCAGCCGGATGAATCCGGCTCTACAAAGCGGGTTTCACCCGGACTTGGACGGAGAACCACGAAAAAGGGCGCCATCGGCGCCCTTTTTCGTGTCCAGCGCCGGAGTGGTCAGACGCGGCTGGCGATGGCCTTGGCGAAGCCCATCGTGGTGCCGCTGCCGCCCAGGTCCGGGGTCAGCGAATCCTTCGCTTCCAGCGTGGCGATGATGGCCGCATGCAGGCGCTCGGCGTTCTGCGGCTGGCCGATGTGGTCGAGCATCTGCCCCGCGCCCAGCAGCAGCGCGCACGGATTGGCGATGCCCTTGCCGGCGATGTCGGGGGCCGAACCATGCACGGCCTCGAAGATCGCAGCGTCCTTGCCGATGTTGGCGCCCGGGGCCAGGCCCAGGCCGCCGACCAGGCCTGCGCACAGGTCAGAGATGATGTCGCCGAACAGGTTGGTGGTGCAGATCACGTCGAACTGCTCGGGACGCATCACCAGCTGCATGCAGGTGTTGTCCACGATCATCTCGTTGCACTCGATGTCCGGATACTGCGCGGCGACTTCGCGGCCGACCTTCAGGAACAGGCCCGACGTGGTCTTCAGGATGTTGGCCTTGTGCACCAAGGTGACCTTCTTGCGCCCGGTATCGCGGGCCAGGTCGAAGGCGTAGCGCACGATGCGCTCGGAACCCTTGCGGGTGATCTTCTGGATCAGGGTCGCGGTCTCGCCGTCCTCGGTGATGGCCTGGCCCTCGCCGATGTAGGCGCCCTCGGTGTTCTCGCGCACGGTGATCAGGTCGACGCCGCTGGGGAAGCGCGACCGGGTGTTGGGAAACGACTTGGCCGGGCGCACGTTGGCGTACAGGTCGAAGGCGCGACGCAAGGCGACGTTGATCGAACTGAAGCCTTCGCCGACCGGCGTGGTCAGCGGGCTCTTCAGGGCGACGCGGTTGCGGCGGATCGAATCCAGCGTGGCCTCCGGCAACAGGTCGCCGTGCTTCTCCAGCGCCACCAGGCCGGCATCGGCATCTTCATAGCGCAGGCCGACCCGCATCGCGTCGAGCACGTGCAGGGTGGCATCCATGATTTCCGGGCCGATGCCATCGCCGCGGATGACGGTGATCGTCTGGGTCATTGCGTGGTGTTCCGTACGAAGGCGCACGGGCAATGCCCGCGCGCAAGGGGGATGGTTTCAGGCGCAATTATGCCACGCTTTGCTTTTCCTTCCCCGCCGGGGAACAAGGAAAAACCGTCAGCCGTGCGCGTGTTCGCCGGGAACGGCGGCTTCTCCGGCTTCCAGCTGGTCCAGGAAATCCACCGCACGGCGCAGGTGCGGAATGACGATGCTGCCGCCGACCACCAATCCGACCGAGAACGCCTCGAACATCTCGTCGCGATTGACGCCGGCCTCCTTGCACTGGGCGACGTGGTAGCTGATGCAGTCGTCGCAGCGCAGCACCAGCGAGGCCACCAGGCCCAGCAGTTCCTTGGTCTTCACGTCCAGCGCACCGGCCTGGTAGGTCTGCGTGTCCAGAGCAAAGAAACGACGCACCGCCTGGTTGGGTTCGGCCAGGATGCGTTCGTTCATGCGCTGGCGGAATTCGGTAAATTGCCTGATGCGGTCGGCTTGGTCGGAATCGCTCATCGTTGTCTTCTCACAATTTCCGGATTTCGTCTTCGAGGTTTCCCCGCGCGCGCGCCTCGAGGCGGTCGCGGAAACGCGGCGTGGCGTAGATGGGTTCGCGCGCAAGGAACTCGCGCAGCAAGGCCTTGCGCTGGCGCCGGAAGATCCAGCCCGGCACCCATGCGTATTCCCCGCGCACCTGCGCCGCGTATTGCGCGTATCGGTCGGCTTGCGCACCCAGGATGGACAGGTCCACGTCGACCAGGATGCGTTCGTCGTCGGTTTCCGGGAGGGCCGCATGGCGCGTCGCCATGACCAGCGCGTGCACGCGTTCGGCGACCCGTGCCGGCAAGCCGGCGGCTTGCAGCTCCTTCGCAGCCCAGGATGCGCTTTGCAGTTCGTTGTCCGACTGCTGCGGTTCGTAGATCGCATCATGGAACCACACGGCGACCTCGATTTCACCGGGATGCCGGGCCAGGTCGATGGCCGACTCGAAACAGCCGATGCATTCGCCCAGGTGTTGCAGCGTGTGGTACTGCCTGTGCGGCTCGGCGTAGCACGCGGCAAGCCGCTCGCCCAATCCCGCGGGCGGAACCGCGCCCAGTGCGGCCCAGGCCCTTCGCCAGGATCGATCGAACGGGGATTGCATGCCGTCGTGCGCCGCCGTGCGCGATGCGCTCACGCACCCGCCAGCAGGGGCTCCAGCTTGCCCGCGCGATGCAGGGCGATCAGGTCGTCGTAGCCGCCGACGTGGGTTTCGCCGATGAAAATCTGCGGCACGCTGGTGCGCCTGGCGAGCGCGACCATCTTTTCGCGCTCGGCCGGATCGGTGTCCACCCGCACTTCCTCCCAGGTCTGGCCCTTGCTCTTGAGGAAGTTCTTGGCCGCCACGCAGTACGGGCAGACGGCGGTGGTGTACATCACGATGCGGGGGGAAGTTTCGGCGCTGCTCACGGGAATTCTCGGCGTTTCCAACGGTCTGACCGCAGTATGGTGGCACGCCGGCCATGCGCCAGTCAGTCGGGTGGAACAGTGTGGATTAACAGCCTGTTCACTCGTCGGACCCATGCGGGCCTCATCCTGCCACCATCCCCGGAGTCGGAGTCCCGCTTGCGCCCTGCCCTGCTCGCCGCCCTGCTGACCGTCGCCATCGCCGCGCCGCTTGCCGTTGCGCAGGAACGGCTTCCCGACATCGGCTCGTCGGCCGGCGAACTGCTGACGCCCGCCAAGCAGGCCGAATACGGCGGAATGATGCTGCGCGAACTGCGCAATTACGGCTACCTGCTGGAAGATCCGCTGATCGACAGCTGGCTGACCGGCATGGGCCGCCGGCTCGCCGCCGACAGCGACAAGCCCGGGCAGACGTTCACCTTCTTCATGATGGGCGACCGCCAGATCAACGCCTTCGCCACGCTGGGCGGCTACATCGGCGTCAACGCCGGGCTGGTGCTGGCGGCCGAGCGCGAGGACGAAGTCGCCGGCGTGCTGTCGCACGAAATCGCCCACGTCACCCAGCAGCATGTGTTGCGCGGGGCCGAACGCGCGCAGAAGGACAGCGTGCCGATCCTGCTGGGGATGCTGGCGGCCATCGTGGCCGCGCAGGCCGCCGGCGGCAATTCCAGCGGCGACGCCGCGATGGCCGCGCTGGCGTCCGCGCAGGGCCTGATCGCGCAGCGCCAGATCGACTACACCCGCAGCAACGAGTCCGAAGCCGACCGCGTCGGCATGCGCACCCTGGCCCGCGCCGGCTACGACGTGGACGCGATGGGCGATTTCTTCGAGCGCCTGCAGACGGCCACGCGCAGCAGCCGCGGCAGCGGGCGCGAAGCCTACCCCGACTACCTGCAGACCCACCCGGTCACCACCACCCGCATCAGCGAGGCGCGGCAACGCGCGGAACAGATGCGCCGCGATGGCCTGGCCTCGATCAGCAGCACCGTCACCACGCCTTCCGGCAGCGTCACCGAGCGCGTCCGCCAGGGGCCTGACTACGTCGGCGACAGCCGGCCTGCCGCCAACCCGCTGCTGCCCGGCGCGCTGCGCCCGACGGTCAGCAGCACCATCCGCATCGACGCCAACCAGTTCGCCTGGGCCAGGGAGCGCCTGCGCGTGCTCAGCGCCAATACACCGGCCGCGGCAGTCCGCGAATACGAACAGATCCGCCGCGGCAGCGCCAAGGGACTGGACGACGCACAGCGCTACGGACTGGCCGTGGCCAAGCTGCGCAACAACCAGCTGGCTGAAGCGGCCAGCGATCTGAACGAACTTCTGGCCACCCATCCCGGCAGCCTGTGGGTCGGGTTGGCCCTGGCCCAGGTCGACGCACGCGCCGGCCGCATCGCCGCCGCCAACCAGCGCTTCGACGCCCTGCTGCGCGCCAATCCGGGCAGCCGGGCCGTCTCCATCGCCTATGCGCAGGCCCTCAACGAACAGGGCGGCCGCGAAGCCGGCCAGCGCGCCCTGGCGATGCTTCGCCCGCTGCTGGGCGGCACCGGCGAGGACCCCGTCTTCCAGCAGGTCTACGCCCGCGCCAACGAACTGGCCGGCGACAGCGTGCGCGCCGGCGAGGCCTATGCCGAAACCGCCTTCCTCAACGGGCGTCCCGAGCAGGCCCTGATCCAGCTGCAGAACCTGAAGCAGCGCGACGACCTGGACTACTACGCCCGCTCGCGCATCGACGCCCGCATCGCCACCATCACCCCGCAGGTGCTGGAACTGCGCCGCCAGGGCATCAACGACCCTGACGTGGAGCGTCGCTGATCCGACCTGCCGCGCGTGGTTCCGCCTGTTTCCCGCGAATGCGGTGCCTGCAACAGGCTTGAACGATCATGCAACCCGGCTTCCCATCATCCCGGGCCGCCGGCCCGTCCCGCCCTTGCGGATGGCTCCACCCCACCGAAACGCCGTGCAGGCGTCCCGTTTTCGAGACGAACATGTCCCACCAGATTGCAGTGCGAGCGCGCCAGCAGGTCGCGACCCGGGCGGCCTTTTTCATTCCCGGCTTCGTGATCGCGTGCTGGGCACCGCTGGTGCCGTTTGCCAAGGAGCGCGCGCAACTCGACGATGGCGCGCTTGGCGTGGTATTGCTCTGCCTCGGCCTCGGATCGCTGCTGGCCATGCCCTTGTCCGGCATGCTGGCGGCCAGGTTCGGCTGCCGGGCGGTGATGCTCGGGACGGTCGGCCTGATGGTCCTCGCCCTGCCCCTGCTTGCGCTGGCCCACACGCCGCTGGCGATCGGCGCCGTCCTGCTGGCATTCGGCGC
>JBDHQQ010000246.1:0-2884 GCA_039807145.1 Pseudoxanthomonas sp. | reverse complement strand
CGGGGTTCCCCGGCCCAGCTTGGGGTTCGGCCCGGCGATCCGGCAGAATGCGGGCCTCCCCTCTTTGCACGTCCGACCATGAAGATCGTCGAAGTCCGCCACCCGCTGGTCCAGCACAAGATCGGCCTGATGCGCCAGGCCTCGCTCAGCACCAAGGAGTTCCGCGAGCTGACCGACGAGCTGGGCAGCCTGCTCGCCTACGAGGCCACCGCCGACCTGGAAACCGAGCCCTGCACGATGGACGGCTGGGCCGGCCCGGTCACGGTGCAGCGCATCGCCGGCGCCAAGATCACCCTGGTGCCGATCCTGCGCGCCGGGCTGGGCATGCTCAACGGCGTGCTGTCGCTGATCCCGGCCGCGCGCGTCAGCGTGGTCGGCCTGCAGCGCGACGAGGAAACCCTGCAGCCGGTGCCCTACTTCGAGCGCCTCACCGGGCGCCTGGAGGAACGCGACGCGCTGATTCTGGACCCGATGCTGGCCACCGGCGGCACCCTCATCGCCACCATCGACATGCTCAAGCGCGCCGGCGCCCGCCGCATCAAGGGCATTTTCCTGGTGGCCGCGCCCGAAGGCCTGCGCGCGGTCGAAGCGGCCCACCCGGACGTGGAGATCTACACCGCGGCCATCGACGAGCGGCTCAACGACAAGGGCTACATCCTGCCCGGCCTGGGCGATGCGGGCGACCGCATTTTCGGCACCCGGGTGCATTAAAAAAACTACATCGCGGCTTCACGACGGCTTGCTCCCCGGCGGGCGGATGCTTGCGCCCGTCACCCACCCCGGAGCCGCGCCATGTACCGTCCCGCCCTGCTTGCCTGCCTGCTGTTGGCCACCGCCGTGCCGTTCGTGGCCGGCGCCGGCACGCCTACCCCGCAACAACAGCGCATGGCCGAATGCGCGGCCAAGAACAAGGGCCTCAAGGGCGATGCCTACAAGGATGCCCAGCGCACCTGCCTCAGCGGCCATCCCGCCGCCGCCACGGCGGCGGTGACCCCGCAGCAGCGCATGACCCGGTGCAATGCCGATGCCTCGGCCAAACACCTGAGCGGGGATGCCCGCAAGACCTTCATGAGCGACTGCCTGCGCAGCCACTGACGACGGATGGGGGGTCGGCGGATCGTCGCCCGTCGTCGACGCCCCGGCAGCGGCGCGCGTCAGCGACGTACCCGCTGTTCGCCCGCCGCGGCCGGCGCCTCGAGCAGTTGCCGCGCCCGCGGGTCGTCCAGCAGCTCGGCCTGCAGGAATGCGGTACCCAGTTGCCGGGCGCGCTCGAACAGCGCTTCCGGCTCGCCGCCGATGAGGTTGTGCCCGCCGCCGGCCAGTACCACCGCCTGCCTGTCGCCGGCCGGCGCGGTCTGCACCGGGTACAGGTGGTCGGCCGGGTCGGTGACGAAACCCGGCACGAGGTCCTCGTCACCGGTTACCAGCAGCAGCGGAACCGCCAGCGTCGCATAGGCATCGGGCCCGATCAGCCCCGGGATCCGGCCCGGCGAGGAGTAGCCCAGCACCGCCACCACTCCGGGATCGCGCAGCGGCCCGAGCCCGGCCAGGGCCCCGCCCTGCACCGCCGAGATCAGCGTGCCAAGACTGTGCCCGGCCGCCGCCACCGGCAGGCCCGGCCAACGCGCACGCGCATAGGCGCTGGTCGCGCGCATGTCGGCCAGGCGCTCGCCGAAGCCCTGCTGCAGCGAGAACTTTTCCCGTTCCGGATACCGGACCGAATCCACGTGCAGCGGCGCCAGCACCACGAAGCCGGCATCGGCCCAGGTCTGCAGCAGGCGCTCGTAGCGCTCCGGCCAGGCGCCATGCCCGCTGGAGAACAACACCACGCCGCGCGCCTGCGCCGGTTCCCAGATGGCCAGCGTGGTGGCGCGTCCGGGCGATACCTGCAGCGGCACCTTGGCGCTGGGCGCGGCGAAGGCGTGCTGGGCAAGGGCCAGCGACGCCAGCGCCAGGGCGAACACCCTCCGCAGGAAAGAGCGCCTGTGCATGGCGCACGGCGAGCCCTTTCGGGAAGTTCCGCTCTGGAAAACCGTCGTCTCGTTGTTCTTCATGCCAGATCCCGCGTTGGAAGACGGGACCAGTGTCCGCGATGCGCCCGCGGCCGGCAGGAGCCGGCAGTCACCCGTGCGGGGTGCCGGAAGTCACTTCTTCATGCGGCCAGCGAACGCGCGCGCAGTTCGGCGACTTCGTGGGCGACGCCGAACCGGCCCTTCTCGTCGCGCGTCACCTGCGCCATCGCGCACTGCGGGTCGTGGGTGAAGAACAGGTGCACGTTGCGGGCGAGCTTGTCCTCGAGGAAGGCGCGCTTCTCGTCGATCAGCAGTTCCGCGTTGCGGTCGTAGCCCATGGTGATCGGCACGTGCACCCACGGCCGCCCGGGGATGAGGTCGGCGCAGAACACCACGCCGCCGTGCGCTTCGCCATCGACGAGCTCGGGCCCGACGATTTCCGCGAGCATCAGTCCCGGCGTGTGGCCGTCGCTGTGGTGGAAACGCACGCTGCGGCCCAGCGCCTTCGACCAGTCGCCATCGACCAGTTCCAGGCGGCCGCTGGCTTCGAGCAGGCCCGGCAACCCGGGGATGAAGCTGGCGCGGTCGCGCGGATGCGGGTCGCGCGCGCGCCGCCAGTGCTCGTGGCCGACGACGAAGGTCGCGTTCGGGAACAGCAGTCGCGGCGAAGCGTTTTCCTCCCACGCCGCGAGCAGCCCGCCGGCGTGGTCGAAATGCAGGTGCGAGAGCACGACGACGTCGATGTCCTCGTGCGAGAAGCCGGCCGCGCGCAGCGAATCGAGCAGCACGTGGTCGGCTTCCTGCACGCCGTAGCGCTCACGCAGCTTGGGTTCGAAGAACGCGCCGATGCCGGTTTCGAACAGCACGGTCTT
>JBDHQQ010000245.1:0-2892 GCA_039807145.1 Pseudoxanthomonas sp. | reverse complement strand
CAGGCGCCAGTGGCGCCGCACGTCATCGACAAGGGTTTGCCAACGAGCGGGCTGCTGGCCCAGGTGCTGGTGGCCAAGTACCTGGATCACCTGCCGCTGTATCGCCAGGAAGCGATCTTCGAGCGTACCGATTATGCGATCGCGCGCTCGACGCTGGCCCAGTGGGTGGGCGAATGCGGCATGCAGTTGCAGCCGCTGGTCGACGCCTTGGCCGCGCAACTGCTGCGCCAGCCGGTGTTGCACGCGGACGAGACGCCGGTGGCGATGCTCAAGCCGGGCAACGGCAAGACGCACCGCGCCTACCTGTGGAGCTACTGCACCACGTCGTTTAACCCCCTCAAGGCCGTCATCTTCAACTTCGCCGACAGCCGCGCCGGCCAGCATGTGCGCGACTTCCTTGGGCTGCCCGGCACCCAGGACCAGCCGGGGTGGCAAGGCAAGCTCGTCACCGACGACTTCAGCGGCTACAAGGCCTGCTTCGAACTGGGTGTGACCGAGGTCGGCTGCATGGCACACGCGCGGCGCAAGTTCCACGAGCTCTGGACCAACCACGGCAGCCAGGTTGGCGAGCAAGCAATGAAGTTCTTCGGCGAGTTGTACGACGTCGAGCGGGAGGTGGCCAATGCCGACAGCCAGATCCGGCTCCAGGCGCGCAGGCGACGCTCACGGCCGGTGGCCGATGCGTTGCGCCAGTGGATGAGGCAGCAGCGCCAGAAGATCCCGGATGGCTCGGCCACGGCCCGGGCGATCGACTACAGCCTCAACCGCTGGCAAGCGCTGGTGCGCTTCCTGGACGATGGCGATCTGCCGATCGACAACAACTGGGTGGAGAACCGCATCCGGCCGATTGCGATCGGGCGGCAGAACTGGCTGTTCGCCGGCAGCTTGCGCGCCGGCAAGCGCGCCGCCGCCGTGATGAGCCTGATCCACTCGGCCAAGCTCAACGGGATCGACCCGTACGCCTACATCCGTGACGTGCTCGAGAGGCTGCCCATGCAGCCGGCCAGCCGGATCGAAGAACTACTGCCCCATCGCTGGGTGACAACGTCGCCTTCCTGAGCGCTCCACCCGCCGTCAAGACGGAATCACCGGACGCTTACGGCGAGCCAGATGCGCGATGCGCTTTGTTGGGGGATAGAGCGCTCGGTCCGTGACGCATCGGCGACTGCATCTGGTCGAGCGAGCGATTTAGTTAGCATCGCAAGCTACCAAGCATTCACAACACGAATGACAGGCTCCCGACCTGACGGTCGTTCGGCTTCAAAAATTGATCAACCGCAACCAGCCTAAAGTCGATTTGGCAGTGCAACCGAGCCACGCTCTATGTCTTACATCAGGGGGTCTGGCGTTCGATTCACGCACAGCGGCTGCGCTCCCAACCGTCGGATGCTGCTCTCTTCGACTGCCTCCTGATCCACCGCTCGAGCAGAGCACGCGGCTTGCAGCATCGCTACGTCCTCGTCGTCAAAGCGCGAAGGCACCGCGCTGCCTCCCTGGTACCGCGAGAGCTGGCCGCTCTTGTCAAACAGCGCCGTATACGGATGCGACCGCGCGGGGTCCGAGAGCATCGGCACCATCTCCTCGTAGATCGCGCTCATCCGCAGCTGTGGGATGGCATCTTTGAGCGAGCGAAATATGTTCATCGCTGCCAGGTCCAGATCCGCCCAGAGGAACACCTTCTCCGCAGCTAATAGCTGGCCCAATGGTGGCGGTGTGCCGTCGCGCACGATCCGGATTGGGCGATCGTGCTGCGGCGCCTGGTCACCCGCCCACAGTTCGCTTCCCAAGTATGACAGCCCGAACCCGAAGGTGCACACGATGGCCACGTCATCGGTCAGGCCGCTGCGGATGGCGTTTTCAAAGGCGCAGGGGTTTTCGATCAACAGCGTGGCCACAGGCTCTGACGGCCCTGCGCATAGGATGTACCTCGGCGATGGTGCATGAAGGCGCCTGGGCAGGCCCGTAGCGGCGAGCATCTGGCGAGAGAGCTTGGCCAGCACCTTGGAGCTTCCCATCAGGTGACGAGCGCTCACGTTGAACCCAGCATCGTCGGTGGACTCGGCTGATAGGCCGTTCAGTGCCTGAAATGCGCGGGCCAGAACCTGCGTGTCCGTCGCATTCATATCCGCGACCGCTGGCGCCAGTTGTGCGAGGAACACGGCAACACCCGACTCCACCTGTGCATCCTCCAGCGCCTGCCTCCAGAAGATCTCGTGCGCCGCTGGCTCCACGGCTGCTGCTTGCACCGTGATGTACCCGGATGCAGGAAGTTGCTGTCCATCAGGCTGGTAGCTTACCAATCCAGCGCGATACAGTTCCCGAAGCGCCTCATTGACGCTCACGCGCGGCAGACCCAGCGCCGAGCACAGCTTCGCGGTGGCAGATGATGTGCGCAATCTGCCGCTCTCACCCGCCATCCGACGCAGCGCGGCAAGCACTTGTGCACTTTCCTCCTGCAGGAACGCCTCACTCACGGGGCACCTTCGAGCAGCAGTGGTTGGGTGATTGCACTGACGAAACCGACCGTGCCAGGCTCGCGGCCGAGTTCGCGGAACGACACCAGGCCGTCGCCCTCCTGGTTCACGAGCTTCTTGCCCACGTGGTAGACCGGGAACACCGCAAAATCGTTGTTCCAGTTCGGAGAGTGCAGGAACCCGATGATCTGGAAGTTGCCCCCCAGGTCGCGCAACCCGTTCAGCGCCTCCTTGATGATGCGGCGGTCTGACAGCGTGCTGAAGATCCCGTCGATCAGGATCACCCGGTTGGCCTTGGCCCGAGACTTTGCGGCCTGCTTGCTGGTCATCTCCTGCAACCCGCGCTCGATCTCGTACTGTCAACCCAAAATAGAAATGTCCCCTTTCAGCCCAAATAGAGATGTCCCCTTTGGGGAGT
>JBDHQQ010000244.1:0-2900 GCA_039807145.1 Pseudoxanthomonas sp. | reverse complement strand
TGCGGGCCGAGGCCTTGCTGGAGCGGGAACCCGAATGGGTCGCGCCGCCACTGTGGCGCAGCGAGTTCCGGAACATCCTGCTGGGATATCTCCGTCGCGGCAGCCTGTCCTTCGATCAGGCTCTGGATATCCAGCAGGAAGCCGAAGACCTGCTGGCGCAGCAGGAGTTCGCAGTGGATTCGCGGAGCGTGCTGGAACTGGCACGGGACAGCGGCTGCTCCGCCTACGACTGCGAATTCGTTGCCCTGGCGGCCACGCTCGGCGTCAAATTGGCGACAATGGACGCCCAGTTGCTACGCAGCTTTCCGCAAATCGCGATTGCCCTGCCGCAAGGCTGACGCCAGTTTTCCCTACACCCCAGACTTCTTCCAGCGAACTCCATGACCACCTCCAAGCACTGCCGCCTGTTGATCCTGGGCTCCGGCCCCGCCGGCTGGACCGCCGCCGTCTATGCCGCCCGCGCCAACCTGAAGCCCGTCGTCGTCACCGGCCTGCAGATGGGCGGCCAGCTGATGACCACGACCGAAGTGGACAACTGGCCCGGCGACGCGCACGGCCTGATGGGTCCGGACCTGATGGCGCGCATGCAGGCGCATGCCGAGCGTTTCGACACCGAGGTGGTGTTCGACCACATCCACACCGCCGACCTGTCGCAAAGGCCGTTCAAGCTGATCGGCGACAACGGCGAATACACCGCCGACGCGCTGATCATCGCCACCGGCGCCACCGCGAAGTACCTGGGACTGGAATCGGAAGAGGCGTTCAAGGGCCGCGGCGTATCCGCCTGCGCCACCTGCGACGGCTTCTTCTACAAGGACCAGGACGTGGCGGTGATCGGCGGCGGCAACACCGCGGTCGAGGAGGCGCTGTACCTGGCCAACATCGCCCGCAAGGTCTACCTGATCCACCGCCGCGACACCCTGCGCGCGGAGAAGATCATGCAGGACAAGCTGTTCGCCAGGATCGAAGCCGGCAAGATCGAGCCGGTCTGGCACCACACCGTGGACGAAGTGCTGGGCAACGACGCCGGCGTGACCGGCGTGCGGGTGAAGTCGGTGCAGGACGGTTCCACCCGCGACATCGACGTGCACGGCTTCTTCGTCGCCATCGGCCACACCCCGAATACGTCGCTGTTCGAGGGCCAGCTGGAAATGAAGAACGGCTACCTGACCATCAGGACCGGCCTGGACGGCAATGCCACCCAGACCTCGGTGCCGGGCGTGTTCGCCGCCGGCGATGTCGCCGACCAGGTCTATCGCCAGGCAATCACCTCGGCCGGCTTCGGCTGCATGGCCGCACTGGACGCCGAGCGGCATCTGGACAAGAACGGCGGCTGAGGGCATCGCTTCCCGCTCGTCATCCCGGCGCAGGCCGGGATCCGGCTTTCGTTTTTCCGGAAGGCCCATCGCGATCTTCAAGATAAGGAGCTGGATCCCGGCCTGCGCCGGGATGACGACTGAAAGATGGCCGCCCTCCGGATATACCGCCGTCTCGCCGATCTGCCTGCTGCCAGCTGGGATGCCCTGCACGACGGCCGCAACCCCTTCGTCTGCCACGCCTTCCTCGCCGGCCTGGAACAAACCGGCTGCCTGCGCGAAGACTGGGGATGGACGCCCCATCACGTCACGCTATGGGACGGCGACGAACTGCTTGCCGCGGCGCCGGGCTACCTGAAAACCAACTCCCACGGCGAATTCGTCTTCGACCACGCCTGGGCGCGCGCTTACGCGCATCACGGTCGGGATTACTTCCCGAAATGGCTGGGCGCAGTGCCCTACTCGCCCGTTACCGGCCCGCGCCTGCTGGCGCGTGATGGCGCAATGCGGCGGGCGCTGGTCGGTGCCATCGTCGAGGAAGCCCGTCGCCTCGGCCTGTCTTCGGCCCACGTCAATTTCCACGAGCAAGCCGAGGATGCCGCTTTCGCCCTTCGACAAGCCCAGGACGATCGGCAATGGCTGCCGCGTTGCGACGTGCAGTACCACTGGCGCAACGCCGCCGGCTGGGCGTCGTTCGAAGATTTCCTCGCCGCGATGGACCACAAGCACCGCAAGAACATCCGCCAGGAACGGGCGAAGGTGCAGCGCGCCGGCGTGACCTTTCGCGTGCTGCACGGCGACGAGGCCAGCGACGACGACCTGTCCGCGATGTTCGGCTTCTACCTGCGGACCTTCGCCGAATACGGCAACTCGCCGGCACTGACGCTGGATTTCGTCCGCCATCTGGCGCGAAGCATGCCGCGGCAGCTGGTGGTCTTCCTGGCCGAGAGGGAGGGCCGGCCCATCGCCGGCGCGCTGTGCCTGCGCGGCGGCGACGCGCTATACGGGCGCTACTGGGGTGCGGCGGAAACGCTGCCCGGCCTGCATTTCGAGACCTGCTACTACCAGGGCATCGCGTATTGCCTGCACGAAGGCTTGCACGTGTTCGAGCCCGGCGCGCAGGGCGAACACAAGCTCGCGCGCGGCTTCCTGCCGACCATCGTGCGCAGCCGGCACTGGATCGCCGACAGCGCTTTCGCCGAAGCGTTGCGGCATTGGTGCGAGGACGAAACGCGCTCGGTCCGGCGTTATGCAGAAGCGCTGTCGGCGCACTCGCCGTTCCGTAACGCCTTGTAGGAGCGAAGTGGGCGCGACCCTGACGATCGCGAAGGCGGGGAGCTCCACACCGGTCGCGCCCCAGCGCGCTCCTACAATAGGCCGATGAGCCAGCGCCCGTTCCTGCTGTCACCCGACCCGGTCGCGCCGTTTCCGCCTGCGGAACTGGCCTTGCGCCAGCCTGACGGCCTGCTCGCGGTCGGTGGCGACCTGTCGCCGCAGCGCCTGCTCAACGCCTACCGCAGCGGGATATTCCCGTGGTTCTCCGAGGGACAGCCGATCCTGTGGTGGTCGCCGGACCCGCGCACG
>JBDHQQ010000243.1:0-2915 GCA_039807145.1 Pseudoxanthomonas sp. | reverse complement strand
GCGCGCGCGGTTTCGTCGAAGGTGAAACGGGCGACCGCCGAATGGCCATCGCCCAGCCAGATGGCGCCGTCGTCGCCTTGCGCGGACGCCGCGAAACCGGCGCGGCCGATCCGCCAGCGCTGGCCCTCGACCACGCCTTCGATGCCGTTGCCGGGATGCTCGACCAGCTCGTGCGCGGGCGGCAGCGCCTGCTGCGGCAATCGCGCGAACGCTGCCGCCAGCGGATGCGCGCTGTCGCGTTCCAGCGCGGCCGCGATGCGTTGGACCCGTTCCGCGTCGAATCCGTCCAGCGCCTCGGTGCGCAGGCTGCCACCGGGCACGCCCAGCGTGCCGGTCTTGTCGAACACCACGGTATCCACCCGCGCCAGCCGCGCCATCGCGTCCGCGCGCACCGGCAGGACGCCCAGTTTCGCCAGCGCACCGCCAGCGGCGGCCAGCGCCGCCGGCACCGCCAGCGACAGCGCGCAGGGACAGCACACCACCAGCACCGCCAGCGCGACTTCGAAGGCGCGCGACGGGTCGTGGATGCGCCAGGCGAGGTAGACCGCGATCGCCGCCAGCGCCAGTGCGGCCACGAACACGCGGGCGACGCGGTCGGTGGCCTGCGCGATCGGCGGGCGGTGCGCCTGCGCCCGTTCGATCAGCGCGGCCAGTTGCGACAGCCGGGTCTGCGTGCCGACCGCGGTCAGGCGCAGGCGCGCCGGCTGCGCGCCACAGATCGAGCCGGCGAACACCGCGTCGCCCACGCGCTTCGGCACCGGCTTCGCTTCGCCGGTCAGCAGCGCTTCGGCGAACGACGCGTCGCCGTCCAGCAGCAGCGCGTCGGCAGGTACCGGCTCGCCGGGCGCGACGCGCACCACGTCGTCCACCGCCAGCGCCGAAACCGGCACCGCTTCGCGCCCGCCGTCGGCCGTCTCGCGGTTGGCGAACATGGGCCGCGCGCGCGCCAGCGCGTCGACCTGCGCGCCCGCGGTGGTGCGCACGCGCTGCTCCAGCATGCGCGCGACCAGCAGCAGGAACACGAACATGACCGCCGCGTCGTACCAGACCTGCGGACCGCCGCGAATCGTCTCGATCGTGCTGCCGGCCCAGGCCAGCAGGGTGGAGCCGGCGATCAGCGTGTCCATGCCCGGCGCGCGGTGGCGCAGTTCCCGCAGCGCGCCGGCGATGAACGGCCAGCCGGCGTAGAACACCACCGGGGTGGAGACCAGGAAGGCGATCCAGCGCAGGAAGTCGCGGGTGGCCACGGTCATGCTGCCGGTGGTGTCGAGGTACAGCGCTTCGGCGTACATCATCGCCTGCACGGCGCCGAGCGCGGCGACGCCGATCCGCAGCAGCCAGCGGTTGCGCTCGCGCCGCCGCTCGCGTTCGCTCGACTCGCCGGCGGCCAGGAACGGTCGGTAGCCGAGCGCCTGCAGGCGGCGCAGCGGGCGCGACAGCGGTGCGCGGGCGGGGTCCCAGGCGATGCGGATGCGGCCGGTGACCGCGTTGGCGCCGACTTCCAGCACGCCCGGCTCGCGGCTCAGCGCGCGGTCGATCAACCAGGCGCAGGCGGCGCAGCGCATGCCGTCGGTGAGCAGGGTGATTTCGCGGCCGCCTTCGATCGCATGGGCGTGCGCGGCCAGCACTTCCTCCCGGTCCCACAGGGCCAGCCCGGCATCGTCGACATCGACCCGCGCACCGGGTTTTTCGCGCAGCCGGTAGTAGGCTTCCAGGTCGGCGTCGTCGATCCATTGCGCGGCGGCGGCGCAGCCATCGCAGCAGAACAGCCGCGGCGTGCCGTCCAGCACGATCCGCGCGGGCGAGGGCGGAAGCGATTCGCCGCAGTGGAAACAGGCGGCGTCGGGTGCCGGCGCGGATGCCGCGGCCGCCACGACGGAATTCATTCCGCGGTCACGACGGGCTGCAGCCGTGCGGCCAGCAGTCCGCGCGACAGTCGTCCCTTCAGCCGCCAGCGGCCTTCTTGCGGCGTGAGCTGCAGGTTCCAGTCGTGGCCGCGCTCGATGGCGGCCTCGGCACGCCAGCCGCCGGCCGCCGGCGCAAGCACGAGGGCGCGGTCCAGATCCGCGCGCGCCGGATGCTGCAGGATCAATTGCAGCGGCCGCGAGGTGTCGAACCCGGAATGCAGCGGCAGCACTTCGATGCTGTCGCCGTCCAGGCGCAGCAGGGCGGAGAGCTGCAGCTTCGCCGCGGCTTCGTCGGGCCCCATGTCCACGGTCTGGATCTGCGCGGTGCGCTTCACCGTGGGATCGCTGCTGTCGGTGCTGCCGGGACCGGCAGCGATGAACACCATCGACACCAGCGCCGCCACCGCCACGGCGGGGATGCCGAACACCAGCCAGACCAGCGGCTGGCGCCACGGGGAAGTCGTCTTGTCGTTCATCACATCGGTCCGAAGAAGCTGCTGTCGACGGCGCGTTCGGCGTTGCCGTCTTCGCTGCGCACGACGAACGTCACCGCATGGCGGCCGCCGGTGCCGGCCGGCGCCGACAGCGTCAGCGGCAGCGAGGCCACCGAGCCGGCCGCCACGCCGACTTCGGGTGTTTCCAGCAGGCGCAGCGCGGGCACGTCGGTGCGCACTTCGATCCGGTAGCGCTGCGGCTGGTCGGTCTTGTTCACCAGTTTCAGGGTGTAGGTGTTTTCCACGCCGGTGGTGGTCTCGCGGTACAGCGCATTGCGGTCGCGCAGGATCTCGGCGATCAGCGGGCTGCGGTGGGTCACGCCCACGCCCCAGCCGACCAGCAGCAGCAGCAGGACGGTGCCGTACACCAGGATGCGCGGACGCAGCACGCGGGTGGACTTGCCGTCGATCGCGTTCTGGGTGGAATAGCGGATCAGCCCCTTCGGGTAGCCGACCTTCTCCATCACCTGGTCGCAGGCGTCGATGCACGCGCCGCAGGCGATGCACTCGTACT
>JBDHQQ010000058.1:0-14890 GCA_039807145.1 Pseudoxanthomonas sp. | reverse complement strand
CGACGTGCTGGCCGCCGCGCCGGTGGTCGGAACGCTGGCCGAGGCGGTGGCCGACTGCCGGCTGGTGCTCGGCTGCACCGCGCGCAGCCGGCGCGTGCAGCTGGAGGAACTGGTCCCGCGTACCGCCGGCGAGCGTGCCGTCGGCATCGCCGCGGCCGGCGGCGAAGTGGCGCTGGTGTTCGGCCGCGAGCGCACCGGGCTGAGCAACGAGGAACTGCAGCTGTGCCACGCCGCCGTGCACATCCCGGCGAACCCGGAATACAGCTCGCTCAACCTGGCCGCGGCGGTCCAGGTGCTGGCCTACGAGGCGCGGCTGGCGGTACTGGCGGGGGGAAGCGGCGAAGCGCCGCCGCCCGCGCATCCCGACGACGTCCCGGCCACCCACGCGGAGATGGAAGGTTTCTTCGCCCAGCTCGGCGAAACCCTGGACGACATCGATTTCCACAAGGGGCGCGCGCCGGACTCGGCGATGCGCAAGCTGCGCCGGCTGTTCCTGCGCGGCGACCCGAGCCGGCAGGAGGTGCGCCTGCTGCGCGGCATCCTGGCCGACGCCCAGCGCATGGCGCGGATGGCACGACCGGGAAGCGGTGAATAGTCTGTTGCGCGGCGGGGCTTTGGGCTAGGCTGCCGGCTCCGCGGGAAAGTCGAAGCGAAGGCGAATGAGGGTTTGGTCGAGATTGGCGTACGGGCTGGTGTTGCCGGCGTTGCTGGCGTGCCTGTCGCCGGCCGCCGCCGCCGCGGATGGCGATTCGGTGCTGGTATTGGGGCGCATCAGCGACGATCCGAAGGCGCACTACCAGCAGCTCAAGCCGTTGCTGGATTACGTGGTGCCGCGGCTGCGCGACGTCGGCATCACCGAGGGTCGCATCCTGATGGCGCGCGACGCGCAGCAGATGAACAGCTACCTGCGCCGCGGATTGGTCGACTGGGTGACCGAAACGGCGGGTAACGCCATGCGCCTGGAGCAACGCGCCAGCGCGCATCCGCTGCTGTTGACCGAACGCGGCGGAGTGCGCAGCTACCATTCGGTGTTCTTCGCGCGCAAGGACGCCGGCATCGAAAGCCTGGCCGACCTGAACGGGCATGCGGTGGCGTTCCAGAGCACTTCGTCGACCAGTTCCTACCTGGTGCCGGCGATGACCCTGCTCGACGCCAGGCTGCATCCGGAGATCCTGCTGTCGCCGACGGACCGCCCCGCCGGCGACACGGTCGGCTACGTGTTCGCCGGCACCGAACCCAACATCGGCGCGTGGGTGCACAAGCGCGTGGTCGATGCCGGCGTGGTCAGCAACCTGGAATGGAACGATCCGAAAGTGGTGCCGCCGGCGTTCCGGCGCGACTTCCGCGTGATCCACGAAACCGGCGAGTATCCGCGCGCGGTCGAGATCGTGCGCGCCGGACTGGATCCCAAAGTCGAGGCGCGGCTGCGCGACATCCTGCTGCATGCGAACGAGGATGCGGAAGGCCGCGCGGCGATGCAGAAATTCTTCCGCACCACCCGCTTCCTGCCCATCGATCCGGCTTCGGCGCGCTCGTTGCAGTGGATCCGCGAAGGCGCGGCGCGCGTGCGCGAGTCGCTGGAATGAAACTGCGCTTCGGCCTGCAGGCGCGGTTCCTGGCCCTGGTCGGCGCCACCTTCGTGGTGCTGGCCTGCCTGCTGCTGTTGCTGTTGCGCAAGGAGCACCAGCAGCAGGACGAGGTCGAGGCGCAGAGCCTCGAGGCGATGCACGACATGGCGATGCAGACCCTGCGCCTGCGCGGCGAGGCTTCCACGGCCCAACTGGCCGACCAGCTGGCCAACCCGCTGTACTACTTCGACCTGGAAGAAATCGGCGCGATCCTCCACGTCGTGCGCAAACAGCCCGACGTGGGCTACGTGCAGGTATTCGACGCGCAGGGTCGCATCGTCCACGACGGTTCGCCCGACATCGGCAGCTATGGCCGGACCATGGACGATGCGCTGGCGCCTGCGGCGATCGCGACGGACACGGTGAACGCGCAGTGGACGTCGCACGTGCTGGACGTGTCCGCGCCGATCGGGGTGGGCGACCATCGCCTGGGTGGCGTGCGCGTGGGCTATTCGCTGGACGGCATGCGCAAGTACGAAGCCGACACCCGCCGGCGCCTGCGCGAGCGCCTGCGCGAACTGGACGCGCGCCACGTGCAGTGGGTGTTGCTGATGCTGCTGGCGCTGGCCGCGGCCAGCCTGCTCATCGCCTGGCTGCTGCAGCGCAGCCTGGTGCGTCCGATCCGGCGGCTGGCGCGCGCGGCCGGGGAGATCGAGGCGGGGAACTTCGAGGCGACGGGGCCGGAGAGCGTGCGCGGCGACGAAGTCGGCGAACTGATCCGGGCCTTCACCCGGATGCGCGAAAGCATCGTCCGTCACGACCGCGACGTCTGGCGCATGGCCTATACCGACAACCTGACCGGGCTGACCAACCGGCGCGGTTTCCGCGAAAGCCTGGGCGAGCGGCTGGAGGCGCTGTACGGAAGCGGCAAGCAGCTCGCACTGATCTTCGCCGACATCGACGACTTCAAGCGCGTCAACGACACGATGGGGCACGAGGCGGGCGACGAGGTCATCCGCCAGTACGCGCGGCGCGTCAGCAATGCGGTGGGACGCCTGGGCGGCGACGATGCGCTGGTCGCGCGTTTCGGCGGCGACGAATTCGTGATCCTGGTGCAGGGCGACGACGTGCGCCTGCGCGCGCAACGCCTGGCCGACGCGCTGATCGAGGACTTCCGCAGCCCGATCTCCCTGCACGGACACGGTGCGTTCCTGGGGACGTCGGTGGGCATCAGCCTGTTCCCGGAAGATGCGGTCGATGCGACCGAACTGATGAAGTGCGGCGACATCGCCATGTACCAGGCCAAGCAGGCCGGCAAGAACTGCTACCGCCTGTACAGCCGCCAGATGAACGAGGAGGCCAGCCAGCGCATCCGGCTGGAGGACGAGCTGCGCGGCGCGTGGGGTCGGGGCGAGCTGAAGGTGATGTACCAGCCGATCTGGCGGGTCGAGGACCGCACCGTGGTCGGCGCCGAGGCGCTGCTGCGCTGGTACCACCCGAAGCATGGCGCGATCCCGCCTTCGCAGTTCATCGCGGTGGCCGAACGCAGCGACCTGATCGGCGAGATAGGCCTGCACGTGCTGCGCGATGCCTGCGCCGAGGCCATGCGCTGGCGTGGACGGGCGGGGCAGCCGGCGCCATTCGTGGCGGTCAACGTGTCGTCGCGGCAGTTGCGCGACCGCGACCTGCCCGAGCAGGTCGGCGCCTGCCTGCGCGAGAGCGGCCTGCCCGCGTCGCGCCTGCATGTGGAACTGACCGAAACCGCGCTGCTGCGCGACGAGGCGCTGGCCGCGGGCCTGCTGACGCGCCTGCACGAGACCGGGGTCAACATCTGGCTGGACGATTTCGGCACCGGCTTCTCCGGCTTGAGCCACCTGCGCCGCGTGCCGGTGGACGGGCTCAAGATCGACCGCAGCTTCATCGCCGACGTGGAAACCGACGGCGACGACCTGGCGCTGACCACCGCGATCATCGCCATGGCGCATTCGCTGGGCATCCGCACGGTGGCCGAGGGCGTGGAAACCGAAGGCCAGTTCGCCCTGCTGCGCGAGCGCGGCTGCGACCTGGCCCAGGGGTACTGGCTGGGCTATCCGATGCCCGCGGACGAGTTCGTCAAGCTGCTGTGCTGAGCGGCTGGTTTTCCATTGCCGTTGCCGTGGAAGCGGAATGGGAAGCCATGCCTGCCGCGACCGGACGGGACGACAAAAGCCCGCTGCCCTTTTTAATCCGCCTGCCAACCCCCACACTGCTCCCATGTTCGAACGATCCCGCAAGGGCGAGCACGCGCTGCTGATCCAGCCTTATTCCGGCGGCCCGCCGGACGAAGGCGCGATGGAGGAATTCACCGACCTGGCGCGTTCCGCCGGGGCCAGCATCGCCACGCTGATTCCCGCCCGCATCGACCGCCCCAATCCGTCCACCCTGATCGGCAGCGGCAAGCTGGAAGAGGTCAAGGCCGCCGCCGACGCGACCGAGGCCGACCTGGTGCTGGTCAACTTCGCCCTGAGTCCCGGCCAGGAGCGCAACCTGGAGAAGTTCCTGCAGCGCCGCGTGCTGGACCGCACCGGGCTGATCCTGGACATCTTCGCCCAGCGCGCGCGCAGCCACGAAGGCAAGCTGCAGGTGGAGCTGGCCCAGCTGAAGCACATGGCCACGCGGCTGGTGCGCGGCTGGACCCACCTGGAGCGCCAGCGCGGCGGTTCCATCGGCCTGCGCGGCCCCGGCGAAACCCAGCTGGAAACCGACCGTCGCCTGCTGCAGAAGCGCGTCGAGCAGTTGCAGAAGCGGCTGGAAAAGGTCGAAGTGCAGCGCACCCAGATGCGCCGTGCCCGCGTGCGCAGCGAACTGCCGCGCGTGGCCCTGGTCGGTTACACCAACGCCGGGAAATCCACGCTGTTCAACACGCTGACCGGCGCCGAGGCCTATGCCGCCGACCAGTTGTTCGCCACGCTGGACCCAACCGTGCGCCGGATCGAGCTGCCCGGCGGCGGCGTGGTGCTGGCCGACACCGTCGGCTTCGTCCGCGACCTGCCGCACGAACTGGTGGCGGCGTTCCGTTCCACCCTGAGCGAAGCGCGCGAGGCCGACCTGCTGCTGCACGTGATCGACGCCGCCGACCCGCAGCGCGAGGAACGCATCGGCCAGGTGGACGAAGTGCTGCAGGCCATCGGAGCCGGCGACATCCCGCAACTGCTGGTCTACAACAAGATCGATCGCATCGATGGCGCGCAGCCGCGCCACGACACGCCCAACGAGAGTCACGAACGGGTCTGGCTGTCGGCGCGCGACGGGCAGGGCATCGACCTGCTGAAGGGCGTGCTGGCGCAGCGACTGGGCTTCCAGCGGGTGCGGGGCAGGCTGGACCTGCCGGCGCATTCGGGACGATTGCGGTCCCGCCTGCATGCGCTGGGCGCGGTACTGGCCGAAGACCACGATGAACACGGCTGGCACGTCACCATCGACCTGGCCCTGGCCGACGCACAGCGGCTGGCCGCGCAGGCCGGCGGGCACGTGCTGGAATCGCTGCTGCCGGAGCCGGTTGAGGCCTGGTGATGGTTGCCTTGGTGGGAGCGGCCTTGGCCGCGAATGCGTTTCCCGCTTGCGCCGGGCCGGGTCGGCCCCATCTAGTAGAATCGAAACCGCCGGGCCGGCAGCCCGTGCGATCAAGACTGGAGTAGGCATGGCCTGGAACACCCCCGGCAGCGGGTCCGGCAACGACAAAGGTTCCAACGGCGGACGCAACCCGTGGCAGCGGCGCAATCCGCGCGGCGGCATCGACCAGTGGCTCGACCGGCTGCGCGGCCTGTTCGGCGGCGATGGCGGCGGCAATCCGCTGTGGCGCTGGGTAGCGGTCGCGCTGGGCCTGCTGCTGTTGCTCAGCAGCTTCCAGCTGATCGGCGAACAGCAGCGCGGCGTGGTCCTGCGCTTCGGCCAGTTCAGCCGGATCATGCAGCCCGGCCCCAACTTCAAGTGGCCGTGGCCGGTCGAAAGCGTGCGCAAGGTCAATGCCACCGAAATCAAGACCGTCGACAAGACCGTGCCGGTGCTGACCAGCGACGAGAACATCGTCAGCGTCAGCCTCAACGTGCAGTACCGGGTCAACGATCCGCGCCTGTACTTCTACGGCTCGCGCAATGCCGACCAGGTGCTGGAGCAGGCCGCGCAGAGCGCGGTGCGCGAGCAGGTCGGTCGCGCGGAACTGGAGGCGGTGCTGAACAAGCGCGGCCCGCTGGCCGATTCGGCCAAGGCGCGGCTGCAGGCGGCGCTGGATGCCTACCGCACCGGCCTGACCGTCACCGGTCTGACCCTGCCCAACGCGCGTCCGCCGGACGAAGTGAAGCCGGCCTTCGACGAAGTCAACGGCGCGCAGCAGGTCAAGGAACGCCTGGTCAACGAAGCCGAGGCCTATGCCGCGCGCATCGTGCCCGAGGCGCGCGGTACCGCCGCCGCGCTGCGCACCAACGCCGAGGGCTACAAGACCGCCAACGTCGCCAAGGCGCAGGGCGACGCCGCGCGCTTCAGCCAGCTGCAGGCCGAATACAAGGCCGCGCCGGAAGTCACCCGCAAGCGCCTGTGGCTGGAAACCGTGCAGAAGGTGCTGGCCGAAAACCGCAAGGTGGTCGGCGGCGACAGCCGCCAGCTGCTCTACGTGCCGATGCCGGGACCGGCATCGGCGACGGCGCAGCCGCAATCGCAACAGCAGGCCACGCCGGCGGCGACCGACCTGGTGATGCCGGCGATCCAGAGCACGCCCGAAAGCGAGGAGCGCCCGGCGCGGCCCCGCGGACGCGAGGAGGCGCAACGATGAAGGTTTCGGTGATCGTCGCGGTCGTGGTGGCCGCATTGCTGGCCCTGATGGGTTCGGTCTACGTCGTGCACGAGGGCCAGACCGCCCTGGTGCTGAATCTGGGCCGGGTGGTGCGCGCCGACCTCAAGCCGGGCCTGCATTTCAAATGGCCGCTGGTGGAAACGGCGAAGGTGTTCGACCGCCGCTTCCAGGTGCTGGAGACCGATCCGGAGCGCTATTTCACCAGCGAGCAGAAGGACGTCTCCATCGACTTCTTCGCTATCGGCTACATCGACGATTCGCGGGCTTTCTACCGCGCCACCAGCGGCGACGAGCGCGCCGCCGCGCAGCGCCTGGCGCCGATCGTGACCAACTCGCTGCGCAACCAGATCAACTCGCGCACCCTGCACCAGCTGGTTTCCGGCGATCGCAACGAAATCATCGCCAACCAGCTGAAGGCGATCAACGCGGCGGCGCACAACCTCGGCATACGGATCGTCGATATCCGCATCAAGCAGATCGACCTGCCCACCGACAGCCAGGTCATCAACGACGTCTACGACCGCATGCGCGCGCAGCGTAAGCAGGTGGCTAGCCGCCTGCGCGCCGAGGGCGAGGAGCAGGCGCGCACGATCAACGCCCAGGCCGAGCGCGAACGCACCGTGCTGCTGGCCGAAGCCGAGCGCGACGCCCAGCGCCTGCGCGGCGAAGGCGATGCCGAGGCCGCGCGCGTCTATGCCGAGGCGGCGAACCGCGACCCCGGCTTCTATGCCTTCCAGCGCAGCCTGGAGGCCTACCGCGCCTCCTTCGCCGACGGCAACGGGATCATCGTGCTGGATCGCAACGACCCGTTCCTGCAGTACCTGAAGAGCGACCGCTAGGCATTTTTCTCGCCGGATACGACTACGGCTTTTCCTTCTCCCCGCATGCGGGGAGAAGGTGCCGAAGGCGGATGAGGGGCGCCCACCGAAGTGGCGATCCGATCAAGCACGCTGTCGACCCGAAGAAAGACATCGTCGTTCCACAACCGTAATATCCGATAGCCGCGCCGGCAAAGAAATTCGCTGCGCATGCGGTCGTGCCCCGCTTGCCCGAGATCCAGATGCCGGCTGCCATCGAGTTCCACGACCAGTTTGGCTTGCAGGCAGACGAAGTCGGCCAAGTAGGGGCCGAGCCGGTGCTGCCGGCGAAATTTCCAGCCGAGCAGACGGCGGTTGCGCAGGTATTGCCATAGCCGCAACTCGGCTTCGGTCTGGTTGCGTCTCAGGCCGTGCTGCCTGGAATGATCCTGCTTGCCGCGCATGATCGCCGTTTCCCGATGTTTGTTTCAGGTTGGCGAATCGGTCGGCAACGGTCTGTCGGAAAGAAGCGCGTGAGCGTGTAGGAAAAGCGCCCCTCATCCGCCCTTCGGGCACCTTCTCCCCGCCGGGGCGGGGAGAAGGAAATTCACAGCGAAGTTATGGAAACAGGGGAGTCGGAATCCGGGACGGGATCCTTCTCCCCGCCTGCGGGGAGAAGGTGGCCGACGGGCCGGATGAGGGGCATGCCGGAGCCGATGTGTTCTCAGCGGCAGCCAGAACCCGAGTGCGCAAAATCCGACTTCGACGACCCCCCAAGGGGAGCAAGGAAAACCGGGGTAGCCCCCGCCACCGAAAACCGGGATAATCCGCAAAAGCCGGACGGGGCTCGCCCCTCCGGCTTTTTCCGTGTCTGGGCCGGCCGTCGCCGGCGGGCGCCCCGATGGCCCCGCCACCCGCGCAGTCGGCCCCGCACGGTTCACCCTGCGGCCCCGATGGCCGCGACAACGTGGAGCATGCGGTCATGGGTCAGTCGGTAGTGGTGTTGGGCGCCCAATGGGGCGACGAGGGCAAGGGCAAGATCGTCGATCTGCTCACCGAGGAAATCGGTGCGGTCGTGCGTTTCCAGGGCGGGCACAACGCCGGCCACACCCTGGTCATCAACGGCAAGAAGACCGTGCTGCACCTGATCCCGTCGGGCATCCTGCGCGAAGGCGCGCTGTGCCTGATCGGCAACGGCGTGGTGATCTCGCCGGCGGCGCTGCGCAAGGAGATCGAGGAGCTGGAAACCGCCGGCGTGGAAGTGCGCTCGCGGCTGAAGATTTCCCCGGCCGCGCCGCTGATCATGCCGTACCACATCGCCCTGGACCAGGCGCGCGAAAAGGCCGCCGGCGGCAAGGCCATCGGCACCACCGGCCGCGGCATCGGCCCGGCCTACGAAGACAAGGTCGCGCGCCGCGGCATCCGCGTCGCCGACCTGCACTACCCGCAGCAACTGGCCGAACAGCTGCGCGCCGCGCTGGACTACCACAACTTCGTGTTGACCAAGTACCTGGGCGTGGAAGCGGTCGATTTCCAGAAGACCCTGGACGAGGCGCTGGAATTCGGCCGTTACGTGCAGCCGATGAAGTCCGACGTGGCCGGCATCCTCCACGAGCTGCGCAAGGCCGGCAAGCGCGTGCTGTTCGAAGGCGCGCAGGGCGCGCTGCTGGACATCGACCACGGCACCTATCCGTACGTCACCAGTTCCAACACCACCACCGGCGGCGCGCTGGCCGGCAGCGGCGTCGGCGCGGACGCCATCGACTACGTGCTGGGCATCGCCAAGGCCTACGCCACCCGCGTCGGCGGCGGCCCGTTCCCGACCGAACTGGACGACGAAGTGGGGCAGGGCATCCGCGACCGCGGCCAGGAATACGGCGCCTCCACCGGTCGCCCGCGCCGCTGCGGCTGGATGGACATCGTCGCGCTGAAGCGCGCGGTGGCGATCAACGGCATCAGCGGCCTGTGCATCACCAAGCTCGACGTGCTGGACGGCATGGAGAAGCTGAAGGTGTGCATCGCCTACGAATACCACGGCAAGCGCACCGAATACGCGCCGCTGGACGCCGCCGGCTGGGACGAATGCACGCCGGTGTACCTGGAATTCCCCGGCTGGCAGGAAAGCACCCACGGCGTCACCGAATGGGACGCGCTGCCGCCCGCCGCCCGCGCCTACCTGCGCGCGCTGGAGGAACTGGCCGGCTGCCCGCTGGCGATCGTCAGCACCGGGCCGGACCGCGACCACACGCTGGTGCTGCAGGATCCCTTCGCGTAAGCCGGAACGACGTGCAAGAAGAAACCCCGCGGAAGCGGGGTTTTTTTCGGATCCTCCGGCGGTCAGCCAGATTTCGTTTTCGCACCCGGCGCACGCACGACGACGTTCGCCCTGACCTGGCCGGCACGTGCGAACCGGAGCGTCAGCCGGAACGTGTCGCCTTCGGCCAGCGGGCGCTTCAGGCCGATCAGCATCAGATGCTGCCCGCCCGGCGCGAGCACCAGCCGGCCGTGCGCGGGAACCGGCAGGCCGTCGGCAACCTGCCGCATCCGCATCACGCCGCCGTCCATGCGCATCTCGTGGATCTCCACGCGCTCGGCGACGTCGGATTGCAGGCCCAGCAGGCGATCGTCGGTATCGCCATCGTTGGCCACGACCAGGTATGCGCCGCCCACCGGGGCCGCCGGCGGCGTGGCGCGGGCCCAGGCCTGTTCGACGCGCACGCCATGCTTCGATGTCGCGCCCGCGCCGACTGCAATCGCCAGCAGCAACCCGGCGACGCTCCAGGACACGTTCCTGGCGAAATCCATTGACGGGAAGGGGATGAAGGACGGCATTGCCTGCTCCCGTCAGTAGTCGAAGTTGAGCTTGAGCCACGCGCTGCGGCCCGGTTCGTCGATCCGCACCGGATCGGCCGGATAGCCGAAGTCGGCGCTGCCGGCCAGGTTCAGGTGTTCGCCGTAGGCGCGGTCGAACACGTTGTCGATGCCGGCGGTCAACTGCACGTGGTCGTTGAGGCGATAGCCGCCGTTGAGCGCGAAGGTGGCGAACCCGGCGCTCGGCCCGAGGTCGCGGCCGACCACGTTGCCTGCATCGAGGGCGACGCGGCCCTGACGCGCCACCACGCGCAGCAGCGCACCGAAGCTCCAGCGGCTATTGTCCCAGGCGACGTTGAAGCGTCCCTCCAGCGGCGTCATCTGCGGCAGCGGCGTGCCCGCGCTGGCGTTTTCGCCCCAGGCCCAGGCCAGGTTGCCGCCCAGCTTCCAGCCGGCCGCGGGACGGAACTCGATGCCGGCCTCGGCGCCGTGGATGCGCGCATTCACGTTCGACGCCATGCTCGTCATTCCCATCATCCCGCCGGACAGGTACGCGAACAGGATGTAGTCGTCGATGCGGCCGGCATAGGCCGACACCCACGCATCCACGCGCTGGCCGTGGTACTGGCCGCCGATGTCGATCTGGGTGGTCTTCTCCGGCTGGATGCCGGCGAAGGCGTTGGCCGCCGCCATCGGACCCATGCCCGGCGAGATCAGCTCCCAGTAGTCGGGCATGCGTTCGGTGTGGCCGACGCCGGCGTACCAGCCGAAGCCGCTGCCGTCGATGTCGCGCTCGTAGCGGACGAATCCGGCGGGCAATGACTCGCGCCGGGTCTGGCCGAAGGTCGGGTTGGGCATGTCCATCATGCCGGTGGTGGCGCGCTTGTCGGTGGCTTCGGCGCGGTCCGCGCGCGCACCGGCGACCACGCGGCGGCCGGCATCCAGCGTCCATGTGCCCTCGGCGAACAGACCGGTGTTGCGGAACCCGGCGTCGTCCTCCCAGGGCAAGGTCTTGTACGCATCGCCCATCGAACTGCGCTGGCGGTGGCGGCTGCGCTGGCGATCCGCGCCTGCGGTCAGCGAAAAGCGCTCCCATTCCCATTCCGCCGCCACTCGCCCGCCGTCGGTGGTGCGATCCACGTTCGCGGCCATCGGCATCGGCATCGCGCCCATCGGGTTCGGATCGCGCAGGGTGTAGTTGTCCATCACGTGGTCCGCGTCGTTGCGGAACAGGCTGGCCTGCAGCTTGCGCAGCGCGCCCTGGAAGGTTTTCTCGAAGCGCAGGCCATGGCTCTCGCGCTTGAACTGCGCACCATCCATGCCGCGGCCCGCGTAGCGCGCCTGGCCGTCGCCGATCCCGGCGCTGAACTCCAGCAGGGTGTCGGCGTCGGGCGTCCAGCCCAGCGCCAGGTCGGTGTTCCACTTCTTCCATGCGGATGGCACCACGTCGCCGTTGCCGTCCCGATAGTCGTTGGCATCCGAGCGGTTGGCGCTCAGCCGTGCATAGCCCTTCGACGCGCCCGCGGTGGCGTCCAGCACCTGGTCGTTGCGGCCGAAGCTGCCGCCGAGCAGGCTGCCCTGCAGGCGCACGCCAGGCTCGTCGAAGCGCGGCGTCTCGCGCTGGAAGCGCACCGTGCCGGCAGAGGCGCCGGGCCCCCACAGCACGGTTTGCGGGCCTTTCACCACGGTCAGGCTGTCGTAGGTTTCCGGCGCGACGTAGGACAGCGGATTGTCCATCCGCGCCGGGCACGCGCCGGGCATGCTGCCGTCGTTGGAGAGCAGGTTCAGGCGCGAGCCGAACATGCCGCGCAGCACCGGGTCGCCGTTGGTGCCGCCGTTGCGCAGCGCGGTGAAGCCGGGAATGGTCTTGAGGTAGTCGGCGCCGTCGCTGGCCGGCACCGGCTGGCGCGGCAGTTTCGGGTCGGTATGGAAGGTCAGCGGCTGCACCGGCGAGGCGGTGACGACGACGCGGTCGAGTGTCTTTGCGTCGTCATCGGCGGCGATGGCGATGCAGGGAAACAGGACCAGGGAGAGCGCGCAGGCAAGCGCGCGACGCGACGGCAACGCCGTCGCCTTGGCGATACGGGACATGGAGGCTCCAAAGCACAAGCGACAGGACTGGGTCCCGCCAGGAAAAGAAGGTCTTGTGGTTCAGAGCAGGATCGGCGGCCCCTGTCCGCCCAGCCCGCGCAGGTTGGCGATGGCCTTGAGCCGGGGCGAGGGCAGCAGCGGTTCGCTGGCGGCCACCAGTTGCGGTGCGACCGCATGCGGCGCGAGCAGCGGCAACGACAGCGTCGCCGCCAGCGTGCAGTAATCGCAGGCGTTGCCATCCTCGCCGTGATGCGGCGCGGCGGGCGGGACTTCGTGGCCCTGGGTTGCGTGTCCGGCGAAGAGCTTGCCGACATCGGCCAGTTGCAGGCCGGCGCTGGTGCACAGTTCGGTCAGCTGCGATGCCGGCAACGCACCGTACCCTGCCAGCAGGCGGCTCACCGCCGGTGCGAACGCCACCAGCAGCGCGGCCAGCAGCGCCAGCCGGGTCATGGGTCTGAGGAAGGCCGGGGACCGGGTCACGGGGATGATTCTAATAGCCTCCACGAATCTTGGGGCGGTTCATTCATCGGGCGCAGGTAGAATTTCGCCCGCCAACCCAACCCGTGCCCTCCAGGGAAGCGCTTGAAAAACCTTGCGTTCGCATTCGCGCTGTTGACCACCGCGGCCGTGCCGCCTCCCGAAATCGACGCGTCCGTTCCCCCGGCTGCCGAGACGCCCGGGAACCAGGGGCGCCACGCGGAAGCGCTGCTGATGCGGCTCCGCGAGCAGCACGGACTGCCAGCCTTGGCGGCCGTCGTCGTGCGTTCGGATACGACGCTGGACATGGCCGTGACTGGCCTCAGGCGGCAAGGAAAACCGGAAATGGTCGAACTGGCCGACCGCTTCCATCTGGGTTCCATGGGCAAGGCAGTCACCGCCACCGTGATCGCCCGACTGGTCGAGGAAGGAAAGCTTTCGTGGACGACGCGGCCCGTCGACGTATTCCCGGAGCTCGCAACGGCCATTCATCCTGGCTACCGGAACGTCACCCTCGAACAACTGCTGCGGCACGAGGCAGGCACGCCGGCGTACGATTCGACCGCCGAGATAAAAGGGGCGAGGGCTCACGCGGGTTCCGGTTCTCCACGCGACCAGCGTCGCGCGTTCAGTGACTGGCTGTTGCAGCAACGGCCGCACGTCGCGCCGGGAACGCAGCCGGAGTACTCGAACGCAGGGTATCCCGTTGCCGCCGCGATGGCCGAAGCCGCCGCCGACGAGGCGTGGGAATCGCTGGTCGAGAGCCGGCTGGCCCGGCCCCTGGGAATCGATCTGGTGGTCGGCTTGCCTGCGCGCGACGACAGTCCCCAGCCGTGGGGGCACAAACCGAAGTCCGCATTCCTCGGCATGGCGACCTACCAGAATGCCGTCGAGCCGCAGGCCCCCGGGGACGGCTGGGCACTCGGCGTCGTCTTCGCGCCGGCCGGCGATTATTCGCTGTCGCTCGCGGATTACGCGAAGTTCCTGCAGCTCCATCTTGCAGGGCTCGCCGGTCGCGATGGATTGCTCAAGGCATCGTCCATACGCCGCCTGCATGCCGGCCCCGGCGAGTATGCGATGGGGTGGTTCCTGCGCGAGTTCGATGGGACGGCGGCGCACTGGCACACGGGCTCCACGGAGACGTTCTTCTCCCGCGTGATCATGTTGCCGGAGCGGGACATTGCGGTCGCGGTCATGACGAACGCGGGAAACGAAACCGCAAGCACGGCCACCCGCGAGGCGGCGATGGAACTGCTGCGAATCCATGGCCAACCCGCCGCGCGGTGACGAGGCCAGAAATCCGCTGCATGCTGCAAACGACCTCAAGATTTCATCCAGTTGCTTCTTTCATGTGAGTGACCGCCACGGGGATCGCCATGTCCTGGTCGACCGTCCTGTCTGCCGATGAAAGAACCGGTTGCGCCACTAGGACTTCGGCATCAACGCAATTGAATCGACAGACATTGGGTACCGCCATGCAGCCAGCGGTACAACGCAGGCAACACCAGCAGCGTCAGCAGGGTTGACGACACGATGCCGCCGATCACTACCGTGGCCAGTGGCCGCTGCACTTCCGAGCCCGCGCCTACATTCAGCGCCATCGGTACGAAGCCCAGAGAGGCCACCAGCGCCGTCATCAGCACCGGGCGCAGGCGGCCCAGCGCGCCGTCGACGATGGCTTCGTCCAGTGGATCGCCCTGTTCGCGCAGCCTGCGGATGAAGCTGATCATCACCAGGCCGTTGAGCACCGCCACGCCCGAGAGCGCGATGAAGCCCACGCCCGCCGAAATCGACAGCGGGATGCCGCGCAGCCACAGGGCCAGCACGCCGCCGGTCAGCGCCAGTGGCACCCCGCTGAACACGATGGCGGCGTCTTTCGCCGAGCCGAACGCCATGAACAGCAGGCCGAAGATCAGCACCAGCGTCGCCGGCACCACGACCGACAGGCGCCGGCTGGCCGAGATCAGCTGCTCGAACGTGCCGCCGTAATCGATCCAGTAGCCTTCCGGCAGCTTCACCTCGCGTGCGACGGCTTCCCGCACGTCGGCCACGAAGCCGCCGAGGTCGCGCCCGCGCACGTTGGCGCTGACCACGATGCGGCGCTTGCCGTTCTCGCGGTTGATCTGGTTCGGGCCCAGGCGCGACTCGATCTTCGCCACCTCGCGTAGCGGTACCGTGCGCGGCGCGCCGGTCCGCCAGGTCGCCGCGCCGGCGGCTTCGTCGGCCTCGCCGTCCTCGCCCAGGGCGATCGGCAGGTCGGCGAGCAGGGCGATGTCCTCGCGCAGCGTCTCGGGCAGGCGCACGACGATGTCGAAGCG
>JBDHQQ010000057.1:0-14921 GCA_039807145.1 Pseudoxanthomonas sp. | reverse complement strand
CGGCGCCCGTGGCGGTGCCGACGCCGGCCCCGCCGCCACCCGCGCCGGCCACACCGGCCGCGCCGACCCTGCGCGCGATCAGCCAGCCGTCTCCGCGTTATCCGCCCGAGGCCCTGCGCCTGGGCACGTCCGGCGAAGTGCTGGTCGAATTCACCGTCGACACCGACGGCAGCGTGAGCAACGCGCGCGTGGTGCGCTCGACCCCGGCGCGGATCTTCGACCGCGAGGCGGTGGCCGCGGTGCGGCGCTGGAAGTACGCGCCGATCCCGGCGCCGGTCACGACCCGGCGCACGATCAACTTCAACCCGCGCTGATCCGCGCGCGGCACGGGAAAAAGAACGGGCCGGCATTGCCGGCCCGTTTCGTCTCACGAAGGATCGCCGCCGCTCAGGCGGAGATCGCCAGCTTTTCCTGCCGGTAGCGCCACACCGCCAGCAGCCACAAGGCCAGCGCCAGCGCCAGCGAAGCGACCAGGTACACGCCCCACTGTTCGAAGGAAGCGCTGTCGCCGCGGGTGATCTTCTGGATCATCTGGTTCTGCGACAGGAACGGCACCGCGTACTGCCACAGCGCGGTGTCCTTGATCGGATAGGCCATCAGCGCGTAGGCCGGCAGCATCGGCAGCAGCATCAGCCACATGATGTGGCTCTGCGCCTCCTTCATGCTCTTGGCGCCGGCGGCCAGCAGGGTGATCAGCGCGGTGCCGATCAGCACCAGCGGCAGCAAGGTCAGCAGCAGCTTGCCCATCGCCAGGAAGCTGACGTCCATCTGCTTGGCCATGCCGCTGGCCAGCGTCGCCGACAGCTTGAACGACACCAGGATCAGCAGCATCGAGGCCATGCCCAGCAGCGCCGCGGCCAGCATCTTGCCGCCGACCAGCGCGGTGCGCGAAACCGGCGTGGCCAGCAGCGGTTCCAGCGACTGCCGTTCGCGCTCGCCGGCGGTGGTGTCCATCGCCAGGTGCGCGCCGCCGATGAAGGCGAAGATGGTCAGGATCATCGGCAGCAGGATCGACATGAACTGGCTGTTCTTGGCCTCCGGCGTGGCCATGTCGCGGGTGCCCACGCGCAGCGGCGCGGCCACCGCCGGGTTGATGCCGCGTACCAGCAGGCGCATCGCGCCCACGCCGTTGCCGTAGCCTTCCAGCAGTTTGTTGACGCGGGCCACGGCGACGTCCGCGTTGCGCCGGGTGGTGTCGGTGATCACGTCGATCCTGGCCGGCTTGCCGGCGCGCCAGTCCTCGGCGAAGTTCTCGTCGATGGCCAGCGCCAGGTCTTCCTGCTGGGCGCGGATGCGCGCCTCGATGTCGGCGGGCGCCGGCTGCGCCTGGATGCCGTAGGTGGCCAGGTACTTCATCAGGTTGGGCGCGCGCTCCATGCCCACGACCGGCACGCTGAGGTTCTTCTCCAGCTGGGTTTCGGCGCGCATCTGGGTCAGCTTGCCGATGCCGAGGAAGATCAGCGGATACAGCAGCGGGGCGACCAGCAGGCTGAGGAAGAAGGTGCGGCGGTCGCGCGCGAAATCGCGCCACTCCTTGCGCATCACGATCAGGATTGCGGCGAGCGCGCCGCTGCGTTTGGCGTTGGTGGCGTTCATGCGTGCAGTCCTTCCTCGCTGCCGATCAGTTTGACGAAGGCGTCCTCGAGGTTCGCCTCGCCGGTGGCCGCGCGCAGCTCGTCCGGCGTGCCCTGCGCGGCGACGCGGCCCTGCGCGATCACCACGATGCGGTCGCACAGCGCGGCGACCTCCTGCATGATGTGGCTGGAGAAGATCACGCAGCGGCCTTCCGCGCGCAGCTCCTTCAGGAAGCCGCGCAGGCCGCGCGTGGTCATCACGTCCAGGCCGTTGGTCGGCTCGTCGAGGATCACGTTCTTCGGGTCGTGCACCAGCGCGCGGGCGATCGCGGTCTTGGTGCGCTGGCCCTGGCTGAAGCCCTCGGTGGCGCGGTCGAGGAAATCCTCCATCTGCAGCGCAGCCGCCAGCTTCGCGGTGCGCTGCGCGATCTCCTCGGCGCCCATGCCGTGCAGCTGGCCGAAGTAGTCGATGTTCTCGCGCGCGGTCAGGCGCTTGTACACGCCGCGCGCGTCGGGCAGCACGCCCAGGCTGCGGCGCACGCGCTCGGGATCGGCCGCCACGTCCACGCCATCCACCACCACGCGCCCGGTTTCCGGCGTCATCAGGGTGTAGAGCATGCGCAGCGTGGTGGTCTTGCCGGCGCCGTTGGGGCCGAGCAGGCCGGTGATCTCGCCGTCGCGGGCGGTGAAGCCGACGTCGTCGACGGCGATCACCGGGGTCTTGTCCTTGCCCCGCCCGGGGAAGGTCTTGCGCAGATGTTCTGCTGTGATCATGGGAAAGTCCGTGATTCGTGATTCGAAAGGGTTTTTGTTCGTCATTCCCGCGAAGGCGGGAATCGCTCCTGCTGTTGCCCTTAGTTGTGCGAAAAGCCAAAGAGCGATTCCCGCCTTCGCGGGAATGACGGGGGAGCGCGGCCCTACGGTTCCGCGCCGTTGAAGCTGGTGAACGGTGCGACGTAGTCGAGCTTGTCGAGGCAGGCGCCGTCGAGGCCCTTGGCGTCGGCCTTCTCGACGAACTGGGCGAACAGCCTGGGCATGCAGCCGGCGCCCAGCACCGAGTGGCCCTGGCCGCGCAGCACGAACAGGCGGCCGTTGGGCAGGGTCTTCGCCACTTCCTCGCCGTAGCGCGGCGGGGTGACCGGGTCGAACTCGCCTTCCAGCACCAGCGCCGGCACGTCGGTCGAAAGCGCCTTGTGGAAGTCGGCCGGCGCATCGCCCTTCGGCCAGACCTTGCACATCGTCGCCATGCTGTCGGGCATCGCATCGCCGAGCACGGTGCCGGCGTCCTCGGCGCGTTTGACCATGCTGTCGCCGTCCTCGCTGCAGATCACCGACATCTGCATGCCCATCGCCATCGCGTCCTTCATGTCGCCGGTCAGCATCTGCGACAGCGCCATCAGGCCCTCGTAGCGGCCGGCGTTGGCTTCATGGATCAGCTTGGGCAGCAGCGCGCTGGCCAGCGGCAGGTAGGCGTACATGCGCACCAGCCCGGCCACCGTCTCGGCGCGCAGCGTGCCCTGCTTCGTCTCGCCGCTGCTGGCATCGCGGTACTGCACCGCCACCGGTTGCGCGCGCAGCTTCGTCAACAGCACGTCCAGCTCCGCGCGCGGGTCGCCCAGCTTGTCCTTGCAGGCGGGATCCTTCGTGCACAGCGCGAACTGCAGGGCCAGCGCGTCGTCCAGGTTGCGGGCGAAGATGTTGCCCAGGCCCAGCGTGTTCGGCACCACCGAATCCAGCACGATGCTGCGGGTCGCCGCCGGGTGGCGCATCGCGTACTGCTGGGCGACGCGGGTGCCGTAGCTGATGCCGACCAGGTTGACCTGCGCCGCACCGATGGCCTTGCGCACGTCGTCGAGGTCGGCGATGGCGTCGGTGGTGGTGTAGTGGCGCAGGTCGGCCTTCTTCGACAGCGCCTCCACGCATTCGGCCGCCGCCGCCCGCATCGCCTCGGGCGTGGGGTCGGCGTCGGCATCGTCGGGGCCGGCGGCGCAGGACAGCAGGTTGGACTTGCCGGTGCCGCGCTGGTCGACCAGGATCACGTCGCGGCGCTTGCGCACTTCCTTGAACACCGGATCCAGCGGCGGGAAGGTTTCCACCGCCGCCTGGCCGGGGCCGCCGGCCAGGAAGAACACCGGGTCGGGCATCTTCTCGCCGTTGCTGGTGGCCTGCAGCCAGGCGACGTTGAGCGCGATCCTGCGACCGTTCGGCTGGTCGCGGTCTTCCGGCACTTCGAAGGTCGTGCACTGCGCCTCCAGGCTGTCGGGGCTCATCGGCGAACTGAGGCTGCACGGGGTGAAGGCGACGCTGCCCAGCATCACCGGCTTGACCGGCGCGACCGGGCCGGACGCGGCCGGGGCTTCGCTTTGGCCGTCGCCCTGCGCGCCGGATTCCGGATTCAGCGCCCGGTAGCCGAAGATCGCGGCGACTACCGCGACGGCAAGGATGAGTCTGGTCTTGCGGGAGTTCATAGGGACAATCCCTCGGGTGCTTGCGGTTGGAAAGGGTGGATGGAATCAGGCTTCGTCGGGCAGGAACACGTCTTCGATGCGGCCGCCGAACAGGCGCGCGATGCGGAAGGCCAGCGGCAGCGACGGATCGTACTTGCCGGTCTCCAGCGCGTTGACGGTCTGCCGGGAGACGTCCAGCCGCTCGGCCAGCTCGCCCTGCGACCAGCCGCGCGCATCGCGCAGTTCGCGCAGGCGGTTGTTCACAGGTAGCGCCGGGTCAGGATCATCTTGGCGATGCCGTAGATCAGGCACAGCAGCGGGAATACCCAGATCATCGCGGCCGCGCTGTCGATGTCGATGACCTCCGCCTTCTGCAGCAGGCCGCCGGCGAAGTACAGCACCGACACCAGCAGGCTGGCGATGCCGATGGCCTCGGTTTCGATGCGGCGCTGCAGTTCGTCGATCTCGCGCAGGTAGCGCAGCGCGGCGCGCATCATCAGCACGATGGCCAGCGCCGGCAGTACCGCCACCAGCGCGCGCAGCGGCACCGACTCGATCCCGCGCTTAATCCAGTAGATTGACAGGAACAGGGCCAGGGAATAGCCGATGATGATCGGCCAAAGCGCGCGCAGGTAGCGCTTGCCGGCCGGCCGCGCGTACATCTCGTCGCAGTGCTGGCGCCACCAGCGCGGCACCACCAGGAACAGCGCCGCGCCGAGCAGATAGCCGATGCCGATGCCGGCCCACATTTCGACCATGTCCTTCGGCCACGGCAGCAGCCAGTGGCCGGCGCCGGCCAGCGCCAGCGACGCCAGGCCGATGGCCACGAAGATCCACATCCAGCGGCGCAGGGTCATGCTTCAGCCTCCCTGCTTCGACCGGGCGAGGAACACGACGCCCAGGCCGATGAAGGCCATGCCGACGCCGAGGAAGGCGGCCTGGCCACTCGCCGACACGCCCAGGAAAGCGACGCCGACGCACAGCCAGACAATGCCGAGCTGCTTCGACTTGTTCGCCCTGTCCATCGTGCGGCCCACCTGTAAAGGATGCTTGACACGATGATGCAATCGCCGGAACGGGATGTCAAGCGTCCTTTACAAATCGGCCGACCGGCGGCTGCCCTATGCCCCGGCGCGTGGCGCCGCTCCCGTTGATCTCCCCTTTCCCGCAAGTCCGGACAGCGCGAGGAAATCCGCTCTCGTGGCCGCCGCCACAAAGGTTTGGGCATAGTAGTCGCAACCTTTGCCGATACCGGGTTGCCGTGCAGACACCACCGTTGCTTGCCCTGACGACCGCGCTCGGCGCCGGCCTGCTGGTCGGCCTTGTCTACGAGCGCCGCAAGGCCGATGACCCCAACCTGATCGCCGGCCTGCGTTCGCACACCCTGGCCGCGCTGATCGGCGTGGTGTCGCTGTGGCTGGGCCTGCCGGTGTTCGCCGTCGCGGTGCTGCTGACCGGCGTCTTCGTCGCGCTGGGCTACTACCGCACCAGCGTTGCGGACCCGGGCGTCACCTCGGAACTGGCGCTGGTGCTGAGCTGCCTGATCGGCGGGCTGGCGTTGCAATCGCCCGCGACCGCCGGCGGCCTGGCCGTGCTGACCGCGACCCTGATATTCGCCAAGTCGCGCCTGCACCGGCTCAGCCGCGAGCTGATCAGCAACCGCGAAGTGGCCGACGGCCTGGTGCTGCTGGCCTTCGTTCTGATCGTGCTGCCACTGCTGCCGGACCGCACCGTCGATCCATGGGGCCTGTTGAACCCGGCGCGGGTGTGGAAGCTGGCGGTGCTGGTGATGGCGATCAGCGCGCTGGGCCATGTCGCGCTGCGCCTGGTCGGCACGCGCTGGGGCTTGCCGGTGGCGGGTTTCTTTTCCGGCTACGTGTCGTCGACCGCCGCGACCGCGGGCTTCGGCAAGCAGGCGCAGGCGCAGCCGGCGCTGCTGCCGTCCGCGGTCGGCGCGACGATGCTGGCCAACCTCGCTTCGCTGAGCCTGTTCGTGCCGATCCTGCTGGCGGTGTCGCCGGCGCTGCTGTCGGAGGTGCGCTGGATACTGCTGGCCGCGGCGGCGGTGCTGGCGCTGGGCGCGGTGTTCGGCCTGCGCGGGGGTCGAACGGCCGATGCGCCGCCGACCGCGGAAACGCGGATGTTCCGCATCGGCCATGCGCTGGGCTTCGCCGCGATGATCACCGCGGTGATGGTGGTGTCCAAGCTGTTGGGCCAGTGGCTCGGTCCCGGCGGAGCGCTGGCGGCGACGATGCTGGCGGCGATGGCGGAACTGCATTCGGCGACCGCCGGCGTGGCCAACCTGTTCCGCGACGGCATGCTGGATGCGGGCTACGCGCGCTGGGCGGTGGTCGGCCTGATCGCGACGAGTTCGCTGGCGAAGTCGCTGGTGGCCTTCGGCAGCGGCGGGAAGGCGTTCGGTTGGCGGGTGGCGATCGGGTTGACGGGAATGACGGCAGCGGCCGTGCTGGTCGCCATCCTGTCGCAGCTCAAGTAAAGCCGGTCGTTTGCGTGGACGGGGCCTGGTTGCCTGTTACTTCTTCGGGTTGTCGCGGCGAAAAAGCGCCCATTCCCCTACAACGGTGCCGTCAGGCAAATGGCAAATGCCCTTTTCGCCGGCCGCGTCTTTGACGATTTCGAGTTTGCCGCCTTTCTTGACGCAATATTCGGAAGCGAGGTTGGCAATCGTCGCGTTGGGGCGGGCCTCCCTGGAGCTGCACCCGCCAAGCAGCGGAAACATGAAGATGGCGAAGACAAGCGCGCAGCTTCCAGAAGGAATTTTCATGAAACCTCCCGGTGTGTTGGTGGCCTGATTGCCGCCAGTCCAGGTGTTGGGCATCGCTTCGCCCAACCTATGCGGGCTGATCGAAGCGCAGTGGCGATCAGGCTGGGCTTCAGCACGCGCCCACGCATGGAATACAGGGTGAATACGCGTTTTCCGTTAAAGAAATAGGAGATTAGGTTGGGGTGAGCTTGCGAACCCCAACATCGCCATCTGTCGGATTACGGGATGTTGGGGTTCACTTCGTTCACCCCAACCTATGCGAGCTGACGATCGTCAATGCGCGGCGGCGGGATGAGTTGAGAGGGGAGGCCGTGATGGCGACTTGAATCAGCCGATTACAAGACAGTTGCTGAATTAAGCCGACTTGCGAAGCAAGTTCGGCTTGAATGAATTGTTAGGCCCTAGTCCGTGACAATCTGAGCATCATGGACTTTGCCCGCCTGATCAAAGTTTAGCGTCAGCCACTCACTATCAATGCGAATGAAGCCGCGAATAGGGCCCAGCCAGTAGACCAAGCCTGAATCTCTGAACTTGTCCGTGGTGGTTGGCGGGCCGAGCATAGACTCAATCTCTGCTTCGGACTTGCCCAGCAGAACCTCCGACCTCAACAGGCCGTCAGCCATACGAAGGCGTGGGTAATCAGCGCCGCTCTCACCTTGCAGCCATATAGTGCGATCGAATTCTGTCGGGCTTAGTGCTACGTACCAATAGATGCCAACCGCTATCGAACAGGCGGCTACCAAGAATGTCACGAAACCCAGTGCTTTACTGACTCTCATAGGGCCTAATTACTTATAGACCCCAAAGTGGGGCATAAACGGATTCTGTTGCTCCGGCTGGATTTGTGTCAATCGGATTTTTCCTGCAAGGATCAACGGCTTGCGGCGATTGGGCGCAGCAGCAGGAACTGCAACATTGAAGGCGTTAGACGGCAGGGATGCCGTCATATGCAATATCGCAGCGGAGTTGCCCTCATGTAAGCGACAACGGCGTGCGTCATCCACGCGAATTGGACGGCGTGCCCGGGCCACCGGATCGCCGGTTGATCGCATTGCATCGCCGAAAACAAAAAACCGCGCGATGCGCGGCTTTTTGTCGTTGCGGAATCTTCGGCTTCAACCCTTGTGCACCGTGGCGATGGCCTTGGCGACGTAATCGACGTTGCGGCTGTTCAACGCCGCCACGCAGATGCGTCCGCTGCCGACGGCATAGATGCCGAACTCGTCGCGCAGGCGTTCCACCTGCGACTTGGACAGGCCCGAGTACGAGAACATGCCGGCCTGCTCGCGGATGAAGGCGAATTCCGGCGCGCCGTATTCGGCCAGCTTCGCCACCAGCTGCTCGCGCAGCGCGTGGATGCGGCTGCGCATTTCGCCCAGCTCCTGTTCCCACTGCGCGCGCAGCTCGGGATGGTTCAGCACGCCGGCGACCAGCGCGCCGCCGTGGGTCGCGGGGCTGGAATAGATCGTGCGGACCACGCGCTTGGCGTGCGACAGCACCGCCTTGGCTTGCGTGGCGCTGGCCGCGACCACCGTCAGCGCGCCGGGGCGCTCGCCGTACAGCGAGAACGACTTGGCGTAGGAACTGGTGACGATGAAGGTGTCGATGCCGGCATCGACCAGGATGCCGATGGCGGCGGCGTCCTCGCGCAGGCCCTTGTCGAAGCCCTGGTAGGCCATGTCGATGAACGGGAACAGGCCGCGCTGCTTCAGCAGCGCCGCGACCTGCTGCCATTGCGCGACGCTCAGGTCGGCGCCGGTCGGGTTGTGGCAGCAGGCGTGCAGCAGCACGACCGTGCCCGGCTCCAGCTTGCCGAGGTCGGCCAGCATGCCGGCGAAATCCACGCCGTGCGTGGCCGGGTCGAAATAGGCGTAGTCCGACACCTCGAAACCGGCGGCGGAGAACACCGCCTGGTGGTTCTCCCAGCTGGGATGGCTCAGCGCGAGTTTCGCCTTGGGCAACAGCTTCTTCAGCAGGTCGGCGCCGACGCGCAGCGCGCCGCTGCCGCCGACGGTCTGCAGCGTGGCGACGCGGCCGGCCGCCAGCAGCGGCGAATCCTCGCCGAACAGCAGGCGCTGGGTGGCCTGCACGTAGGCCGGCAGGCCGTCGATCGGCAGGTAGCCGCGCGGGCGTTCCTGTTCGGCCAGCTGCCGTTCGATCTGCTGCACGCAGCGCAGCAGCGGGATGCGTCCGTCTTCGTCGTAATAGATGCCGACGCCCAGGTTGACCTTGGTGGGGCGGGAATCGGCGTTGTAGGCCTCGGTGATGCCGAGGATCGGATCGCCGGGGACGGCGTCGACATGCTCGAAAACGGACACGATGGGGCTTCGCTGGTTGTGGGGGAAGGGCGCGCGATTCGCGCGGAGCGCGAGTTTAACAGGCGCGCGGCCGTCGCCGGGAGGGCTGCGGTTGCAACGGTCGGGGTGATGGCGCGGTTTTGTAGAGCCGAGCACGCTCGGCTGTCGCCGTCGTTTTTGCTGGGCAAGCCAAAGCAGCCGAGCGTGCTCGGCTCTACAAGGCGGCAGGGTCCCGCGGCATGTCAGCGCGCATCCGCGGCCCACCGCCAGCGCAGGCCCAGCAGCAGGCCGCGGCCGGGGCCGGGTTCGTAGAAGCGGCCGTTGCCTTCGTTGACGATCACCGAGCCGACGTAGGCCTTGTCCAGCAGGTTGTCGATGCGCGCGAAGCCGCGCAGCGACTGCGCGCCGAAGCGCCATTCGCGGGCGAATTCTGCGCCCAGCAACAGGTAGCCGGGTGCACGCGCGTCGCCCGGATCGTTGGCGACGACCGAACCGACGCCGGTCGCGTCCAGCGCCGCTTCCCGGTCGCCGGCTTGCCAGCGCAGGCGCGCATCGAGCTGCTGGCGCGCGGTGCCGGGAATGCGCGCGCCGGCCGCGACCTGCACGGAGGGGTTGGTGCAGCCGCTGGCGCTGCAGACCGGGAAACCGTCGCGGAAGCGCGCGTCCAGCCGGGTGTACGCCAGGTCGAAACGCCAGCGTTCGCCCAGCGGCAGCGCCGCGGCCAGTTCGAAGCCATCGCGGCGCGCGCGGCCGACATTGCGATAGCTACTGCGCCCGCCGACGTTGCGCGCCACCGCCAGTTCGGCGTCGGTGTCGGCGCGGAACAGCGCCGCGTCCAGCGACGCGCCCCGGCCATTGCGCCACTTGCCGCCGAGCTCGAGGTTGCGGCTGACCGCGGGCTTCAGGTCGTAGGCAAGGCCGGCGCCGCCGTCGGCACGGTAGCCCAGTTCGTTGAAAGTCGGCGTCTCGAAGCCGCGGCCGGCGGACAGGTAGAAGCGCAGGTCGTCGCTTGGCGCGAAGGCCAGGCCGGCGACCGGCGTGGTCCGCGCGTATTCGACGCGGCCGCTGTCGTCCGGATTGTTCGCGGTGACATAGGCATCGCGCGCGGCAAAACGCACCTGGCTGTGGCGCGCGCCGGCCAGCAGCGACCAGCGCGGGGCGAAGCGCCACCACGCCTGCGCGTACTGGTCGAAGTCGTCGGTGCGATTGCGCTCGTCGCGGCGCAACGCGCCACGCACGCCGGGCAAACCGCCATTGAAGTTCTCGTAGCCGCGGCGGTGCTGGTCCTGGCGGTCGAAGCTGGCGCCGGTGGTGAACTCGAATTCGCGCCCGGCCAGTTCGCCGCGCCAGCTCCAGCGCAGGTCGGCGCCGCCGTAGTCGACGTCGAGGTCGATCGCCCCGCCGGCGTTCAGCGGATTGGCCTGCGCGGCGACCGGCAACGGCAGGAACTGCTCGACCGCGCGGTGACCGGCATAGGCCATCGCGCGCAGCGCGTGGCCGCCGTCCAGCGGCTGTTCGTAAACCAGTCCGGCTTGGTCTTGCGCGACCGACTTGCGCGTGTCGAACTGCATGGCGACCGGCGTGGCCTGGCGCGGGTTCTCGCGCACCTGCGCCCAGGTCAGGCCCAGCGGGTCCTGCGCGTCCGGTGCGTTGAAGTGGTTGGCGACCAGTTGCACGCGGCCAGCGCCGGGCAGATCGTAATGCAGTTTTGCGTTCAACGACCGGCGTTGCGCGGCGCCGTGTTCGCGCCAGCCGTCGGTGTCGAAAACATTGCCCGCCAGCGCGTAGCCGAACGCGCCGTTCGCGCCGCGCAGGCTGGCGCCGAGGCTGCGGCTGTCGTCGCGGCCGAGGCTGGCCTGCACATGGCCCTGCGTCGGCGCTTCGCCGTCGGCGCTGAAGACCTGCATCACGCCGCCGGAGGAATTGCCGTACAGCGCGGAGAACGGTCCGCGCAGCACCTCGATGCGCGCCGCGCCGGCCAGCGCGAAATGCGAAACCTGGCCCTGGCCGTCCGGCATCGTCGCCGGGATGCCGTCGGCGTACAGGCGCACGCCGCGCACGCCGAAAGAGGAGCGCGCACCGAAGCCGCGCAGCGAGAGCTGCGTGTCCTGCGCGTGATTCTGCCGGTCGCGCGCCAGCAGGCCGGGCACGCCGTGCAGCAGGTCGGACACGTTGACGCCCGCGCTGGCGCTGCGGCCGTCGATTTCCACCGTGCTGACCGAGGCCGGCGTGTCGAATGCCGGCACCTGCCGCAGCCGCGTCGAAACGACCCGCACGCGGTCCAGCGTGATCGCGTCGTTGGCATCGCCGGCCCGCGCCGTCCACGGCGCGAGCAGGATCAGGGCGAATGCGGCGGTCGGCAGCGATCGTCGGGTCACGGTGCGCCAGTGTAGCGATCTGGTCCCTGCGTTCGGACGCTACGGATGGGTGTCTATTGTTTCGCGCTGGTCAGCGCGCGCTTGTCGGCGGACGCAGGCGAAATCATCCCGACCTCATGCACACACTGCGCCATCGCCCTGCGGGTGGCATTGCGGCGGAAAGCCGTGCGCACGCCAGTAATCGAGGATGCGATTGCGCTTCAGGTAGTCCTGGAAGGCCGGGGATTGCCTCGCGGCGCGGTATTCCGGCATCCAGATCATCAGGTGGTAGTTGCCCCAGTTGTTGCGCAGGGAGTCATCCATCACCGCCAGCGACTGGACATAGTCCGGATTCGGCAGGCTCAGGCGCAGGAAATTGACGCCCGGGCCATCAACGTGCTGCGCGCGGGCGCGTCGTTCGGACGCCTCGATCTCCGCCCAGGCCTGCGGCCAGCGCGTCGCGTCGTGCAACGCGGCGGTGACGGCGCGGTAGGAAGCGGTCCAGTTGCCCTGCGGCATCGTGTCCATGGCCGCCTGCATGCCGGCGTCGTCGTGGCGCCAGAAGGCGTTGAACCAGCGAGACCACGATACGCTCCCGGCGCGCTCCGGGGCGGCGGCGGCAAAGTCTTCGTATTGTCTGCGCGCCTCGTCATGGCGTCCGGCCGCGTCCAGCAGCATCGCCTGCGTCGACAGGGCCATGGCGCTGAGCGGATCGTGGGCGGTGCCGAACGCGGCTTCGCGCAAGCCTTCGTCCAGGTAGCCCAGTCCGGCCATGGCGCGGCCGTAGATGCCAGGGAAGGCGGGGTCGGAGGGCGCCAGCTGCGCCGACTTCCGGAACATTGCGATCGCGCGTTCCCAGTCGGTGTCCAGCGCGGCGAGGGTCGCGAGCGTGTAGCAGCTTTCCGGTTCGTCCGGGTCGAGTCGTTGCGCGAGTTCGGCTTCGCGCCTGGCCTCGCGCAACGCCGCCGGGTCCCGGCCGTGTTTCACGTAGAGCATCACCGACAGGAAGCCATGCGCGGGCGCATAGTCGGGATGTTCGGCGACGAGCGCGCGCATCATCGCTTCCGGGTCCCTGCCGTTGGCGTCCGCCGAACCACGCAGTATGGCGCGCGCCTCGTGCACGCGCCGCAGCAACAAGGGGTCGATGCTGCGCTGGTCCGCCGTGATAATCGCGGCCGGCTGCAGCGCCAGCGCGGTGGCGACGTCCTGCGCGATTTCGCCCTGCACGGAGAACACGTCGGTCGGCTTGCGATCGTAGGCCTGCGTCCACACCAGCTTGCCGCTGGGCAGCTCGACCAGGCGCAAGTTGATGCGCAATTCCCGGTCGGTTTCGCGCAGGCTGCCTTCGATCGCGTGGGTGGCCTTGAGGCGTTCGGCGAGCTGGGCCGAATCGAACTGGCGCGCCTGGGCGATCGTGGCCGAGGTGGCCGAGATCATGCTCAGCCCCTTGATGCGCGACAGGCGCGTGGTCAGCTCTTCGCTGAGGCCCTGCGCCAGCACGCCCTCGTCGTGATCGACGCCAACCGCGCGCAAGGGCAGCACGACCAGGGTCGGTGGCACCGTCGCGCGTGCGGGAATGGCAGGGGTGGCGTCGCCGGCGACGGGCGCGTCGTGCGGCCACCACTTCCAGCCGGCGAAGCCCAGCGCGGCCAGCAACGGAATCGCCACCCACGCGGCGCGCGGGAAACGGCGCACCGGCACCGCGGCCGGCATCGACGGCGCTTCGCCCGGCATTGGCGTGCTGGCAGGACCGGATGCCGGTTCGGGTTGCGTCGATGTCGCGGCAGGAACGGCTGCGGCGGCGGCAGGCAGGTCGAAGCGGTAGCCGACGCCGTGCACGGTGTGCAGGTAGCGGGGTGCGTTGGCTTCCTCGCCCAGCGCGTGGCGCAGCAGGGTCATCACCCGGTTGAGCACGCCGGGGGTGACGTGGCGATGGCCCCAGACCGCGTCGAGGATCTCGTCGCGGGCGAACGCCCGCCCCGGCGCGCCGGCCAGCAGGGCCAGCACGCCGAAGGCCTTGGGCTCCAGCGACTGCTCGACCCCGCCGCGCCACAGGCGCCGGCCGGCGGTGTCGATCACCACGTCGTCGAAGGCGAGGCGGCTGGGCGGTTCGGGCTGGGACATCGCGCGAAGACCTGATTCCCGGGGCTGTCCAAGCATACGTGTCCGGCGGCCGGGGCCGGCCCAAGCATTCCCCAAGCTTTCCAAGCACAGCCTCGGCGGACCCCGCGGCTTCCCTCAAGACCCCCAAGCGGCCGGCGGGCGACGCTGGCCGCGCCGGAATCGCCGGCTTTCACGCAAGGGAATCGCCATGAACGCCAAGTTCTTCCTCCTGTCCAGCAGCCTGTCCCTCCTGGTCGCTGGCGCCGCCGGCTGCGCGCCGATCGCCTTCGCCGGCGAGGCGCGGCCGCTGCCGCAGGTCCAGGCCGTCCAGTACGTGTTCGACTGCGCGGCGCCGCGCGCCCTGCCCAGCCAGCGCGAGGTCGGCGAATGGACCGGGCAGCACAACTTCGCCCAGGTCTACGAGACCCGGCAGAAGCTGATGGCCGAAGTGACCCGCGCCTGCAACCGGGCCGGCATCGAGCGGGTCAACCTGGTGCGGCAGATGCCGGTCGGCGAAGCCGCGCACGAGGTCGCCCTGGTCCTGCCGGGGGTGCGTTGAATGGGGCCTCAGGCCGCCGCGCCGGGCAGGCGGAAGAACGCCCGCGCGGCGGCGCCGCTGGCGGCGGCGGTTTCGGCTGCCGCTTCATCGCGGTCGCGGGCCAGCTCGGCGACGATGTGCGGCAGGAACGCCGGTTCGTTGCGGCGGTCCTTCGGCATCGGCCGCAGCGTGCGCGGCAGCAGGTACGGGGCGTCGGTTTCGACCAGCAGCCGGTTCGCGGGGATGTGCCTGACGATCTCGCGCAGGTGCTGGCCGCGGCGCTCGTCGCACAGCCAGCCGGTGATGCCGATATGCCAGTCGCGGTCCAGGTAGTCGAACAGCTCCTCGCGGGTGCCGGTAAAGCAGTGCACCACGGCCGGGCCGATCCGGCCGTCGAAGTTCTTCATCATCGCGAGGAAATCGACATGCGCGTCGCGCTGGTGCAGGAACAGCGGCTTGCCGTTGTCCGCGGCCAGTTGCAGTTGGCGTTCGAACGCCTTGCGCTGGGCCGGTCGCGGTGAGAAATCGCGGAAGTAGTCCAGCCCGCATTCGCCGACCGCGACGACTTCGGCGTGCGCATGCAGCGCGCGCAGCTCGGCGTCGCATTCGTCGGTGTATTCGACGGCGTGGTGCGGATGCACGCCGGCGGTGGCGTACAGGAAGCCCGGATGCGCCTGCGCCAGGGCCAGCGCCTGCGGGTTGTGCTCGCGGCTGGCGCCGGTGACGACCAGCGCCGCGACCCCGGCGTCGCGCGCGCGCGCCAGCACCGCGTCGCGGTCGCAGTCGAAGCTGTCGTGGGTCAGGTTGGCGCCGATGTCGA